>JAFTFC010000239.1 GCA_017449725.1 Prevotella sp. | reverse complement strand
GCGGGACCAGCAGCTACAGCAACGGCTGCAGCAGCAGGCTCAATTCCATACTCGTCCTTCAGGACTGTTGCCAACTCGTTAACTTCTTTCACTGTAAGGTTTACCAACTCTTCAGCAATAGCTTTAATATCTGCCATTTTTATTTAAGATTTTAATTTGTTTTTAATTCTTGATAATTTACTCTCTTTCGCTTATTTGTTACGCTCAGCGATTGCGTCAAGCAGCCCGTGAACCTTGCCACCGGCATTCAAGCCAGATACAACGTTCTTGATAGGCGACTGTAGCAGGGCAACAATCTCGGCAATAACCTCGTTCTTGCTCTTGATAGAAGACAGCTCCTCCAGTTTGTCGGCACCAACGTAGATACCTTCCTCGGCATATGCAGCCTTGAGTGCGGGGATACCTTCCTTCTTATATTCCTTCAGCAGTTTAGCCGGAACGTTAGCCACGTCGGTAAACATAACTGCCGTATTACCCTTCAGTACGTCATACAGGGGTTCAAAATCAACATCGGACTTCTCAAGTGCCTTCTGCAGAAGAGTATTCTTCACAACCAGCAACTTGATATTGTTCTTGAAGCACTTGCGACGGAGGTTGCTTGTCTGCTCTGCATTCATTCCGGTAAGGTCTACCAGATAGAAGTGAGCATACTCCTTCAACTTCTGACCAAGTTCAACAATTATAGTATCTTTTACTTCCTTTTTCATTTTACTAAGATTTAATAGAGTTACTCAATTGTCTTTGGATCAACCTTGATACCCTTACTCATAGTGCTGGAAAGATAGATACTCTTGATATATGTACCCTTAGCGGCAGCGGGCTTCAGCTTGATAACTGTAGCGATAAACTCCTTCGCATTTCCGAAGATCTGCTCCTGAGTCATGCTGACCTTACCGATTGAAGTATGGATGATACCAGCCTTGTCAACCTTAAAGTCGATCTTACCCTGCTTTACTTCCTTAACTGCCTTAGCAACGTCCATAGTAACAGTACCGCTCTTGGGGTTTGGCATAAGACCACGAGGACCGAGAACACGACCCAACGGACCTAACTTACCCATACAAGAGGGCATGGTGATGATGACATCAATGTCAGTCCAACCACCCTTTATCTTCTCGATATATTCATCGAGACCAACATAGTCGGCACCTGCTTCCTGAGCAGCTGCTTCCTGATCCGGTGTACAGAGTGCAAGAACACGCGTAACCTTACCAGTACCATTGGGAAGTGACACAACGCCACGTACCATCTGGTTGGCCTTACGCGGATCTACGCCTAAGCGAACGTCTATATCAACAGACGCATCGAACTTGGTAGTGGTAATCTCCTTTACCAGTCCTGCTGCTTCCTGTAAAGTGTAAGCTTTCCCTGTTTCAACCTTCTCAGCGACTGCCTTTTGATTCTTTGTCAATTTGCTCATGTCTTTAATAATTGAAGATTTTATTCTTTACCAGGGAAGTCCCCTTTAACAGTAATACCCATACTTCTCGCTGTACCGGCAATAAGCTTCATAGCCGACTCTACTGTGAAACAGTTCAAGTCCTTCATCTTGTCCTCGGCGATAGCCTTAACCTGATCCCAAGTAACAGATGCAACCTTCTTACGGTTGGGCTCAGAGCTACCGCCCTTTGCCTTAGCCGCCTCCAGCAACTGAACAGCTGCGGGAGAGGTCTTGATCTCAAAGCTGAATGACTTGTCGGTATAGTAAGTGATAACGACCGGTAATACCTTACCTGCCTTATCCTGGTTTCTGGCGTTGAACTCTTTGCAGAATCCCATGATGTTAATACCCTTAGAACCCAGAGCAGGACCTACGGGAGGAGAGGGATTCGCTGCGCCACCTTTAATCTGTAATTTGATTAATCCAGCAACTTCTTTAGCCATTTCTTTGTTAATTAAAATTGATAATATAAAAGAATATGCTCACCCGTAACAATGTGGCTATTCTTTTTCAACCTGCATAAAACCTAACTCCAAAGGAGTCTTTCTTCCGAAAATCTTAACCATAACCTTCAGCTTATGTTTCTCGGCATTGACTTCTTCAATCACGCCACTGAAACCGCTGAACGGACCATCAGTAACCTTAACTGTTTCATCAACCATGTACGGGATGTTAACATCATCCTGAATCTGTGTCTCTTCAACAGTACCAAGAATCCGATTAATATCAGATTGTTTTACCGGAGTAGGATTGTCCAAACCACCAAGGAAGCCCAGAACATTGGGAGTAAAACGCAACGTGTGAGCAACGTCACCAACGAGATTTGCCTCGACCAGCACGTATCCGGGAAGGCTAACCTTCTCCTTGACAACGCGCTTGCCATTGCGCATCGACGCCTGTTTCTCCATAGGTATCAATACCTGAGAAACGTTAGCCGAAAGCAACGCATTATGCTTTATCTCAGCCTCAAGATACTCTTTTACCTTAGCCTCTTTACCGCTGACAGCACGTAGCACATACCATTTCATTGTTCCTGACATTTCCTTAGTTGTTAGCTTGGATAAACTCCACTCATAATCCACTTAAACGCACTATCCATAATGAACACCACGAGCGCAATGATAAGGGAAGCAGATAATACTACCACTGCACTGTGAGTAAGTTCGGCGCGCGTCGGCCAAGTTGTTTTATGCGCAAGTTCACTATAGCAAGCCTTGCAATAATTGATAAATTTCTTAACCATATTATTTCACTCTTAGCACGGGAAGGAGGACTCGAACCCACGACCCTCGGTTTTGGAGACCGATGCTCTACCAACTGAGCTATTCCCGTAAATATGCCCCCGCCCGATGGACGGGAGCATGACTTTTAGTCTATGTAACTGCGATAGTATCGCAATTCCTCAACGTATTAGTCCTCGTAAACCTCTGTGATCTGACCAGAACCTACTGTACGACCAGCCTCGCGTATAGCGAAGCGGAGAGCCGGGTTCAGGGCAAGAGCGTAGATCAACTCAACAGTGATCTCTACG
>JAFTFC010000238.1 GCA_017449725.1 Prevotella sp. | reverse complement strand
CCGGTCGGGGCAATCGTCAGACAGGCGATGTTGCGGCGTCCGTACTTTACCATGTCGTTATAGAGTTGTTCATCGGCAGCCTTGATGCGCAGGACGAACGGGTTGTTCTCCTCACGCTTGGCATCATAGATGGCGAAGGCTCTTCGCTCCTTTGCCATTTCCACCGACGAGCGGTAGGAAGCGAGCGTCAGCGTGCGGTGAACGTTCACCGAGAAGTCAGTGGCATCCTGAGTTCCGTAGCGCAGTCCCATGGCTGCAATCATGTCGCCCTCGGCGGTAATGCCCACTCCGGTACGGCGACCCTTGCCGCTCTTGTCCTGTATTTTCTCCCACAGATGATACTCGGCTCCCTTAACCTCCTCGTTCTGTGGGTCTGCCTTCACCTTCTTCATAATCATGTCTATCTTCTCCATCTCCAGGTCTACGATGTCATCCATCAGTCGCTGGGCAAAGCCTACATGCTTGCGGAACTTCTCGTAGTCGAAGTATGCATCCTTGGTGAACGGATTAACAACGTACGAATAGAGATTGATGCTCAGCAGGCGGCACGAGTCGTAGGGGCAGAGGGGAATCTCGCCGCAGGGGTTTGTTGAAACAGTGCGGAAACCCAGGTCGGCATAACAATCGGGAATACTCTCACGGATGATGGTGTCCCAGAACAGTACTCCAGGTTCAGCACTCTTCCAAGCGTTATGAACAATCTTCTCCCACAGCGTCTTGGCAGAAATCTCCTTCGTAACGTCGGGATTGTCGCTCCTGATTGGGAACTGCTGAATATATGGCTTGTCTGCAGTGGCTGCCTGCATGAACTCATCGTCTATCTTCACACTTACGTTTGCGCCAGTCACCTTTCCTTCAGTCATTTTAGCGTCGATAAACGCTTCTGAATCTGGGTGCTTGATGCTTACCGACAGCATCAGTGCTCCACGGCGTCCGTCTTGAGCTACCTCGCGCGTACTATTACTATAACGCTCCATAAACGGGACAAGTCCTGTTGAGGTGAGGGCGGAATTGTTTACCGGAGAGCCCTTGGGACGGATGTGGCTGAGGTCGTGCCCTACTCCACCACGACGCTTCATCAACTGCACCTGCTCCTCATCAATACGCATAATGGCTCCGTAGGAGTCGGCATCGCCGTCAAGACCTATTACGAAACAATTCGAGAGCGATGCCACTTGGAAGTTATTACCGATTCCTGTCATAGGACTTCCAGCAGGAACAATGTAGCGGAAATGATCCAAAAGGTCAAAAATCTCCTGCTCCGACATCGGGTTCTCGTACTTCTTCTCAATACGGGCAATCTCTCGGGCAATACGCCAATGCATATCCTCGGGACTCTTCTCGTAAATATTACCATAGGAGTCCTTCATTGCATACTTATTGACCCAGACGCGAGCAGCCAACTCGTCGCCGTCAAAATAATGGAGTGAGGCGCTGAAAGCCTCATCGTAAGTGTAAGTTTTCATCTTCTACCTATTTTAGCGCTGGCAAAGTTAAACAAAATTCTACATATCATCAAATATTTCTACCATTTTATTTATAGAAAATTTTCTATTTCGGAAAACTTTGTTAACTTTGCAAACGAAAAAGTTATCCAAAATGAAGAATCTCGAACGACGGAGAAGTATCCGAAAATATTCAGACCGACCGGTTTCCAATGAACTGCTCAGCGAACTGATTGCTCTTGCCGAGCGTACGCAAACAATGGGAAACCTGCAACTTTATAGTGTTATAGTAACCCGCGATGAGGAGATGAAACGCCGGTTAGCACCGGCTCATTTCAACCAGCCAATGGTGACCGGGGCACCTGTGGTGCTTACCGTATGTGCCGACTTCAGACGCACCTCACTTTGGGCTGAAAACCGCCATGCTCAACCGGGTTATGACAATTTCCTATCGTTTATCAATGCTGCCACCGACGCACTGCTCTTCACCCAAACCTTCTGCTGCCTGGCAGAAGAGGAGGGACTGGGCTACTGCTGGCTCGGCACAACTGTTTACCAACCCGAAAGCATTATCGATACTCTTAAACTACCCGAACTGGTGTTCCCCGTTGCAACACTCACGCTGGGATGGCCCGACGAAATGCCGCCACTTTCGGATCGCTTGCCCGTGGAGTCGGTGATACACAACGAAACTTACCACGACTATACGCCCGAACTTATCGACAAGTACTATGAGGCTAAGGAGAACCTTCCCGAGAACCAAGAGTTTGTACGCATCAACAATAAAGAGACACTTGCTCAGATATTTACAGACATTCGCTACACCAAAAAGGACAACGAGGCTATGTCGGAGACACTACTTAAAGCACTGCGCCGGCAAGGTTTCCTGGATTAAAAATCATTTCCATGATCTACCCCGACACATTTGAAGAGAAGATAGGATTTAAAGAGGTACGTGCGCTCCTGCGCGAGAGATGCCTTAGTTCACTGGGAAAGGAATGCATCGAAAAGGTGCATTTTTCCTCTGATACCGACGAAGTGAACGAGTGGCTGGAGCAGGTGCGCGAGTTCAGGGCTATTCAGAACTCGGGAATAGAGATGCCGCTGCAATACTTCTTCGATGTCCGTGAGGCGGTTGCACGACTGCGCATCGAGGGCACTCACCTCGACGAAGCGGAACTGTTCGACTTGCAGCGCTCACTGGACACTATCCATAAACTGGTTGTATTCCTAAGGGGCAATAAGGACGAAGAGACGGAGGAGAAAAACGACCGGAAGGCTTTGCGACACCTTACCGACGACATAAAGACGTTCCCCGAGCTGGTACGTCGAATTGGTCAGATTCTCGACAAGTTCGGACACATGCGCGACGATGCTTCACCGGAACTGGCTCGCATCCGCAAAGAACTGGCTAAAGCAGAAGGAAGCATATCGAGAACACTATGGAGCATTCTACGCAGCGCACAGAGCGAAGGACTGGTGGACAAGGACGTTAGTCCCACCCTACGCGACGGAAGACTGGTGATACCCATCTCCCCCGCACTAAAACGTAAGATTCACGGCATCGTCCACGACGAATCGGCAACGGGAAAGACCGTCTTCATTGAACCTACAGAAGTTGTAGAGGCAAACAATCACATACGTGAGTTGGAGGCTCAGGAACGACAGGAGATTATACGTATCTTGACGGAGTTCTCAAAGGAGGTGCGCCCACATATCGAGGACATTGTGGATTCTTATTCTCTCCTTGCCACCATCGACATGATTAGGGCAAAGGCAGAGCTTGCACGCACTATCGGTGGTATTGAGTTGGAGGTAAGCAAGAAACCGCTCATCGACTGGACACGTGCTATTCACCCACTGCTGATGCTGTCGCTGAAGAAACAGAATCGCGAGGTGGTGCCACTAGACATACGACTGGAGAACAACAACAAGGAGGCAAAGGCTTCCTACGGAAGACTGATGATTATCTCGGGACCTAACGCCGGAGGTAAGTCGGTATGTTTAAAGACCACTGGGCTGCTACAATACATGATACAGTGCGGGCTGTCGGTTCCCATGAGCGAACGCAGCCGTGCGGGAATATTCCGCCATATACTCATCGACATCGGTGACGAGCAGAGTCTGGAGAACGACCTCTCAACTTATTCGAGCCATCTTCTCAACATGAAGAACATGATGCGGACAGCCGATGACCGCACGCTGCTGCTTATAGACGAGTTCGGTACAGGTACCGAGCCGCAAATTGGCGGTGCCATCGCTGAGAGTGTGCTCGAGGAACTATGGAAGCAGAAGGCTTTCGGAGTTATAACGACCCACTACCAGAACCTGAAACATTTCGCCGAGAACCATGAGGGTGTCGTAAATGGTGCCATGCTCTACGACCGCCACGAGATGCGTCCGCTGTTCCGCCTTGAACCAGGTCGGCCGGGCAGTTCGTTCGCCATAGAGATAGCCCGTAAGATAGGCATCCCCGAACGTGTTATCAACAACGCTTCAGAGATTGTTGGCAGCGATTATATTCAGAGCGACTAGTATCTTCAGGACATCGTTCGAGACAAACGCTACTGGGAGTCTAAGCGACAGGCTATCCACCAGCACGAGAAAAGGCTTGAAGTACAGGGAGAGAAACTGGATACGGACATAGAAGAGATTGAGAAGGAACGTAAGAAGATACTGCGCCGGGCACAGGAACAGGCAGCAGAACTGCTCAACGAGACAAACCGCCGCATAGAGAACGCTATCCGAGAAATACGCGAGGCACAAGCAGAGAAGGAACGTACCCGCATCGTACGAGAGGAGTTGAATGAGTTCCGCAAGCAGATAACGACTGACGACACCCGCGGATTGATGAGCGAAGAGGACTTCGAACGCAAACTGCGACAGATGGAGGAGCGCAAGGCTCGTAAGGCTAAGCGAAAAGAGGAGAAGAGCAAGAATGCCACTGTATCCGAACCGTCAGGTTCGGCGAAGACCGCCGCATCCGCTAATGCTAAGTCTGCGGTTCCTATCACTGTCGGTTCTGCTGTCCGCATGAAGGGGCTGTCGACGGTGGGTAAGGTTGAATCTATCGAAGGGAAGTCGGCAACGGTAATCTTCGGTGACATACGTACCAAAGTGAAGCTCGAACTGCTTGAAGCCACTGAAACACCGAAGCGCGATATTGCTGTTCCAGGAAGGGTTAGCAGACTGGCACGCGAGGCTATTGACACACGCAAACTGAGTTTCCGGCAGGACCTCGACGTAAGGGGAATGCGCGGCGACGAGGCTCTCGACCGGGTGATGCACTTCATCGATGATGCTATTCTCGTTGGCATGACTCCCGTGCGCATCCTTCATGGTAAGGGCAACGGCATCCTGCGGCAGCTTATTCGCGACTATCTCTCAACCGTTCCCAACGTCACCCGTTTTCGCGACGAGCACGTACAGTTCGGCGGAGCAGGCATCACGGTCGTAGAGTTATAGCGGATCAACATCGAAGAATATCTGCAACGAACTGTTGCGCGGTGCTTCCAACAGTGCTTTCTTCACTGTTCTCAGACATTCCTTCACCTGACGGATGTCAATTCCAGGCTCTAATTTCAATACTATCTTACGGATATTCAGCGTCTTAACCTTAGAAATTGAAGGACGGTCGGGTCCCAGTACCCTGCTGCCGAGTCTTTGCCTAAGCATCTCCACAGCATGGTGTGCCTCCTCGTCAACCAACCGATTATCCTTGTGCTTCAGGAACACATATATCAGTCTGAAGTATGGTGGATAGCAGAACATCTGCCGCTCTTCCATTTGGTCACGATAGAACTGCTGATATTCGTTCTTCACCACCTGTGCTATCAAGGGCAGTTGGGCGTTCTTGGTCTGCAGGAACACCTGTCCGCGCTTTCCCCTTCGCCCTGCCCTGCCGCTCACCTGTGACATCATCATAAAGGCATGCTCGAATGCGCGGAAGTCGGGATAGTTCAGCATACTATCGGCATTGAGAATTCCCACTACCGACACGCGGTCAAAATCGAGACCCTTGGTCACCATTTGCGTACCTATGAGCAATTGGGTGCGCCCGGCGGAGAAGTCGTTAATTATCCTGTCATAGGCATGGCGGCTACGAGTGGTGTCAAGGTCCATCCTTGCCACCCTGACATCGGGGAATATCTGCAGTATCTGGTCTTCTATCTTCTCTGTTCCGTAGCCGCGGTTTAGCAGGTTCTCACTGCCACAGGCTGGACACTGCCGAGGCATGGGAAACACACTGCCGCAATAGTGGCACGACAGCGCCCCGAGGTTCTTGTGGTATGTCAGCGACACGTCGCAGTGGGTACAGTGAGGCACCCATCCGCACTCCTTGCACTCTATAACGGGGGCAAAGCCGCGGCGGTTCTGAAACAATATCACCTGCTCACCTGCCGTCAGCGCCTTGCGCACCGCCACGAGGAGGTCTGGCGAGAAGGGTCCGTTCATCATCTTACGCCTCTGCAAGTCCTTGGTATCAACAATGCGTATCTCGGGTAGTTCCACCCCGCTGTAGCGTGTGTCCAGCGTCACCAGTCCATACTTCCCTTTCTCGGCATTATTATAACTTTCGAGCGAGGGAGTCGCCGTTCCCAGGAGGGTTTTGGCACCATACTTCTGCGCCAGCATTATCGCCACCGAACGGGCGTGATACCGCGGTGCGGGGTCTTGCTGTTTGAACGATGTCTCGTGCTCCTCGTCGATAATCACGAGCCCCAGTTTCTTAAACGGCAGGAAGACTGCCGAGCGTGCTCCAAGAATAACGTCATAAGGATTTCCCGACAACTGTTTCTGCCATATCTCTACTCTCTCGGCATCACTGTATTTCGAATGATAGATACCGAGGCGGTTGCCGAAGATGCGCCCGAGGCGCTCTCGTATCTGAACCGTCAAGGCTATCTCTGGCAACAGGTAGAGCACTTGCTCCTTCCGTTCCAGTGCCTGCTTGATAAGATGAATATAGAGTTCTGTCTTACCGCTCGAAGTAACGCCGTGAAGCAACACAACATTCTTCTTTAAGAACTGCATCAGTATTCTGTTGTATGCTTCCTGCTGCGCTTCGGTTAGCGGTGAAGGCATCTGGGTTTTCGTAATATTTAGGGTATTCAGTCGTCCCACCTCACGCTCAAACGTCTCCAGATACCCGCTATTGACAAGGTTTCGTATTGTCTGCGTTGTACTGCGGCTAGCATTCAACAGCTCATCGCGCGACACGCTCTCTCCCTCGGATCTCTCACCAATCTCGTCCCAATGCGACAGTTCGAGGAAGGTCACGAAGCACTGCAGCTGCTTGGGAGAACGCTTCAGCATGTCAAGAGCCTGGTGGAGCGCCATTTCTGAACGGAACTTCTCCCCCAGGTCCACATACGTTTCGGTCTTCGGACGATAACCGTCGAGTTCCTTCAGTCCTGCCGGCAGTGCCGCCGTCATCACGTCACCCAAGGGCGCCATGTAGTAGTCCGAAATCCACTGCCACAGTTCCATTTGCTCCTCCAACAGTATCGGCTTCTCGTCCAGCACCCTCAGGATGTCCCGACACTTAAAGTCGGGCTTCACCGTGTGAATCCCGACTATGATGGCAACGTAGGTTTTGTTCCTACCCAGTGGTACAAGCGCACGCCTACCCCGCTCCACCATACTCTCGAGCACCTCAGGTACCGAATAGGTGAAGACACCGTCGAGCGGCAAGGGTAGTATTACGTCCGCATAAATCATTTAGAAGAAGTAAGCAACACCGATCTGCCAAGCGTTGCTGCGACCGCGTATGGCTGATTTAACGCCATTAGCGAATGTCATCTCACCAGTCTTACCACATACGATGTTGTAGTTGGCTGTTACCTGCAAGTGGTTCAGTGCCATTACGCCGAGACCGACGTTAACACTGAAGTTAGAGCCCGACAGTTCCCATGTTGCGCTGTTATCAAGCTTGTGGTCCTTATCACCAATGTTAAAGCCGAACTGGGGACCGGCGAAGATGAATGCACTTGCCATTGTTCCAAGACCGAAACCATAACGGAGGTTGATGGGGATGGCTATCTGCTGAGCCTTCAGGGTCTCGTCGCCTGCCTTAGCCTCGCGCTGGTCGTAGAGAGCAGACGCATCAACACCCAGACCAACGATGGGGATGTTCACCAATACTGTCGGACCAATGAAGAATCCGGCGCGGTTAGACTTGTCATCAACACTTTTGCTGAACGACATGTTTGTAAGGTTCAGACCACCCTTGAGTCCGAACTTCACCTGTGCCTGTGCCGGCATGCTGAATGCGGCAGCCAGTACGATGAGAGTAAAAATCTTTTTCATAAGCTTATTGATTTGATTATTAAATTGGGGTTCTTGTCAACGGGCAATTCTCAATGGCATTAATGCCTCTGTCTTCTTACGCTAACACGTGCAGACGAGCCGCTTGACGATGCCGAGCCTGACGAACTGTTTGACTTCTGCTTCACCGTCTTGGTCGAGCCGCCCGACGCACGGCGGTTTTTGCGCGCCGCTTTCTTCGCTGCCTTTGTGTTTCCGGCATTAGCTATACTGTCGAGCGAGTCCTTGCGCTCCTGATTGCCCCAGAGGTTCTTCTCGAAGAGCACCAGTTCCTGCTCAATGCGCTTCTGTTCCTTTGTCAGTGCCGAGTCGGTATTACAATACTGCGCCAGCGTTCTGCCGAGCATGTTCGTGGTCTTGTAAATCTGTCCGCGGTACATGTTCTTCGTGAAGTAGTCGTCAATGCTCATCGTAGCGGCATTATTGAGGTTCGATGTCATTATCATCTGCTTGCTCAGGTAGGGAGCAATATCGTCGTACTTCACCCAGAAGAGCGGATATTTAGCCGAACCGTCACCGAAGTCGTCCTCGCGCACCATGATGGGACATATTGCCAGCACCTTGGTATGGAACGTAGCCGATGCCTGGTCGTAGTAGGCACTCTCCTTGACGTAGTAAGACTTAACCTCGCGCGAAGGAATGTCGCTGTCGTCGAGACGCACGCGTCCGTTCACCTTCTCGTAGTAGATGTGGTAGTTGTCGAGGAATGCCAGCGGCTTCACCCTTGCCGAGTCTGTAAACACCTCATTGCCGTCGAGGCGGTACTCGTAAGCCTTTACCTGTCCGCGCATCATCAGTTTGAACATGTAGCAGAAGAGGTTCATCTGCGTTCCCATGGGCTCCACGGGGTAGTACAGTCCCGCATTGGCATCCTGCGTAAGGTCTATCTCACGGTATATGTCACGTCTCCACACCACGTCCTCGGACATCGAGGGCGATGTGGGGAATGCTATCTGCGCACGGGTGGTGATGTTCTGTGCGTTGGACTTCTGCTGCTGTTGCTGCTGTTGGGCACGGCGTGCGGCAGGCTGAGCCGAGCAAATTGAGAATTGAGAATTGAGAATTGAGAACTGTAGGCAAACTACCGACAGTACCAATCTCATCATCCAATTTCCTTTATTTTTCATGTTCTATATATTTTTACTATTTTACTTCACAATTACCTCCATTGAACTCGGCAGGGTACGGGTGATACCGTCAGGACCGATTGCCGTAACACGCGAGATGTAGAAACGGCGGCTGCGCGAGAGTTTGCGGAAGGCATCACGCTGGCGTTCCGAGAACTGTGCACCGTTGCTTACCATCGGCACCGCATTACCCATGTTGTCGAAGAACACTGTCTCAAACGACTGCACCTTGAACTCTATGTCCAGCAGACCGTCGTCGATGGCTGCCTTCAGCTGGCTGGCGTCCATGAGCGAAGCCTTAGCCAGACCGCCGCCCTTGAATCGGTTGTCGCCAACTATAATATAAGGTGTCGGATCGGGCAGCTTGCGAACGTGGAAGGTGAACTGTCCCATCTGCTTGGGCGAACCGCTCTGGAGCGATGACACCGTGATGGTGACGTCCTTGCCTACCGCTGCCGGACGGGCAATGTACTTACCCGGTCCTACTGGCTGCAGCGTACCTCCTGCCATTGTTGCCGACACCTTGTTCAAGGGTACTCCTGGCACGCTGACACTGATTGGGTTGCTGTAACCTGCGTAGAGCATGTTCATAAGGTCGGCACTGACGGTAGCACTGGGGTCTACCACGGTATAGGGCTGGTTGAAGTCGCGACGTATTACCTCGCCGTTTCCGTTTACCACCGTGAGATAACCACTCAGGTTGTAGTCTCCTGTCTTACCGGCTATAAACTCGTAAGTATTATTAGGCAGGTTCATCTCCTTACCGCCGATGAATACTTTCGGCTGCTGGGTAGTGTCGATTGCTGCCATTACTATCTGTGCTGAATACTTGTCACCGCGAACCACGGTCTGCGCATTGGGGATGACGAAAGCGTCGAGCTTGTTGACACGGATATCCTTCACGTCGATGTTAGAGACCAGTGTGTGGAGCACCTCACCCTCGGCATAGCGTATATCGCTCTGCAACTTCGAAAGCAGTGTCACGGCTGCTGCCGTCGGCATTCCTTCGAACATGTACTCCTGCCAGTTCTTGCCCATAGCATGTGCATGCTTGGGCAGTTCGGTGGTAAGGTTACCCTTTATGATATTCCTCTGTCGTTCGTCGGTCACCATTTTGAGCATCTGCTCGCGGAAGTCATTGATGGCATTGTAGAGCTGCTGTCCCTTGCCTGAGCCTGGTGCCAGCATCACCTGTGTTGCAGCCTCAAGGTCTTCCTTGTTCCGTATGTTGTGAACGTCACCGTTCTTGCCGTCCGCCTCGCGCACGATAGCCTCCTTGAGTTCCTGAGCGAAGTTGTACAGCGAGTCGCTCATGCGCTTCACCGTGGTAGCCTTGTCGAACCACGCCTTCACTTTCTCCGGATTAGCCTTCATCTGCTCCTGGAAATCGCTGTATATCGACGCGTTCTCCTTAGAAGAGTTCGATGTAGTACGGCTCAGACTCTCCTCCACGAGCGAGAATCCCTCCAACACTTCCGTCGACACGTTCAACGCAAGCATTGCCATGAGCACCACATACATCAGATTGATCATCTTCTGACGGGGCGATACGGGTCTTTTCTTTATTGCCATGTTTCCTGTTATTTAACTTGCGCCCCAGGCATATTTACCGTCATTGCCTCTATCATGCGGGCATATATCTGGTTGAGCTGGTCTATCTGGTCAGCCATCTTACGGGTCTGTTCGTTGATTTCGTCGATAGTACCTATCTGCTTGCTTGCACTCTTAAGCTGCATCTCGTAAACCTTGCAGATGCCGGTGAGCGTGCGGTTCAGGTTCTCCATCTCCTCCGAGTCGGTGGTGAGACGCTGGCTCTGCTCCGAAACCTTCTCGAGCACCTCGGTCAGTTTCTTCAGTTCCTCCACATAGTTGCCTGTTGCCTCTGCCATGTCGGGAGCCACGGGCTGCGGCAGTTCGCCTGCCCCGCCACCGATGATAACCGTTCCACCGCCAATGCCGCCTGCTGCAGTCTCACCGTCCAGTGCCGCTGCCGGAACTTCTCCGCCGACTACAGTACCGCCGCCGATACCGCCGCCGATTATGGTAGCACCGCTGCCTCCAATCACTGCTCCGCTGCCGATTACTCCGCCACTCACTACTGTCTGGCTCTCTGTCTCTTCCTCGTCCATGTGAATATCGAGGTCCATACCGTCAGTGGTCTTGTCGAACGGACGGTCGAATGCCGAGATGAAGAACACGAACACCTCCGTTCCCATTCCGAGGAACAGGAAGAAGTTAGCACCTGGGAGGTGGGTCAACTTGAACAACGTACCCAGGATCACAATCGATGCTCCCCAACTGTAGGCGTAATTAAGGAACGTCTGTCCCGCCACGCTGTCCATCCATTTCTGCAGTCGGTAGACTACATTGAACTTGCTATATACTGTCATAGTTATATTTTACAGTTTTACCTTTTTACTTTTTTCCCTTTTTACCTTTAACGCTTGCCGTTGTTGCGAGCGAGCGCACACAGCGGAATCCGATATACGAGCGGGGTTGGTTCTGATACTCCCACGAGCGCCATGCCGAGCGGATATAGCTTTCGGGATCTTTCCACGAACCGCCGCGCACGCTCTTCTTCTTCAGTTTGTAGGGGTCTTCCTTAGCTGCATTGTACGACAGCTGCGGGTTCAGATCGTTCATCGCCTCTACTCCTGCTTCGGTGAAGATGGTGCTGGTCCATTCTGCAACGTTTCCTGCCATGTCGAACAGTCCGTTGGTGTTCGACGAGTATATTCCCACGCGACTGGTTATCAGGTTTCCGTCCTTGGTATAGTTGCCTCGGTCGGGTTTGAAGTTTGCGTAGTAGCATCCGCGGTCGCTCTTCATGTCCTTGTTCTCCCAAGGGAACTCGTTGCCGTCGATGCCGCGGGCGGCATACTCCCACTCTGCCTCTGTCGGCAGGCGGTAGCGCTGTACGTAGCGTGCCTCACCGCCCAGTCCCTTCAGCAGGTAGTCGGTGCGCCATGCACAGAAGGCATTAGCCTGCTCCCACGTCACTCCCACTACAGGGTAGTCGTTGTATGCGGGATTGCTGAAGTAGTTGCGCATATATCCCTCGTTCTCCGAGTTGCGGAAGTCGTTCACCCACACCGTGGTGTCGGGGTATATGTTCACGATATACGTATTCAGGAAGTCCCATGCTCCCGACAACGGACGGTCTATCGTCTCGCGGACTATGCGTCCCTCGTCGTCGATATAGGCTGTATCCTTAGAAATCATCACCACCTCGTTGGGGTTCACCTCCACGTCGGTGTTCAGGTTTCTCTCCTGCGGATTCAGTCGGTTGCGGCGCAGTGCTGCCGTGGTGTAGTCGTACACCTCGTAGCGGTAGTTCATCTGGCTCCAGTCGAGCATCTTCTCGCCAGTCACGGGGTTAGTGACGTAGAGACTCTCTATTGCGCGCTGCTCGTCCTCGTTGGGCTTGCGCGGCAGGTTCTTTTTCCAGTTCAGATGCGGTGTCACGGGATCGCCGTTCTTGTCCTCGGTAATCATGTACGTCTCGTCGCCGCCGTATGCCGGGTCAGCCAGACGTGTACGCAGAATAGAGTCGCGCACCCAGAATACGAACTGCTTGTACTTTGAGTTCGTCACCTCCGTCTCGTCCATCCAGAATCCGTCAACAGAGATATCCTTCACCGGGGTCTGCTTGCCCCACAGCGAGTCTTCCTTCTCTATACCCATACGCAGGAATCCGCGCTTTATGAGGGTCATGCCGTAGGGTGTGGGCTCGGAGAAGTTCTTGCCTCCGCCGACTCCTGTTACTTCACCGCCGCCGCCCGATACTGCCGACTTACTGCCAAAGCAGCCGGTCAGAATAAAGAGTAAAAGGGTAAAGAGGTAAAAAGGTAAAACCTTCTTGCCCCATCCTTTTGCCCTCTTGTCTGTCTTTCTTGTATTCATATATTTTTGCTTTTTTACTCTTTTACTTTTTTACCTTTTTACTTTTTTACCTTTTTACCCTTTTACCTTTTTACCCTTTCAAAGAATCCTCACGCTCTTGTGCTTGTTCTTACCTTTCTTATACAGGTTCAGGTTCGTCTGATAACCCACGAACAGCTCGTGGCTTCCGTTTCCGAGGCTTATTCCCGACGTGTATGCCTCATAACTGTAGCCCACGTTTATGCCGTGGAAGCTACCGCCGATAAGCACCGTCACCGATGTCTTCGGGCTGTACGATACTCCTGCGTACATCACTCGCTTCTCGTTTGTGTACAGCAGGCGCGCCGTAATGTCTTCGCGCCAAGCCACCCCGTCGGTTCTCACCAACAACGACGTCGGTATTGTTAAAAACGGATTTCTCAGCTTAATATTGTATCCGCCCGTCAAATAATACGATCTGTCCACCTGCAGCTCGTTCACGTCACCCATTTCTACAAGGGGCGCCGTGAGGTGCTGTGCCGACAGTCCAACGTACCATCTGCCATGGGTGTAGTAGAGTCCTGCCGCTAAGTCAAGGGTATTGCCGTTGATTGACGAATTAGAGAACACTTCGTCACTCGAGTCTTCTACATCTACCTTCGAACCGTCGAACTGCTCATTGATAAAGCCGCCCTGCACGCCGATACCCAGTCGTCCGCCCAGCAGGTTTACCTTCAGCGAGTACTGAGCCGAAACCCGTTGGTGAGTGAACAGACCTATCTGGTCGTTGTAAAGCTGAAGTCCCACTCCGTGGTAAGCATTCAAAAGATACAGCGGCATGTCGGCAGCAAGATATATCGTATTGGGGTTATTCTCAAAACCCACGAAACTCATGGCGTATGCTCCCGCCACGTTCAGTTTCGACTCCTTGCCTGCCGCCGCCGGGTTAAACGACGGTTCCATGTCAAAGTAGTGACTGAATGCCGGATCATACTGAGCCGCTGCCTCCGTGGCAACAGCCAGACACAAGATTATTATGGTCTTTAAACGTTTAAACACGAAAAGATAACGCACCTTTCCTCGGTTTATTGTGTGTATAACCCTTACATCATTTTATTCGGTCAGGCGAAGAAAGTATTTTTCAGCCATCTCTTGCAACTGTTCTGGAGTAAGATTGGCAATGCCTGTCTTCTCTATCAGTGCGAATTCTTCCTTGTTTTTGCCAATAACGAACTTCCGCTCCTTACCGTCAATCTCTGCCAGCAGGTGGTAGTTACCCTTATATGCCTGTTACATACGGATGTTAGAAAGAGTATGACCTTTGATAGTCATAATTTGGATAACAGTTTCTTCACTCCATTCTCCCCATGCTTTCAGATGGTCGATAATCGTTGCTTCTACCCTACCCGTCCATTGTTCTGACACGCCGTATTTCATGGCAATGCTACGGAACTGCTTCAAAGACGCAACCACATCACGAATGATGGCATCGGGTCGGCGGATGCCGTTGTCACGTGCAAACTCGATAGCATCCTCACGGGTAATATCCTGTAACTTACCACCTATCATCAGACAATGCTCTTTGTTGGGCAGATAGCCGCCAGCATCGAAAATATAGGTCATATCGTAGGCTGGCGAGAGTCGCCAGGAGCCTTGCCTGTTCATGATGAACGTGAAGTTCTTATGATGGTCGTCAGTATTGTTGGCAAGGATATTGAATACCATACGACGATAGAGTTCCTGGCAGTCTACCTCTGGTAAATGCAACTTACGGCAGACAGCAAAGAGCTTTTCGTAACTGTCGGCTTCAGGATCCATTGCCGCTAATGTCTGAGTGTGAAGTTTTCCCGTTTCGTTACGGTCAAAACGTTTAGTAAGGAAATGGTTTATACCATCTATTTCAAGCAAACGAGATTCCATCATATTAATGCCCACAGCCGTAGCCATTTCATAATATGCCTGCTCCAACTCGGCTGTAGAGTGCTGCTTGTCACCAAACTTCAAGATGTAATAGTCCAGATTTGGCTCTACATCAATTTGTCCGCTACGAATCTCTCCAGTTTTTCTGTCTATGGCGATGATGCCTTTTGGCTGGCGACCGCCAGCGGATGTGCCTACAGCAATCAACGACTGTAAGGTAAGCGACTCGTCGGGCAGTATCCTCACATTCTCGCGCTCTATGGTAATCTTCTCAGCCAAATCGGCCAAAGCCTTAATATCTATCTTGTCATTCAAGGAACCTCGTTTTATCTCTGGCACGAATTCCAATGCTCCCATACCTCGCTTGCCGATGAATGCCAGTTTTTCAAGCGAAGTCACATTGCGTTCCGTTATT
>JAFTFC010000237.1 GCA_017449725.1 Prevotella sp. | reverse complement strand
TTGGTGCTGGTATATGCGCTCTTGCCGAGTGCCAGGTTCTCCATCACCAGTTCGTCGCGCACGTCGGTGTCATCGTCCGCACCGAAGATGGTGTCCGACGACTTCGACACCCGTCCGCTCACCGCCAGCCGTCGTGCAGGCACGTTCAGGCTGCCGCCGTCGGAGAAGGTCACCGTGATGGGTGCGTCTGTGGGGTTATAGGCCGTATAGGTCTTGGCTCCGTTCTTGTTGTACACGCGTGCGGTGGGAATGCTTCCCGTGATGCTCCAGTCCAGGTCGCCATAGGTCAGGTGCGAGTGTGTGACGAAGTAGGTGATACCATTCGTCGAACTGGTCTTGTAGGTGTCATAGCCTGCCGTCCACCCTTCGTCGAAGAGGCGTGCCACCTCCTGTGGGTTCGACCGCTGATAGTACGACAGTGCCACATTGCCCCAATCGCTCGCAGCGAGCGAGGCGTCGCCCGTGGGGTCGAGGAACCCATGGTGGAACGTGTCGTCGAGCATGCGCTGCATGTCCCAGGCTGCATACTCCTTGTCCTCGCTCAGGTAGTCGAGTGCCGTAGAGATCGGCATCCACTGGATGCCTTGCATGAACACGGCGTCGAAGCCGAAGTAGGTCCAGTAGCCCACGCCGTGGCAGGTCAGGTTCGAGTTGTAGGGCGGTGTCATGGTTTTCTCCACCCCCTGGTCGGTATATCCTGCCGAGAACTTCGCGTAGTCTATGTTGTAGCCGTTCTCGTAGTCGCCGTTGGTCTTGGTGTGGAAGGTCGTCATGTTGCGCGACGTGTCCTTGTGACGGTCAAACCAGTATTCGGCGGTGCCGCGCGCCTCGCTGACCCATCCGAAAAGTCCTGCGTCGCGCATCTCGTTATCGCCCAGTGCCACACCGAGCAGGTAGAGTCCGCCCCATCCCTGCATGGCTTCCGACGTCGATTCCTGTCCGTTGCCGTTGCCGTCGCCCAGTCCGCCGGCGAAGGAGTGACCTGCCCACGGGTCGAACGTACGGAAGAAGGGGTAGCGGGTGTCTGTGCGATCCCAGTTGGCATAGTCCTTAGCCAGTTCGCGCAACATGTCACCGTAGTTGTCGCGGAAGTCGTCGTCGACGAGTGCCAACAGGGCTCCTGCCAGCGTGAAGTAGCCGTAGTGGAAGTGGTGGTCGTTGAACGTGTCTGAGTCGAAACTCGTCTCGTAGCCAATCATGCCGCCGAAGCGCTCATTGCGGGCGAAGAAGTAGCGCTGCTCACCCGGCGTGTAGGTCAGCCAGTCCACCATGGCAGCCTTCAGTTTGTCATGGCACTGCTTGTAGAGCGCTTCCTTGCCCATTTCGCGGGCAAACATCATGTTGAGCGCCATCTGTGTCAGTCCTTTGCCGCCCCAATAGGTGTCAGCACCGAAACTGCCCGTGTTGGCATAGCCGGTCAGCATCTCCATCATCATGTCCTCCTGGTAGGGGTGCGTCGCATCATCGCCCTCAAAAGGCACTGGATAGTATGGCAGCATGCCGTAGAAGTCGTAGTCTATCTGGAAGTGGGTACCCTCTACCATCTTCAGCATGCCGTGGGGCGTGCGGAACTGTGCCTCCTGTGCTCCAGGCAGTTTGTTGTCGCTGCTGTAGTCGCGGTAGTGGTGGGGCAGGAATCCCTGCAGCACTCTCACTGCGGCACTTGGTGTCCTCTTCGGAGCGTATGCCGGTCCGTCATATTCGTTGTCGTCGATGTCTACCGTCTCCGTACCGTCGTCGCCCGGTTCGTCTGGCTCATCGTCTGGCTCAACCGTCTTGGTCTCTCCGTCGCCCAGGTCGGGAATGCCGACTCCTGCCAGCAGGCTCTCTGCCGTGATGTCCCAGTAGGTGTGCACCTTGCCCGCAGCAGCATCGTAACTCCATGTCACCCGCGTGTCTCTCGGCACACTGTAGGCGTAAGGTTGGAAGGTCGCAAAGTAGTTCTTTGCAGGCAATGTCGCCACCACCACGAACTGCTGTCCGCCGTAGAAGCGGAGTGTCGCCACACCGTCGCTGACGTTCACTGTGGTTTTCTCGGGCAGGTAGATGCCGTAGTATTCGGGCGTCATGCCGTCGGTGGCATCGGTCATTCCTATGATGAAGCCGTCGGTCACCGTACCGTCGGCAAGCGGAGTCACGCCGTCTTGGCTCAACAGCACAGCCGTCATGTTACCAGCGACGATTGATGCCGGAGCACCCTCGTCGCGGGCTATCTGTACGGTCGGCACCACGTTGTGCATCTCCACCCACGTGAAGGGCATGCCGTGCGCCATGGTGGTGTACATCATCTTGTCGCCGTCCTCCAGCGAGAACGCCACGTCCCAGTCGTGCCACCACTGCACCATGGTCTTCGAGGGCGCGTATCCCAGTCCCTTAACCATAACCTTGGTGTGTGCTTTCATCTCCGTACCGTTATCAATCCAGTAGTTGGGGTACTTCACGTCCAGTCCGTAGCGTGTCGCCTGCACATAGAGCGGATACGACCACAGGTGTCCTGTGAGGTCGTTGCCCGTCACGTGGTCGGCACCGTTAATCATGTTCGTCCACCAGTCGTTGGTGGGTATAGGCTGATTGTTTCTTTCGTGGATGTTCAGCTTGCGGTATTCCATGTAGTAACTCTGGTCACCACTGTGGCTACCGCTGCGGCTCATGCTCAGCGGGGCATACGAAGCATAACTTCCCTTACCGCCGCAACTTACCACTTCCTGTGCCTGCATCGTGGCAGCACCCGCTGCCAGCATTATCATGACTGCTATATATCGTCTCTTCTTCATCTTCAAATTATAAATTAAGCATTACTCCTCTTCCTGGTCTTCTTCCCATAAAGAGGTTTGGTTCAGTTTATTGTCCCACACGGAATATTCCTTTGTGGCAGCATCTTCGTTGTTTTCGAGATTCGTTACCGTTCCAAATGCAAGATTGTTGTGCATTGCAATCTCCGTCGTCATTATTTCAGGGGTTCTATATTGCTTCTTCATCGTTTTTACCTTTTTACCTTTTTACCTTTAACAATGACGATTCCTCGATAGCTTTCGTCCACGCGTTGCCCGTTAAGATTATACGCAGCAGAGTGTCGAGTGTACTGCGACTTAGTCGCAGTAATTCCGTCCGTTTCGTCAAATATCACCGCCGTCTTGCTCAGTGCGGCAGCCGACGTAATGTAGCCGCGGAAAGCACCGATTGCTGCCGTTGATGAAGCAGGACGGAACGAATTGTTATTGTCCAGCACGTACACATGACCACCGATGGCTCCTGCCGTCGTGGCTGTATAGGTGGCACGGAAGGTGGCGTCGTCGCCCGCCTCCTCGTTGATGTCGAACGAAACGGTGGTGTTCGTAGCACTCAGACTGATGCCTGTGCTGCCCTTTATCAGGTAGGGCGTTCCGGCGGTGATGTGTGCCGTTTCCTGGAAGAACAGTCCCTCGGTGTTTTTATCGATGAAACCGTAGACTTTTGCACTTGATGGGATTTCTGCCGAGAACGGACTGACAAAGGTCTGCAAACCGCTGTAGCCGTTGTTGCGCTCGTAGCTTACGGCTTCCGCCTCTATCGTGAGACGTGTGTTCACGTC
>JAFTFC010000236.1 GCA_017449725.1 Prevotella sp. | reverse complement strand
TAATCTTGTTATCCTCCAAACATTTCGAGAAAATGTTGTTGGAGGGAGCAAAAAGGGGAGGGAGCAAAATGTGGAGGGGAGAAAAAAGTGGCGGAAGCCTTGCGCCCCCGCCACTCTCTTATTACTCAGTGTCTATTGCTTTATAGAGGTTACTCCTCTTCGTCACCGTCGGACCAGAAGGAACCGAAGCCGGACTCCTTACCCTCGATGAGGTTTGGATCATCTACGGTTGTCCTTGGATCGATTTGTTTGAGCCCAGAAGTGGGATCCATGAGCATAAACTCTATTTGATGAACGTCTGTTGTAGGCTTAATATATCTTTTCATTGTCATGTCCTCCTTCTTATTATTTACGTACATATTTCTTTCCATTAATGATTACAATGCCCTTATAGCCTGCATCAACGCGCTGACCTGCGAGGTTGAATGCCTCACCATTCTGCAGAGATTTCTCTATAGCATTAATGCCATTAGTCTCGTTCGGCTCTTCTTCATCGCCATATATAATTGACAGGTAGTTAGCACCGAGTGCACTGAGATCTTCTGTTGTTTCGAAAAATGCCTTTCCGGCAGGAATTGCTCCAGAGCCAGTATAGCGATAGAAACCTTCAACATCGTTAACGTATGACAATACATAGTAGAACTTGGTAGACTGGTCAACAGCGTATGGAGAAGTTGGATTACCTGTAAGGTCAGATGTTATATCTTCAGGAGTACTTGCATGTTTTGGAATTTTATAAGTCTTACCAGCAGTTCCTTGGATTACAAGACCCTTGTTAGCAGGCACTTCTGTTACAGTATTCAATGTCACAGTTGTTCCGTTGCGCGTCGCACGGTAGGCTGTAATACCCGAAACACCAGTAAAATCTAGGTCTTTGTCAGAAATATATGTAGTGTAACCATGTGAGCCTATTGTTATAGGAGCCAAGACAGTATATGTATAGGTCTTACTATATTTTCTACCCGTTGCATCCCACCAATATTGAACTTCGATTTGATCGCCAACAGTACAATTCTCCCAAGTGTATGTTGCTGCATTAATCCATTGGTCACCTCCTGTACTGTTGTAAATGTACCTGATTTGACCTGCAACGGCACTTACATCATTCGTTTTGGTAAAGGAAGCCGTTACATTAAGTCCTGTCTGTATCAATTCAAAATGGTATGCAACCAGTCCGTCTTCTATCGTAACATCATCATCATACATATCTGGACCTGCCGTCGTTGTAAAGGAGACATCACGTCCGCTGGAAACATGGTCTGCAGCATCGGTCGCAGTTACTGTTAGAGTATAATCTGTCTCTGGAGTTAAACCAGAAACAAAAACTGTTGCATCCTCGCCTGGATTGCCAGTATTTCTTCCCACCTCAGTATCACCATTCTTCACAATGTATGTCAATGATCTGGACAAGTCGTCTGTTGCGCTGACTGTTAAGGTTGCGGTACTATATCCTACAGTAGAAGCAACTACTTTGGTCATAACTGGTGATTCACTATCAACAGCAGATTCTTTCCAGAAATAAATGTTACCAATCAAGAAATATGGATAAGGGCTGGTGTACTCATTCCATCCGTCATGCGTAGTTGTAGGATTAGCCACAGCTTTTGTAATAATAATATTTGTCAATGCAGTCATTGGGCGTCCGCAAGTAGTTGTGAAGAAAGACATTGGGATGTCAATACCCCTCCAAGCACCTGCTGTAATTCCGCCATCAATATCCTTACCTTTCCAAGCACCATCCTGAGTGAATACGCACATATTAGTAATATCTTCAATGGCATAGAAGTCTATATGGAGATATTCCATGCCCGATACATCTACGGCTGTAAATGTCATTTCAACGTTGTAATTTGCTCCATTCGTTTGGAGAGCCGCATGAGACCAGCCTTCTTCTGTAAATTCAGTTGCACGCCAACTGTTGAATCCCGTTGCATTGTCATATTGTCCGAATATTGTTACCACATCCGTCTTTGTTGCTACAGGAAGTGTCAAAGCTTCGCCAGTTGTTGAAACTGCATGATTTGTTGTTTCGCTGACATTACCTTTGCTGTCATATGCTTTTACTGATAAATTGTATGACTTTCCTGGAAGCAAAGAAGACAATGTTACCGATGTAACAGAGCCAGCCGCTCCAAATAATTTAACCGTATTTGTTGTTCCTGTTATTTCATAGTACATATATTTAGAATCATTATCATTACCTGTAATATTCAGCGTAATGCTTGAATTAGTAATTGTTCCATTAGTAACAGAAGTAATTGTAGGAATAGTTGTGTCCTCTACAGTAGACTTGTTTACACCATTAACTGTAAAGTCCATAATCTTCACACCATATTGAGATTGAGCCTTGGTGCTGAGGAACTTGACGTATCGTGCATTAAGAACAGATTCTCCTGAGAAATTTTCTGTATGAGTTTCTGTAGCATTGTGCCCGCCATTGTAAACATTCTCACCAAAGACACCATCCGCGCCAGCAAACGCAAGTCCGAACGTCTGAGAACATGCACCCTCAAACTTTATAGAAATGCTGGCTATATCATATTCGCCACCTAAGTCTGCGATGAATCCTGTATTGTAAGTACGTGATGTTTCGTCTGCTTCAGTGCCTTCGTGCAATACCCACTGGCTATTAGCATCTGAATCAAAAGCGTTACTTTTACCATTATTCAACGTTTCCTCAATGGGATATACCCTATACTCGTTATGTGTTGCCAAATCAATTTTTACCGCCTCGTATACTGTTAAAGTTATCGTATTCGATGTCAGACTACTGGACTCTGCTTGCAACGTGGTCGTTCCACCTGCTTCAGCAGTAAATGCATTGTCTGTAATAGATCCGACAGCAGGTGTTCCCCGTGTAAAAGTAGCATCTGTTACGAAATAGTAGCCATTCAGGTTGTCCTTCTTTGTAACCGTCAGTGCAGACGTCTCTCCTACAATCATTGTCAACGGGTTTGCGGACAAGGTAAGGTCTGAGTAAGTAACGCTTGTATTAGCAAGTTTTATTTCTTTCACCACAATTCCGTAATCATTACGATTCTGCGATACCGTCTGAAGTCGTACGTATTGTGCTGTCTGAACAGATGGAAGGACATACCCCCTTACATTCATGCTTCCAGACATGTTCCCTAAATTGCTGGCTGTAAGCACAGCATCTCCCCAATTTGTTCCATCATCACTGACAAAGATTTTGAATTGAGTGGAGTAAACATCGTCACCCCATACTATCTGCAGATAGTTGAATGATTGTGAACTGCCTAAGTTGATGTCTAATGTCGCATCTAAGTTATTCTGACCAGCCTGCCATTTTGTATTATTATTACCATCAACAGCATAAGAGGCATTATTATCTGCCCACGTAGAAGAGCCGGTTGCGATTTTACTATATGCTAAGTTCTCTATTATTCCATCCAAATAAAGTTTGCCGTTGGTGAAAGGTAAATCACTGGTTTTGGTTGAACCTTCAACACCAGGGTCGTCTCCGTTGTTGAAAATAATATTATCTGGAGCCGATGTTGCCAAAAATGATATAGAGTAAATGTTATAGGTTGTTGACGTGCCAAGGTCATAAACATCTTCACCAGTGTCTGTCATTGCAGCACCAGGCCAATTTCCCGTATGTGAGCCTTCGTCAGACCAAGCATAGGCATTTACGGATGCCCAACTCTTGTTTGTAGCAAATGAAGCAGAGTAAGAGTTAACAGCGGCAGTGTAATGTCCAGAATTCCCGCCAGTTCCATTGCCCCATCCTGTAATTGTAAACAGTGTGTTATCTGCTGTTGATGAGAAATCGATGTCGTTTGTCTGGCTCCACTTAGAATCCCAACTGTTATAGGCTTTATTTGGATCTTGACGAACCAATATCAAACTAGTCCAAGTGTCAGGAATTTCTGCTTTGTAGCAAGTGTTGCCGTCAATAGTAACGGGAGTAGACATCTGTATCCAAGAAACATTCTGGGGTTCTGCGTCGTCAAAGACATATGCTACAAAAACGGCATTATCTGAAGCCCAGTTTTTGCCATGTTCGTCAGTAAAACCTCCCGGGTTTAGGTACACAGTTTTGTCCGCCCATATGGTCCCGACGGACATAGTAAGGGCACACAATAAAAGTAATAGTTTTTTCATAATTGTTTGATAAGTTAATAATTCTTTTTAATAGTTTCGGGTGCAAAGATACAACTTTACGCGTACATATAATTTAAAAAACCTCACAAAAAACTCACTTTTTTGTAAAATATTTAGATTTTGTATGCAAAAAGCATAAATATCGAAGATTTGTCAAGCTATTTCCACTCTTCGATACACGGATGAGAGAAAAAATGGTGGGGCAGCCGAAGCATGCCCCACCAACCAATATAACACGTATGAGAATGAATGAATTTTTATTCTTCTTCGTCGTCTTCCCAACCCTTGCGGTTCTTGTCCCACAGGTTGACGTCGTTGATCTCAACCTCCTTCATTCCTGCCTCGCCGCTGTACGGGTCGGTGCTGGTATGAGCGCTGAGCGCAAGGAGATGGCTCTGTGAATGTAGCACTGCCATATTAGTGGAGGGCTTGATATACTGTCTTTTCATAATCAATTCGTTCTTTTAAATGGTTAATACTACATTATTATTACTTAACAACTACCTTCTTGCCGTTGATGATGTAGACGCCCTTAGGCAGGTCTACTGCGGTGTCAGCATTGTGGCGAACCACCTTACCGTCGATAGAGTAGATGTTGAACAGAGCATTGAGCATGTCTGCCGAAGCAGAGTGAATGCCAGTAGCATCGTCAATCAGTACGTTGATCTTAGCATCACCAGAAGGAACGGTGAGGTAAGCACGGAACGGACGGATGTTAGCATTGTCTGCTTTCTTGAATACCACATCAGACTCCTGAGAAACTCCGCTGGGAAGAACGTAGATGTTCTCGCTCAGTGCAGCAGTCTTGTATTTGTAGTTAGCTACGAACGAAGCCTCTGTCTGAGCTGCTGTCTGCGCATCCCAGTCGATAACAACTTCACCTGGATCATTAAATGTAATACCGCCAGTCCCTGCATAGTAGAGATACGGAGTATTCTTAGTAAGAGTGCTACCAGCCTCTAACTCGGTGAATGTGATGTTAACTACGCCAGCGCCTGCAGAGGTTGCGGTCATTGTCCAAGCCTTATCTGTACCAGGCAATGTGTAGTCGAATGGAGTTACCAGTGTTACGTATCTGCCAGCAGTAGTGAACAATCGCTGGAAGAACGGGTTGTTTACGCTTATAGGATTAATGTCAGTATTGATGTCGATAGGAGCGGCTGCCGTAGCAGACTCAGTGAAGTTGATTGCATATCCATCGTAGCGGTTCTCACCAGCATTCCAAACTACCTCGTTACGATTAACTTTGCCTGCGGCTGAGGTAATGAACATACAGTACGGGTTAGCCGTCTTGTCAATCATGTCGATTGTTCCGCCGATTCCTGTAACTTCAGTGAGGTCGTAAGAGTTTGCCTTAGACATTGCATCGATAGAGGTAAAGATGTCAGCATTCCAATTTCCGACAAGTTTATGAGCACCTGTTGTTGGATCTACGCCGGTATCAATCATTGATGTAACATAGATTACATGGTTAAACCAGTCGTCACCACCGTCACCATCCGGACGGAAGAAAATAACGTAGTTTCCATCAGCGGTAATTTCACCATTCTCTCCATAGTTGTTGTCCGTACCATCGGGATACCAAGTTGTTTTCTCTGTACCATCAGCCGAATAGACGACCTTGAACTGGCTTTCAGTAGTAAGTGCTAACGAGGGGAATTGATATTCAACAGTTGGAGCTGCACTCTCGTTTAGAGTTAGTTTGTAGCTGTTGTTAATCGTCCACTCATTCATGTTTCCTACAATGTAGTACCCTTCTGTGGTGGAAGGAGATGCAATATCTTCCCATTCGATAGTAAGGTTGCCGAAGTTAACCTCTCCAGGCATCATTACATATAATGGAGTATAGAGTTGAGGCTTTGTTCCTTCATTGTCAGAAGTTGCGGTTACAGTGATAGTTTTCTTGTCACCGCTAACTACCGCTTGTGTCCTCATATCTACGTTGTTAAGTGTACCACTCTGGTATGTGGACCAGAAGCTTCCACCTAATCCATCCATGTCTTCTTCGGATGTAATAGTCAGTACATAGTTGTTCTCGGTGAGGGCAGTATAATGTCTTCCCTTTACAAGTACACTGTGAGTCCCGTTAACCAACAACTGACCTGCTGGTGCCTCATCGGTAGTAACGGCAACAGCCTTATTGTTGTCAGATACATTGCCATTGGCATCAACAGCCGTGATAGTGAAGTTGTAGGCTGTCTCTGCAGTCAGACCAGTCACGGTGTAATCGAAGTCTTCACCAGAGTTAGCGTTGTCGCTGGTTACGTCAATGCCATTCGTTGTGTCAACAACATGGAACTTAACCTTACCGCTATTATCCGTAGCATTCAGTGTCAGCGTAGCACTGTTGTGGGTTTTGCTTGCTAATGCAGCAGATACCATCACAGGCTTCACGTCGTCTGGAGCAGATGTCTTGTAGAAATAATAATGATCGAGGTAGAATTCGCTTTCGCCGTCAAGAGCAACGAGGAAGTAGTTGGGATTATCGCCGCTCGTGGGGTCCGCGTTAGCACCGAAGTCTATATCAACTTCTACCTTATTCCACTGACCAGGAGTAAGTCCAGAGAATGTTACACCTGTTGCATAACCGTTATCCTTAAATACTCTACCGCTGGTTGCAGTTTTCGGATATAGATATACAACGACCTTGTCGTATGCGTCTTTCGTAAAACGAACGGCGTTCTTAGAGCGACTATTGAATCCGTAGCCCTTCACGTAAACAACATTATGGCCATCTATTTCTACCGTCTGTTCTTTCGTGTACAACGGAGTCGTTGGAATGCCAGTAATACCCCAGGAGGGATTGTTTTCGGTAATGCCTTTTGAATAAGTGTCACTGAAGACTGCGAGAACATCACTCTCGTCTTCAGTAGGAGCAGCGGGATAGGTTGCAGGAACAGGTAATGCACCTGTTACAGTAATAGTAACAGTATTGGATGTCTTGCCATCAGCTGTCGCAGAAATAACTGATGTTCCAGCTGCTTTAGCAGTATAAACACCATCAGTAATGGTACCTGCGGTAGTGTTATCATTATTCCATGTGATTGCGCCGAGGCCAATATGTACATTGTCGATTGTTGAGATACCTGCAACTGTGAGGGCTACTTCATCATCAATGTTTGCTGCAGTAGTGGCTGCGGTAAGCTCTATGCTTGAAAGTGTCGGGAGTTCATCAAAATTGTAGAGCTGAATTTCTGCCAAGCCAGCACCCCACTCATCTGTTACGTTCTTATCATTCTTACTAGAGACGTACTTCACATATCTTGCGTTTTGCTCAGCGAAGGTTGCTATAAATCTTCCCGTAGTCACACCTGTTGACTTGGTCGTTACTTCTGTCCAAGCAGCATTGTCATTGGAAACAAATATCTGGAAAGCGGTGTTCCAACGGTCACCAGTCTGGTTAATCAGCAGAGAGTTGAAGGTCTTTGTTTCGCCAAGGTCTAAGACTAATGAAAGAACGGTTGCGTCGCCATTGAATTTTGCTTGCATGTTTGTATTGTCATTACCATCTGTAATGTTGGAGAGCAAGCCTGCGTCGTTGATGTCATCTGTATGGTTAGCATCAGTACCCCATGTTACAGTAGCACCGTATGCTAAGTTCTCTTGAATGCCATCCAAATAAAGCTTACCATTTATGAGGTCGCCCATATTTACTTCCTTGCCTTCGCCGCCTTCACCATCATTGAACATAATGGTGCCTGTAACTGTTTCAGCCAGAAAAGACAAAGAATATATCGAATAAGCTTTTGATGTGTTTAAATCATACACTTTTTCACCAGTGTCAGTCATCTGTATGCCGGGCCATGCGCCAAGGTATACTGGGTCGTATGTGTAAGAATATACATTTGTCCATGATTTCGTTGTTGCGAACTGTACGGTGTGGTTAACTGGAGTCGCTGTATAAATATAACTACTGTTTTCCCAGTTGCCATCATGGTCTCCGTCGTTGTCTGTCCCGTTGTGCCAAAATGTTATGGTGAACATTGAGTTGTCGGCAAACGTAGAGATGTTATTCGTCTGAGCCCAAATGTTTTTTGGGTCCCAAGATGGGGCTCCATCTTCGCTGTTGCGTATTGTAAAGAGAAATTCTGTTTTTCCTTCCGGAATAGTAACTTTGAAGATGGATGATCCTTCTACTTGTGTCATGTTAATCCATTCACTGTTTCCATCTCCCCATGCCCAAATAGCATAAGCTTCTGTGACGGTTGATTGATCCCATTTTCCCGGGTTCAGATACACCGTTTTGTTGGCTGCCCAAGTCGTGCCTAAGGACGTCACAAGGGCGATAAACAATAATAGTAATTTTTTCATGATTAAAGTTTTTAGTTATATAATCGTTTCGTTGTTTTTCATGAGTTGCCCCACTTTTATCCGTGCAAATTTACTACGAAATCGTTTACATTATATCTTATATACCTCAAAAAAAACTCACTTTTTTGATTTTTTCACACAATTGGGGGGGCGGGGGCGGGCAGAAAGCGCTTAGTGAGGAGTTCCTTGAAAGCGGACTTCTGGCAGTCAAAAATAAAGGATTCATCGATAAATAACCCCGAAAGGGTATAAACCGGGTTAAAACTTATCAAGAATTAACGGGTTTATACCCTTTCGGGGGGGCTAGATTTTCTAGATTGGCTAGATGTTCTAGAGAGACTAGACTTTCTAGATTTTCTAGTCTGGCTAGAGCTATCTAATTATCATTTTCTTGCCGTTGCGGATAACGATGCCCTTGTAGCCATCGCTCACGCGCTGACCGGCGAGGTTGTACATATCTCGTACCCCTGCGCCCTCGCGCCCCTGTACCTCCGACAGGTGGCTGATGCCGTTGGTATCATCTCCGGGCTCCTCGCCGTCGTTCACCTTGAAGAGGATGTCAGACACATTAACCGTGAGGTTTGCGGGGTTGCCTCCGAAGTCGAGGAGCAGGGTGACAGCGGTCATGTCGATACCAGCCATCTTCACGTGCTTCTTGTTGATGGCGAAAGTCTCACCTGCCTTCAGACTTACATCGTCAGAGAAGTAGTAGAGTTCGTTGTTGCCGGTCTGGAAGAGCTTAACGGTTGCCTTGACGTTCTTGTCGGCAGTGATGTTGCACTTGAAGTCGTACTCGTTGGCAGCAGCGGTAGTGATGTCAGTGTTGATAGAGAACTGAGCCTGCCACTGTTCTGTTGTTGCCGTCGGGAGGACATACTTAGCAGAGTTGTCGCCGACCTCGAAAGTATAGTCGGTTGTCTGTGCCCAACCTGGAGCGTAGTAAACCGACGGGGTCTTCTCTGCTCCGAGCCAGAGGTTCGGGTCGGGAGTACCCTCGGTAGTAACCTTTACGGTCTTCTTAGCCGACTTGATGCCGCTCTCGTTGGTAGCTACTACGGTGAAGGTGTAAGAAGTACCAGCCTTCAGTCCTTCGATGGTCTTCTCGACAGCAGTGCCTGATGCTACAGCATCGGTAGTCACCTCGTTTCCTCTATAAGAAATGGTGTAGGTGAGCTTCTCTCCGCCCTGGTCAGTACCCTTGATGGTGAGTTTAGCGCTTGTCTCGCCAAGAACCTCTGCTGTGAGTTCATCAATGGTAGGCAGTTCTGCAAATACCGAGAAGTCCTTGATCTTGATACCGTACTGGGTAGCCGCCTTGGTGCTGGTGAAGCGGACATAGCGAACGCCCGTCAGGGCAGAAGCCGCGTCGGCAGCAATGTGAAGGTTGGTGAAGGTCGCCATTCCCGGATGGTTGGTTACGGTGAAGGCAGCCGGAGCAATCCACTGCTCGTCGGCACCGGCGAAGTCGATAGTGTAGTCTGCCGGGCAAGCACCCTCGAAGCGTGCTGACACAGCCGTTACGTTATAGACAGCACCGAGGTCGAGCACAAAGCCAGCCTCGTAAACATTGTCGGCACCGTCAACGTTCTCACTGATTACCCACTGCGACTCCTCGTCGGCGTCGAAAGCATTAGCCATGCCGTCCTCTTTGGGAGCAGTACCGAAGGTGCTGGTAACCATGTCGGTGGTCAGTTCGAGCTTGTCACCGTTGTATGCCTTGAACTCCACGGCGTTAGATACTATCTCGCCTTTCTTGGCTGTTACCGTGATGAGGCCAGCCTTAGACGGAGTGAACACATTGTCGGTAACGCTGC
>JAFTFC010000235.1 GCA_017449725.1 Prevotella sp. | reverse complement strand
TCAGCACTCGCATCTTAGCCGACGACATATAGCTCTTCTTGACCATAGGGAAGGTGATGAGCTTAAGAAGAAGGGTGATGAGGATAAGCACGATACCCATGTTAAGTCCGAAGCCCGTGAGCCAGTCGAACACATAGAGCGTAAACCAGCGGTTGATGATGCGGAATAATGGCCAACCTAAGTATACCAGACGCTCCAGTTCGAGGTCTTTGCCGAATGTCGACTGCTCCTCGATGTCCTGAAGCAGACGGAAGTTGTTGGGACCGTAGAAGAACTCAAACTCCGACGGTTTCTGTCCTGTGGGGTCGAATGCGGTTTTCATTTTCGCCTCATACTCTTTCAGGTAACCGCTGCCCTTTTCCTGTGGGACTGATGTCATCAGAGCGTTCTTGGCATAACCGTCCTTGGCAATCATTACTGCCGAGAAGAACTGGTTCTTGAATGCCACCCAGTCGATATCTTCTTCCACAGCTTCGTCGTGGTATTCCTTAGCCTCGTTAAGGTAGTCGGTACCACCGTCCGACTCGTGCCATGTAAGTGATGCGTAGCGATTCTCGAAGGTGAATCCCTTCTCCTGCTGGCGGCAGCGGTCGCTCCAGACAATGTCCATTTGGTTGTATGTGGGAGCGAAGAGTCCGCTCATTCCCTTTGCTGTCATCTTCATGTGCAGCAGGTAGTCCTTACCTAAGAGGTATTCCAGTTCGAGCAACTGACCGTTGCCTGCCACAGCCGTCATAGTAACGGTGGAGTCTGTTTTGTTGGAGGCTTCGAAGAACAGGTCGCTCGTTATGATGTTGGTATCCTTGCCAGCCATCAGGAACTTCAGTTGCTGATCCTTGGCATCAAAGAGTGTTACATCCTGTTTGTCGTCCTTGTCTTCATATCCTTTTATGACAGCCTTTTCTACTGTTCCACCCTTGGTCGAGAGTGTCAACTCCAGTTTGTCGTTTTTCAGCACTACCTCCTCAGCAGTTCCGCTGAGAGCCTTGTGGAACATTGCTGTGGTGTCTGCCAGCGCAGCCTCTTCCTGCTTTTTCTTTTCTGCTTCTGCCTTGGTTTTCTTTGCTGCTTCCGCTTTCTGCTGCACAGCAGCAATGGAGTCCTGCTGTCTTGCAGCCTCTATCTGCTCTGCCGACGGCGTGTTCCACCAAGTGAAACCAATAAGCACTGCGGCAATAAGAATAAATCCTGTAACGGTGTTTTTATCCATTTCTATTTTTCGATTGTTGTTTCTTTACCTTATTATATGCAATTTAAGGTGCAAAGGTACGAAGAAAAATGAAGAAAGAAGAATTTTTCATTTTTAATTTTCCATTTTTCATTTTATTTGTATCTTTGCACCCATGAAATTCAGAAAATATTTGATAATTCTACTTCTTTTGGCTTCTGTCATGGATGCCAAAAGCCAAAATATTCCTTCTACCAACGACGTTGTACGCCAGTATCAAGACTCCCTTCAGGCACTTCGTTCACGACTCGATTCCCTGGAACAGGTAAGCCGCGAGGCACGTCTCGACAACTTCATGCGTTTCCGCCTCTTCACTCCCGCCACGTTCTATCATTCGGTAGCAATCGGAAAACTCTTGCTGGCGGATACTCCGTCGGACGATGTCAACAGGGCAGTGGATGAGTCGCTTCTCAATATCTATCTTAATAATCCCCGACTTGTAAAGATGGGGGAGAACCGTCTGCGGGAATCACGGGAGCTTCAGGATGTCAGCGAACCTCTTCGTAACGAAGAGCGTCTTATTGAAGAGGTTGCGCCCGTTCCCGATGACGTAGTTATCGCGGCTCCTGTAGATGTTATCGTCACCAAGCCTAATTTCTGGACCTTCAAGGGAGCCTATAGCCTTCAGATGTCACAGTTCTTCGTCTCCGGCAACTGGTACAAGGGTGGTGAGAGCAACTATTCCGCCCTTGGAACGGTGACGATGGAAGCCAACTACAACAACAAGCAGAAGGTGAAGTGGGAGAACAAACTCGAAATGAAACTCGGATTGCAGACCTCAGAGAGCGACACCATAAATAAGTTCAAGTCAATGGAAGACCTCTTGCGTCTCACCAGTTCGTTCGAACTGCGTGCCCACAAGAATTGGTACTATACTCTTCAACTCCTCGCTTACACCCAGTTCTATCCTGGATACAAGAGCAACGACCCCGTAGTATATAGCGATTTCATGTCACCCTTCAATCTCACGCTTTCGCTTGGTATGACGTACAACGTTGAGGCTCTGAACAAAAAACTCAAGGGGTCTGTCCAACTTTCTCCGCTTGCCTATTCTATGCGCTTTGCTGCACGCCGCAATGTGGCGTCGCTCCACGGTATTGGTGAAAACCATCATGCTATGGACGAGATTGGTTGTCAGTTGCTTGCCGACCTGACGTGGACTTTCTCAGATAATGTTAACTGGAAAACCCGCCTTTACGGATTCTCCAGTTATCATCGTGCGCTGGTGGAATGGGAAAACACCCTTAACATTCAACTTTCACGCCTGTTCTCCACCAGCCTGTTCGTATATCCTCGATTCGACGATTCTGTGGCGCGCGATGAGCACTACCACTACTTCCAGCTTAAGGAATACTTCTCCTTAGGACTCAACTACTCCTTCTGAGTCTACTCTTCTACGTCACCTTCGATATAGATGCGCACCTTAGCAGTCTTTGCATTGCTGAGTACCGTGATGGTCTTCTTGAAGTGTGCCGGCTGCTGGTATTCTGCATTGAACTTCGCTTGGATTGTTCCTGTCTTGCCAGGGGCTACGGGCTCCTTGGTGAAGTTGGCAACAGTGCATCCGCAACTGGGAGCAGCATCGTTGATTATCAAGGGTTTGTCACCTACGTTGGTAAAGGTGAAAGTGTACTCCTGCTTGGGGTTCTTCTTAGAAATCTTTCCGAAGTTGTGAACCGTCTCGTCGAACTTGATTTCTGCCTGAGCCATTGACATTGTCGAGATGCCGAGCATCAGGGCAATCACTAATCCAAATCTTTTCATATCCTTATTCCTTTTTTATTGTTATTTCGTTGTTTATCTCTCTCTTCCACTGCTTCAGAAACTCGAACCACTCTTTTTCCGAGTGCATTCCGAACTCCTCGTTGTCGCTGGCAAAAGCCACGTAGTATGTCATATCCTGCGTGTCGGTTCCCACAACATAGGTATAGTTGACCTCGTCGGCAGGTTTCTCCTTGCGAATGTATTTCTGTGGAACTATAACACCAAGTCCTACTGTCTCCATCTTGTGTCCGGCAGTGTCCTTGACGCCTACGGGCCAGTCGGTGCCCCAGCATCCGCGTAATCCCTTTTTGTCGCTGAACTCCTTTGAGTTCTTAACGTTTATGATACCCGTAGCGAAATCATATCCAGAGGCATTGCGGTCGAAATGTATATCCACCTGTACATCGCGATGACCTCCGTAGATGGTGTAGCGGGTTCTCATTGTTATGGGCTTTAAGTCTTTTACAGGACGCCAGTCCTCATCTACCAGTTCCACGATGCTGCGAACGGGTCCGCTCGATATTACTCGCTGCGTCCTGCGCTCCACATCTTCAAGCATCAACTGGTTCTCACCATCCCATCCGCGCAGTGCTCCCACTCCGTAGGAACTGCCTACCCACAGTACATCGTCGCCATAGCCTGCCGCCTTCTGATTCTCGTCAGTATAGAACTGCGTCTCACGGATCTCCAGTTGTTTCTTGAACTTTCCGTATGCGTCAACCGTCTGTCTATGGTCAAAGTAGATGCGGAAACCTACCAGTTCACTCTCGAAAGCCACTCCGTGGTGGTGAACAATGGCATAAGGATTGACACCGCGCTCCACAGTCATTTCCTTCATGAAGAGGTCGTGCTTGTTCTTTATCTTTACCTTTGGATTGCGTAGCAGCAGTTCGCTGAAGGTACGCGGAACATATTTTTTCGTTGATTCCTCCTCGCTGAGGTTTATCTTGAATGTTTTCTTCTCATTTTTCCCTAGGTCGGTAAGGAAACACAACTCGTCGTAACGTCCGTCTCTGTCGAGGTCGTCCAGCTGACTTGCTATCTCGTTGCCATCAACAGTTACTACTGCAGAGCGCACTGCCTGTGGGTAGCTTGCATAATCAGCCAACTTTAAGACTACCGGCACATCCTTGCGCACATCACGTGACGCATTTTTCACACTGATGGTGAACGTTTCCGTCGCCATAACTCCCGTAGCCACACAAGCCATAAGTATTGTGAGAAGTCTCTTCATATTCGTCTTTCTTTTGTTTGTTAGACTGCAAAAGTACAATAATGTTTTAACTCGCATCACATTTTTTTAAACTTTTTTGCCTAAAATTTGCATAATGAAATATTTTTTAGTACTTTTGCACCGAAATTTAATTAAAATTGAGTTAAGTGAGGACCTTTTTCGTAGCGATAATGGTTGCTTTTCTCTGTTCGTCGTGCCGGTTTAAGCTTCCGCTTCCGGGCGAACAGGAGGATAACTCCGCCTTCCAGGTGGAGCGCTACGATCGTTTGCAGAGTATGTACCTAACAACAGGCGACTTCACTGCCATTCAGCAGATGGAGACGGAGTATCCACTCGAGACACGTACTCTTATTGAGAAGGTGCTGAAACTCGGAAATGTTGAAGACCCTAATATCAATAAGAAATTCCTTGCCTACTATCAGGACTCCACACTTCAGACTATTATCAGCGATGCCGAAGTGGAGTTTGCCAACATGGATGACATAAACAACCAACTCGACTGCGTCTTCAGCCGTTTGCGTGACGAGATTCCGTCCTTGGAACTGCCGCGGGTGTATGCCCAGATCGGTTCCCTCGACCAGAGTATTGTCGTTGGCGATGAGAGTGTGGGAATCTTCCTCGACAAGTACATGGGAACGGACTATCCGCTCTACAAGCGCTACAACTATACACAGCAGCAGCGCCAGCAGATGACCCGTGAGTACATCGTACCTGACTGTCTTTGCTTCTACCTCCTCGGACTATATCCTATGAAGGACTTCGATTCGCAGCCGCAGCGGGCGCGCGACCTCCACATGGGACGCGTGATGTGGGTGTGCAACTATCTTCTCGACAAGAAGTTCTTCAAGACTCCCTTTGTTGACGAGGCAGACCGTTATGTGCGCCAGAACAATGTAGCCGTCAAGGATTTTCTTTCTGCCCCTGTCTGATGTTGTTGCGTCTGAGTTAGTTGTTCAGGAGGTTGGTTAATTCATGGTTTTTCAGTCCCCAGTGTGGTGCAACGAGCATATCGTAG
>JAFTFC010000234.1 GCA_017449725.1 Prevotella sp. | reverse complement strand
TTGAAGATTGAAGATTGAAGATTGAAGTGGTTTTGTATTGGAAGAGGTTTCAATTTTCAATTTTTCATTTTCAATTTTACTCAGCACGCGGTAGGCGGCAGAGAACGTCCACAGCAGGCGGGCGTTCAGGATGCACCCCTTATCGGCATCCTTTACGAGCTGTCCCTCACCTGTCTTCTGCCCGTAGAAGCCGCCGTTCTCATGGTCTACCATATTGTTCATCCAGAAGCTGAGGATATTATTCTCAAGCACCGTCTGGGCAGACCTTTTCAGTTCTTTGATTGTCATTTCTTAATAGGATAAAGATGCAACAGCACAATCATTATGACGGTGATAATAGCCGGAGCAATAGAGAAGAGCGCCCAAATCATGTTGCGCACCGACTGCTCGTCGGTTATGGTGATAATCGTTTCTCCTGTGGCAGGATCGGTTCCAGACATGAAGCCTGCAATACCGAGGAACAGCGCAACGAGCGAACCGCTGATGGCGGTGCCGAACTTCTGCGCCATTGTTCCGCTTGAGAAGATGAGTCCGGTAGACGAAGTGCCGTTCTTCTCTGTTGCATAGTCAGCCACGTCGGCATACATCGACCACAGCAGCGGCGAGAACAGACCGACTCCGATGGAGGTAATAACTACAACAACAATCATCAGCCAGATATATGAAGGAGACATCGGGATAAAGAAGTAGCCCAGCGATGCCACGCCGCTGATGATGACGGCTATATTGAACGCCTTGCGCTTAGAGCCTACCCACTTGGTGAAGACAGGCGAAACACCGCCGAAGACCATACACGTCAGTTCGCCGAAGGTCATGAACACGGTGTAGTTGATGATTAGTCCGCTGAGTGTAATGTCACCATGCAGACAGTATTCGAACATATATCCTGCCACGGCATAGCGGAAGCTGTTGAAGAAGTTCATGCCGATACCGATAAGCGTCAGGTATATCCATGGTTTGTTACGGAAGAGGTCGCCGAAGGGCTTCAGTGAGAACTTCTCGGCACGTACGGGTTTGAGGCGTTCCTTGGTGAGCAGTCCGCAAGCAAGTGTTCCGGCAGTGGCAAGTATTCCGAAGAATGCTCCCAGCACGGCATACTGGTGCTGCGGTGTGCCTCCCACCATTTTCTGCAAGTATGGGAACGAGAGCAGCGTAACGAAGCCCATTGCATAGGCACCGACCATACGGAACGAAGAGAACTGGTTCTTCTCGTTGTCGTCGTCGGTCATCACACCCAAGAGCGAGCCGTAAGGCACGTTCACCGCCGTGTAAGCCACCATCATCATGAGGTATAGCGAATATGCCCAGATGCGCTTGCCCACAGGTCCGAAGTCGGGAGTATAGAGCAGCAGGGCGAAGATGAGTCCAAGGGGAACGGCACCGAAGATAAGCCACGGACGATAGGTTCCCCAGCGCGACTGAGTACGGTCGGCAAGCGAGCCCATCAGGGGGTCTGTCACCACGTCGAACATACGGGCAATAAGCATCAGCGTAGCCGTGTCGGCAATGGTCAGTCCGAAGACATTAGTAAAAAACAGCGGGAAGGCTATCGACATCACCTTCCAGGTTATTCCGCCCGCAGCGGCGTCGCCAAGGGCGTAACCAATTTTCTCTCTCAAGGGTATTCTCATGATATTTCTTTTGACTTATTTCGGGATTTCTTTATTTCGCAATCACGCTGTTACGGTTCTTTCTCACCAGGGCTTTGATTGTCTCCACGCTGGCGCTTGTTGTCAGTCCGTCCTCGGGAGTATTCATGCAGTAGTCCACAAGGCGGTCGATGGTTGATGTAGCCACGTGCAGGCGTGTGTCTGCCGAAGCGTAATAGATGAACACTCGACCGTCCTCGTCGGCAATCCATCCGTTGGCAAAGGCAACATTCATCACGTCACCCAGATACTCGTCGCCCTCGGGAATGAGGAACCAGCCGCCGGGACGGGCAATGATGCGGGTGGGGTCGTCGAGTGCCGTCATATACATATATAATACGTAACGCAGTCCGTCGGCAGTATTCCTTACGCCATGCGCCAGATGGAGCCAGCCATTGGGGGTCTTTATGGGATGTGGACCCTCGCCGTTCTTCACCTCCATGATGGTGTGATAACGGCGTCCGTAGATAATCTTCTCCTCGTGTATCTCGGCTTTGGTGATGTCGTCAACCAGTGCCCAGCCTATTCCTCCGCCACTGCCGGTGTCGATAAAGCCGTCCTGAGGACGGGTGTACAGGGCGTACTTGCCGTCAACGAATTCGGGGTGGAGCACCACATTGCGCTGCTGGCTCTTTGTCTTCAGGTCGGGCAGGCGCTCCCACGTCTTGAAGTCGCGTGTGCGGGCAATAGCTGCCGTTGCCGTTGCGGCACTGGTATCTCCGGGCTTAGTGTCGTCGTGGCGCTCAGCGCAGAAAATACCGTATATCCACCCGTCCTCATGCTGCGTCAGTCGCATGTCGTAGATATTTGTTGCCGGAATGTCGGTATCGGGCATTGTTATCGGCTCGTCCCAGAAGCGGAAGTTATCCACTCCGTTGGGGCTCTCTGCCACTGCGAAGAACGACTTGCGGTCGGCACCCTCCACACGGCATACTAACAGGTACTTGCCCTGCCACTTTATGGCACCTGCATTGAGAACGGCGTTCATCATGATTCGCTCCATCAGGAAGGGATTGTCCTTCTCGTCGAAATCGTAGCGCCACTCCAGCGGAGTGTTGGCGGCAGTCAGTATGGGGTATCTGTATTTCTCGTAAATACCATTGCCAAAAGCCAATGGTTCGTTCTTCCTTGCAAGAAGCTCCTCGTGATGCTCTCTGAGGGCTTTCACTTTCTCTTTAAATGTTGTCATGACTGTAATTCTTTGATTTGGTTGCAAAGATATTACCTTTCGCAGGAAAACGCTTACACTTTGTTTTCTTTAACACACACTTTTTACTTTATATCCTTCAGCATGAGCATGTTCTTGCCCCTGACCATCTCGTTGAAGTAGAGGGCATTCTTCTCGCCGGGTGCCGGACCGAAGAACTCATGCTTGGCGTTGCGCCATACGAGGAAATAGCTTATGGGGTACTTGTCTATCTGAGGTTTCAGGACGCGCGTCCACCACGTCGGATCGGGCAGGTTCTTGAGTCCGCACTCCGTAAGTGCCACGATGCGGTTGCTCTTCTCTCCGTAGTGGCACAGCATTGCCAAGTCGGCATTGAGCTGCTGCACGAAGTCCTGCTCTGAGCCCCACTGGTAGGCATCGAGTCCGATGATGTCTACACGGTCGTCTCCAGGATAGCGCACCAGGAAGTCTGCCTCCGTGCAGTTGCCGTCGAGGTTGGGTGAGTAAGACCACAGCAGATTGTCGAGTCCCTCGTTGAGCAGATAGTCTTGCAGCATGCACCACAGCGCACGATACTCCTCGGGCGTTGTCTGTTTCTTGCCCCACCAGAACCATGCTCCGTTGTTCTCGTGCCATGGGCGGAAGATGATGGGAACTGCCCTTCCGTTCTCATCGGTAAGCGACTGTAGGAAGTTCCTGACGTTCTTCATCCAGAGCAGGAACTTACGGTGGTTTTTACCTCCGGGCAGGATGCTCTTAACCACCGTCGTGTCAAGGTTGTCCCATGCCGTGCCGCCGGTAAGCGGGTTGCGGGGATGCCACGAAACGGTGACGATGCCGCCGCGCTTAACGTGTGCCAGCAGCTCTTCGCGGATGCGGGTGAAGGGCACCGAGTCGAGGTTCTTCTCGTCGCCCATCTCAATGCCTCCGAGGTCGAATCCCATCACGGCGGGATAGTCACCGCACGCCTCCAAGACGTCGCTTCTGCCACGCTCCCACTCCCACGTCAGTCCGTAGAAGGGGTCGTCCTGGTGTCCGAACATGTAGCCGCGAACCTGTAGTTGGCGCAGCCGCTCAAGTGTTTTCTCACGTGTCTGTGCGTTCAGTGTCAATGTGCATGTCAGCATGACGATGCCAATAATCAGTTGTTGTCTCATATTATTTATCTTTTACTATTGTCGCAGTCTAAAGCAAACACGCGGCTGGCGTAGTCCTCCCACAGCGGCACCTCGATGCCGACCTCCATGAGGAAACGGCCGGTGAACTTCTTTCCGTGGAGCGAACAGGGTTCTTTCCACGCGCGCACGTTCTTTTCCTTAATAGTATATGTCGCGTCGGGATTCAGTCCTGCCAGGCGGATGCGCGGCAACGGCTGACTGTAGTAGTTGTCGGTCTTATAGACAAAGAGTACGGCGGTGCTTGCGGGAATGCTATACATCAGTGCTGCCACCCCTTTGCGGTCAAACGGCGACACGAGGCGGTATAGGTCGCCCGTCTGCACCGTATGGCGCAGCTCCTTGTAGTCGTTGAAGCATGTTGTCACCTGCAGTCGTTCTTCATCGGTCATGTCCTTGGGCTGTAACTCTATGCCGAGCCTGCCGCTCATTGCCACGTCGCAGCGGAATTTTATCGGTATTACCCGTCCGCCCGTGTTCCAGTAGGGGCAGTGGTTGATGTGGGCAGCCATGGCGTTGGCAGGGAAGAAGAGGCTGGTGCCATACTGTATGTACACACGTTGCAGTGCGTCGGTATTGTCCGAAGTCCAGAACTCGTCGAAGTATGGCAGCAGTCCGTAGTTGGCACGTCCTCCGCCGCTGGCGCAGTCCTGTATGACCACGTCGGGATATTTCTGTCGGATGCGCTGCATCACCTTTATTAGTCCGCGATGATAGTCCACGTACATGTTCTGCTGCTTTCCCCGCGGCAGATAGGTAGACCCGAAGTTCTGGATGGAGGCATTAGCATCCCACTTGATATAGCTGATTTCGGGATATTGCGTCAGCAGGTTGTCCACTATCTTGAATGCGAAGTCCTGCACCTTGGGGTTTGTCATGTCGAGCACCAGCTGTGTTCCGCCGCGTCCTAACTTCATGTCCCTTCCTTTAGCCTGCAGAGCCCATTCGGGATGCTTCTCGAACAGCTCGCTCTTGGTGTTAATAGCCTCGGGCTCTATCCAGATACCGAAGTGCACACCTTTCTCTGCTGCCGAACGGCATAGCGCACTCAGTCCGCCGGGCAGTTTCTTGCGGTCGACCACCCAGTCTCCCAGCGACGATGAGTCGTCGTTTCTCTGGTATTTGTCTCCAAACCATCCGTCGTCCATGACGAACAGTTCGCCGCCCAGTTTCGCTATGTCGTCAATCATCTGGAGCATGCGCTCCTCATTGATGTCGAAGTAGAGACCTTCCCATGAGTTGAGCAATATCTCGCCCTCACCCATGCCGCGGTGCAGCATGCCCTCGGTACGTGCCCATCGGTGGAACGTGCGGCTCACTTCGCCCATGCCCCTGTTGCTGTAGGTCAGTGCCAGATGTGGAGTTTCAAACGTCTCTCCCTTGTCCATGACATACTCCGACGACTGCGGGTCTATGCCGGCATAGAAGTGGTGCTCCTTAGCGTTGTTGGTGTTTATGCGCAGCTCGTAGTTTCCGCTCCAGCAGAGAGCCGCTCCTATGTGCCTTCCCCACTGCTCATTGGGTTTGCCGTCGAGTGAGAAAATCACCTCAGGTGCGTCACAGTGTGCATTTCGTGCCCCGTCGGTATTCCTTATCACCTGTAAGCCTCGCGTCAGCGGTTCCTCGGTCACTTCCGCCTCGTCAGCCCAGTCGCCGTGAAGATGAGTCATCCACACGTCGCCCTGTCGCATCACCAGGTGTCCCGAGTCGTATCGTTTCAGTACTATCGTCCCCTTCTCCTTGTTCTCTATCTCCGTCCATGTCTCGATGATGTCAACCTTCTTGTAAGCTTTGTAGAAGAGTCTGACCGTGAGTGGCTGCAACTTGTCTTGCAGGGTGAAGGTGTGGACGATGGCAGAACCGTCGTCCACAGTGGTATAGTCGGTGACCTTCAGTTCCGTATTCAGGTCGCCGTCGGCATGCTGTATCTGGAGCGCCGGCAGGTGAATCATGTCCACCTGTCCGAATGTCGGCAGTGCGGCGAAGTCCATGTCGTCGCCTGCGTCGTGCAACTGCTGAAGGTCGGCACCGCGTGCACCATAGTAGCCCAGACGGAGATCTTCGCCGTCGGCGGCATGCACGATCATCATGGTGTTCGGCGTGGAAATGGTGACGTCACCATTCCAGGCGCGGAGCGGCATCGCCGTCAGGAGCGCGGCTCCCATCACAGTCATTATTCTTTTCATTGTCGCTAAAATTTTAAGAATTAAGCATTAAGCATTAAGAATTATGCCTTAAGCATTACCTTTTCACCTTTTTACCGTTAATGATCACGATGCCCTTGTAGCTGTTGTCGACACGCTGACCAGCGAGGTTGAATGCAGAGGTTTCAATATTCAATTTTCCATTTTCAATTGAAACAATTCC
>JAFTFC010000233.1 GCA_017449725.1 Prevotella sp. | reverse complement strand
CGTGGCATCCCGAGATGAACTCGTAGATGAACTCGAAGGACATTCCGTACATGTGAGCCATCGGCAGTATGCTGATAACGCGGTCGCCTTGCTTTATTACCTTGCCGAGCACTTCGTTGGAGAAGTCGGCATTGCTCCAGATGGCGCGATAGGGGAGCATCACTCCCTTTGAGAATCCCGTCGTGCCGCTGGTGTAGTTGATGAGTGCCAACTCGTCAGGACTTTGCTCAATGTACCAGTTTACGTGCTCCTTGCGGAAGTACTTCGGGTACTTGCTTCCGAACATTTCGTTGAGGTGCTCGCGTGCGAAAGTCAGTTTGTCGGTGCGCGACAGCAGCAGCGAGTAGTCGGGAATGTTTATTATTCCTTCGAGTGCCGGCATCTTGGTGGGGTCGATGGTGGTAGCCACGACATCGCCCACGAAGAGCAACTTTGCCTCGCTGTGGTTCACGATGTTGTGAACCTGGTCGGCGGTGAACTCGTGGAGTATGGGTACGGCTACGGCACCGTATGTGAGTGTGGCGAGGAATGCCACAGCCCAGTTGGCGCTGTTGCGTCCGCAGAGGGCGATTTTGTCGCCTTTCTCTACTCCGCTATTCTCGAACATGATGTGGAGTTTCTCTATCTTGCGCGCTACGTCGTGATACTGTAGCGTGGCTCCCTTGTAGTCGGTGAGTGCATCGAGGTCCCAGTGGTCGATGATGCTTTTCTGGATTAGTGCGTTAAAACTCGGTATAGATTCCATAATGTTTATTTGTACAAGTAGCGTTTTATGCTTTTCTTTGGTGTTCTTGCAAAGTCTTCCTCCTGAAGCTGGAAGGATTGTATCTTGCTGTATGCCGGCAGTTGCTCGTTAAGGTTCTGTCGGTTCTGCTCCATGATGTCGTGCAACTCGTTGTCGGTGAAGCCCATTTCCTTGGCGGCTTCGAAGTCGGGATGTATCAGTGCCACGAGTTTGTCGCCGCGCTGCACGATAATGCCGTCCGACACCATAGGCATCGAGTTAAGTTTGTCCTCAATCTCTTCGGGATAGATATTCTGCCCGTTGGCACCGAGGAGCATGTTCTTGATGCGTCCCTTTATGAATACGTGACCGTCCCGGCTCATCAATCCCATGTCGCCCGTGTGGTACCAGCCCTCCGGGTCAATTGCCTGGCGCGTCGCCTCTTCGTTCTTGTAGTAGCCCAGCATGACGTTGGTTCCCCGGGTTACTATCTCGCCCAGTTCGTTCTCGGGGTCGCTGCTCAGGATCTTCACCTCCATACGGTCTACGGGTGCGCCGCACGAACCCGGCACGAAGTCGTGGTAGTCGCTGTAGGTGATGAGCGGTGCGCACTCGGTGGTGCCATAGCCCACAGTCACGGGGAAGTCGATGCTCTTCAGGAACAGTTCCACCTCCTGATTGAGGGCTGCGCCGCCGACAATTACCTCGTAGGCATTGCCTCCGAAGGCTTCGTATACCTGTTCGCAGATGCGCTGCTTCACCTTCTTGTTCACAACGGGCATGTTCAGGAGCAGGCGCACAGCGTTGTTCTGAATCTTGGGGAACACTCGCTTGCGGATAATCTTCTCAATGACGAGCGGAACAGAAATAATGAGTGAGGGCTTGATGTCGGCGAATGCCTGAGCAATGATGGCGGGTGAGGGTAGGCGGGTGAGGAAGAAAAGATGGCAACCGTGACAGAAGGGGTAAATAAACTCTATAGCCATTCCGTACATGTGAGCCATCGGCAGGATGCTGAGGATGTTGCTGCGCGATGCCACGTGGCTGCCCAGACGGTCTATGCAGAACTGCACGTTGCCCCACAGAGCGCGGTAGGGGAGCATCACTCCCTTTGAGAATCCCGTAGTACCGCTGGTGTAGTTGATGAGTGCCAGTTCGTCGGCAGTATCCTTGTGATAACTGATATGCTCCTTGCGGAAGTACTTTGGAAATTTGTGTCCGAACATCTCGTTTAGGTGCTCGCGCGCGTACGTTAGTTTTTCTGTCCGCGATTCCACGAGGGAGAAGTCTGGAATGTAGACAATTCCCTCGAGCGAAGGCATCTCCTTCGCATCGATTACCGTTGCAATGACGTCTCCCACGAAGAGCAGTTTCGATTCGCTGTGGTTCACGATGTTGTGAATCTGTTCGGCATTGAACTCATGAAGAATGGGAACGGCAACGGCACCGTAGGTAATTGTGGCAAGGAAAGCCACAGCCCAATGGGCACTGTTGCGTCCGCAGAGGGCGATTTTGTCGCCTTTTTCCACTCCGCTATTCTCAAAAAGAATGTGTAGCTTCTCTATCTTTCTTGCCACGTCGTGGAACTGTAGAGTAGCTCCTTTATAGTCTGTCAAGGCGTCGCAATCCCAGTTGTCAATTATAGTCTTTTCTATGTAAGAATTGAAACTTGGTATCTTATCTTCCATTGCACATTTTTCAATTTTTTGTGCAAAGGTAAAGTATATTTTGCACATCTGCAAGAATTTTGTGCAATATTTTACTCTTTTCTCAAATATATCTCTTTCCGGACATAAAAAGAAGCCGCGAGGCTCCTTATGCTTCGCGTACACACTAAAAAAAACGACCCCAAAGGGTGTAAGGGTGTCAAACACTTTCATGCAGGGCGTTTCGGGCGTACACCCCGGGGTGTAAGGGTGTGGTAAGGGTGTTGTACCACACCCTCGCAACACCCTTGCACCCTAGGGTGTGCAGCTGCAGGCCCGATAAACAGAGGGCTACAACACCCTAACACCCTCTGAAGCGAAAAATTTCATGTCACGAAGTGATTAGCGCCCCGAAGAGAGAACTAACATCTCCGAAAGCGAGCCGTAACCTCACTGGCAGTGAGCCGTAACCTCGCTTCAACTGAGGAATAACCTCGGTTTTAGTAAACCATAACCTCGGTGGGAAATTCTCTAGAGAATTCATCGTAATGCTTATACCTCGGTTCGACTATGGAATAACCTCGGTCGCAAATTCTCTAGAGAATTCCCCGACAAACCTATACCTTGGTCCGACCAAGGTTATTCCACGGTCGCACTAAAGTTATTTATCCAAGACGAGATATTTGCAGAACGGTTACTGATAAGTGTTCGGGCAGACCAAACAGAATTGGATGACAACATTCGTGTGGCAAGAGTACTGCTTAGTGGTTTTGACGATATAAAAAACTGAGGACATAACCTTTTGGGCTATGTGCGACGCTTATTCGAGCGTAGCGAGTCTTAAGAATGTTCGACAAAAAGTCAAATGTTTGAGTCTCTTTTT
>JAFTFC010000026.1 GCA_017449725.1 Prevotella sp. | reverse complement strand
GGTCAACGGCAGAACCGTTGACTATGCTATGATAGGGCTTGAAGCGATTGCCGTCGACGATGATTGCCTCGGGACGGACGGTGAGCTGATCGAGGGCACGATGCATGGCGAGGATGCTGGCATTGAGGATATTTATCTTGTCTATCTCCTCGGGGGTGACGATACCTACTGCCCACGCCAGTGCGTCGCGCTCGATAGTCTCGCGGAGCTGATGGCGGCGGCGGTCGGTGAGCTGTTTGGAGTCGTTGAGCTCAGAGTTCTGATAGTCCTTTGGGAAGATGACGGCGGCAGCATAGACACTGCCGGCAAGGCAGCCGCGTCCTGCCTCGTCGCAGCCCGCCTCTAATTCTACGTTATGGTATTGAGAAAGGAGCATCGTTTCAGAACATCTTTACTACTCGCTGGAGTCCTGCCACAAGGGCATCAACCTCCTCGAGGGTGTTATAGAGAGCGAACGAGGCACGGACGGTACCCTGAATGCCAAGGCGCTGCATGAGCGGATGGGCACAGTGGTGACCCGTGCGCACGGCGATGCCGAGGCGATCGAGAAGGGTGCCGAGGTCGAGGTGATGGATGCCTTCGACATTGAAGGAGACGACGGCATCCGTGTCGCAGAACGGCACGGCACTCGACACTTCACCAGACGATTGGGAAGTTGCATGTCCGTAGATATGGATGCCGGGAACGGTCCGGAGCTGTTCTACGCAGTAGCGCGTGAGCTCCTGCTCGTGGGCTTCGATAGTCTCGAAGCCTATGTTCTCAATATAGTCGATGGCGGTAGCCAGCCCGTGGGTGGCGACATAGTCAGGAGTGCCCGCCTCGAACTTCAGCGGCGGACGTTCGAAGGTGGTTTTATCGAAACTGACGTGCTCTATCATCTCGCCACCACCCTGATAGGTCGGCAACTCCTCGAGCCAGTGTTCCTTGGCATAGAGCACACCGATGCCCGTTGGTCCGTACATCTTATGTCCGCTGAGGGCATAGAAGTCGCAGTCGAGTGCCTGCACGTCAATCTTCATGTGGGGCGCACTCTGCGCTCCGTCGAGCATGAATGGAACGCTGTGTTCGTGGGCTGTGCGTATCATCTCGCCTACGGGATTCACCGTTCCGAGGACGTTGCTGACATGGGTGACGCTGACCAGACGGGTGCGTTCGGAGAAGAGCTTGGCATATTCGTCGAGGTTGAGCGTGCCGTCGTCGTTCATGGGAATGACCTTCAGCACGATTCCCCGCCGCTGTGCCTGAAGCTGCCACGGAACGATGTTGGAATGGTGCTCCATGACAGAGACGATAACCTCGTCGCCTGCCTTCATGAACTTCTCAACGTACGACGACGCCACGAGGTTGATTGCCTCGGTGGTGCCGCGGGTGAAGACAATCTCCTCGGTCTTTGCGGCATTAAGGAACGAGCGCACCTTCTCGCGTGCCGCCTCGTGGAGGTCGGTGGCTTTCTGCGACAGATAGTGAACGCCCCGATGGACATTGGCATTGACGTTAAGGTACTCGTCGCGCATGGCGTCGAGTACGCACAGCGGCTTCTGGGTGGTTGCCGCATTGTCGAGGTATACCAGCGGCTTGCCGTATACCTCACGGGAGAGTATTGGGAAATCTTCGCGATAATTTCTCACTGCTTCGCTCGGAGCGCACTTCGTTTCATTATTCATAACTACCTTTACTTTTTTTACTCTTTTACCCTTTTACCTTTTTACTCTTTTCCTTTATCTTCTGCCGTATCTTGTCACCGTCCTTGGGGTTCCTGACGGCTTTCGAGAGCCACGCCTTGGCTTTCTTCACGTCGGCGGCTACACCCTTTCCCTTCTCGTAGCACCGGGAAACCTGATACTGGGCGTCGGCATATCCCTGTTGTGCCGATTTCATATACCACTGGAATGCCAGCTGATTGTTCTCGGCGACACCGCGACCCTTGTCGTAGCAGCGTCCCAGTCGGTACTGCGCTTTCTTGTTGCCTTTCTCGGCAGCCTTCTTCAGAAGCGGGAACGCCTTGTCGTACTTCTCCTGGTCGTAGAGAGCCTTACCCTGTTTGTATATAGTCTTGGCATCCTGAGCGCTGACTATCGTTAATGGAGCCAGAGCCAGCAGGAGTATTATTATTTTCCGTATCATATTATGCATTATGAATTATGAATTATGCATTAAACTAGAAACTGTAGGTGTAACCTAACCCGATGATGTGGCGGTTTGCTTCATCGTCGTCGCCGTAAACCCGCTGGAAGAGGTATTTCACGTCGAGCGAGTGGTGCTTGTTGAAGCGTATCTCCGTACCTGCCGCATAGCGCATCTTCTCCAGTCCCCTGGCAACGCTGCTCTCGGCGTTGATGTAGGGTCGCCACATCTTATTGATTTTGTATTTCAGCTGCAGGCGGTTGCGCCATACGTTCTTTGCCTTGCCGCTGTATGTGTGTTCGTCTGCCTCGCTGTCGTCGCTGACATAATAGCGCTGAACGGTCTTCTCGGGGCGGTAGGTGTACTGCCAGCGTTCGCGGAGCGAAACGTTAAGGTTGCCGAACGACTTGGATGCCGTCAGTGAAACGTTGAAGCGGTGGCGCACTCCCCAGTAGTCGGCATATTTCTTTCCGCTGTCATTTACCTTGTGGCGGTTGTCGTCGAGCAGTGTATATCCTGCCGAAGCCTTCAGCCAGTCGGTTATCTTGTACGTCACGTCGGCACCGAAGCTCCAGCGGTCGGCGGTCTTAGCATTGTCGCGGCTGCGGTATTCCACGCCAGCACCCACACTCCAGCGCGAGTCAATCTTCTTTTCTGCATTCACTTCACCCCAGATTCCGAAATCGTCGCTCTGGGCTGACAGCGACAGGCTCATGGCTGCCAAGAGTGCTGTCGTTAATATTCTACACTTCTGCATATTGTGAATTTTTTATTTTCAATAATCTATCAACATCGTTGCTGTTTTTACCCACGTAGGTAACCTTCAGCACCGCCATGTCGCGCAGGAAGTCAACGGCTCCCACCTGTACGTCGAGCACCTCGATGCCCAGCCGCTCTTCGAGGTCGGCTTTCAGTTCCTGGCGACGCTCGGGCTTTATTAGCTCAATGCGGTCGTACTGCACCAGTTTGGTGCTTTCAACCTTAAGAAAGCGCTCGAACACAATGATTGAGACCACTACGATAACGTCGATTGTTATGAGTTCGGCAATAGGGGTGCCTATCATCTTTCCGTTGCTATCGACACCCATGGAGTCAGCCATGGCGTGAACCACAGAGAGGCAGACTACCACGAAGAGGTAGGTCATCTCGCGCACCGGCATGGTGTCGGTACGGTAGCGCATAATCGAGAAGATACCGAAGAGTCCGAGGCCTACACCCATCGTCGCCTTGCCGCGGTCCATACCCATCATGAGATATACCAGGAAGAATATGGCTACGGAGATGATGATGAACGTGAAGTAGAAGTCACGGCGATGACTCTTCTTGAAATATAGGAACTGTACGATATACCAGTTGACGCACAGGCAAATCGCAAACCTCAGTAATATGCCGGGAAAGCCAGCGGAAAACAATTCTATCATAATGATTTATTTTAGTAGTTTATTCACTTCTATTAGTTTACGCTTGAAACGGTTGACAGAGAGGTGGTCTCGTCCGGTGAGTGCCGACCCCATGCAGTATTTGGAGAAGCCGTGAGGCTGAATGCGCAGCTGACGGAGCATTTCGAGTACCGGCGAGGGCTGCAGTCCGTCGCGCTTCAGTTCGATAATCACCAGAGAACCCATGTCCTTCTCCACGTTGTTTAGCAGGTTGCGGAACCGCAGACCCGAGTCGATGGTAAGGCGCTCGGTCTTGGCTTTGTTAACCAGCGTGATGCGTGAGAAGTGGTTGTTCAGTGCGGGCTGCAGCGTGTCTACACCATAGCGGAGGTGCCTGCCGAGGAAGAGCCGCTTCTCTTCGTCCTTAAGATCCATGTCGCCTACCTCGATGCGCTTCTTCTTAGTGCGTCCGTGGTTGTTCTTGGTT
>JAFTFC010000232.1 GCA_017449725.1 Prevotella sp. | reverse complement strand
CGACTTCGGACTGGGCAAGCAGATGGGACAATCGCTGATACTGCCCGCTCCAGGCTACAGGAACTCACTCAGCCGATACGGATGGGACCGTGCCCAGAAGCCTGGACCGACATTCCCGTCGCAGGACATCAAGGCAGAGACCAGCGACGGCATCACGACCGTCACCGTCCCACGCGCCTCGGGCAACGGGTCGCAAGTGCTCTACTACCTGGTGAACATCACCGACGAAGCCGGCAACAAGGTTGCTGAGAACCACAAGTATATCAACGACCTGCTTATCACGGCGCAGGAAGAAGATATGGCAAACCCAGTAAAACTCGGCTTAGGTCGTCTCGACACGGGTCATACATACACCATCACCGTCGGGGCATGCAACGTCTGGGGCACCGAGGGTGACCGCCTGACCACAACAATTTCAAACTAATCTCTCCCTAAGAGAGCCGTAACCTCTCTGGCAGTGACCCGTAACCTCACCCGAAGCGAGCCGTAACCTCACCCGAAGCGAGCCGTAACCTCACCCGAAGCGAGCCGTAACCTCGCTTCAGGTGGGGAATAACCATCTGCCTTGCCCGCGGTTGTCACTAACGGTCGTAATCTCGACCATTTGCTCACTTCACGATTCCCCTGAGCACTTCGCTTCGTCCCGAAAATGTTAAACATTTGGTTGGAACAGGATTTTTTTGTACCTTTGCAGCCGCAAAAGCAATGACTCTATAGCTTGGTAGAGCTCGAAAACTCCACTGATTTTATGGAAAAGAAAAGCGTAAACCGTAAGGTGACGGCTACCATCCTGTCGATGTCGCTGCTCACCGTGATGGCTGGAGCCGCCATCGCACCCGCTTTGGGTATTATCAAGGCTCACTTCAGCGCGGCTAATGCCTTGCTGGTACAACTTATCGTCAGCATGCCTGCATTGCTGATTATCGTTACAAACCTCTTCTTTCTGCCTATCAGCAGGCTGATGCGCACCCGGGCAATTGCCACGACGGGTCTGCTGCTTTATGTGGTGGCAGGAGCAGGCTGCTATTTTGTTGATGACATCTATGTGCTTCTCGTAATGAGGGCTCTCCTGGGTGTCAGTGTCGGACTTATCATGCCGCTCTCCACGGGCCTGCTTGCTTTCTACTTCCCACCTGAGGAGCAGGCGCGGCTGATGGGGCTGTCGGCTGCCATGAACCAGATGGGCGGTGTTGTGGCGACGCTGCTGGCGGGACTCTTGGCGACCATTGAGTGGAACTATGCCTTCCTGGTTTATCTGATGGGTTTGATTGCAGTAGTTATGGTGTGGTTGTGGCTGCCCGACGAGCAACTGGGTTCGGCAAATAAGCGCGGCATTCCCTTTGAACCGCGGCAGTTGTTGAAGTTTCATCCATCGGTCGTCGGTATGTTACTGCTGATGATGATATTCTTCATTTTCCCCACCAACTTTGCCATCATTGCCCGCCAGCAGACAGGGCTGTCGGCTGAGGCTATAACGATGATTATGGTAGGTCTCGACGTGGTGGCTTTCTTCGTAGGTTTGGTTTTCGGAGGACTTATGCATACCTTCCGCCAGCCCATCAAATACTTTGCCCCGCTATTTTTCCTGTTCGGCTACGCTGCTTATCTCGTTCCCTCTGTCGCTACAATTCTCTTGGGTTCGGCATGTATCGGCATTGCGAACGGTGTGGGTGTGCCTTACCTGAACACGATAGCCAGCATCAAGGGCGGACGAAACTCTGCTACTACCGTAATGCCGCTGTTGTCAGCAGCCCTCTATCTGGGACAGTTTGTTTCTCCGCTCGTTGTCATTCCGGCGTCTAAGGTCTTGTTTGGTGACGATATTACAGGTCCTTACAAAGTAGGTATCGTGCTTTGTCTGCTGTTCTTCTTTCAGGTGTGGACTACCCGCCATTTCCAGAGCCTGCCCCCAAAATAAAATAAGCACAGGGACTTCTCCCTGTGCTTATTCTTTGTGTAATATCGCTTAGTGGTTATCGCATAGCGTAGTAGGTGTCAGCGAAGACAGCCTCCTTTACCTGATTGAGACCTGCCTCGTCGTTGGTGACGGTTATGGTCTTGCCGCCGGGGAGGTTAGCCTCGATGGTTCCGTCGGTGTTGTACTGGAACATCTTCACGGTCTTGCCGTTCTGGGAAACGGACCAGGAGTCATTCTTGGCGTCGTGAGTGAAGAGAGTCTTAGCGCCGTTCTGGTCGGTTACTTCGTAGCCTTTCTTTGTTGACTTGATGGTATAGAGGTTGCCGTCCTTACCTTCGACAACGGTATTCATAGCGAGTGGATTGTTGCCGCTCCAGAACTCGATGGTGTTGAGAACAAGTGCGTCGACAGTAAGACAAACGGTACCCACGATGGGCTGGAGGATAAGACCTACGATACCGTTGACTATCTTAAAGCTGGTCATGTTGCACTGCCACTTCTCGTACTTGTTGAAGAGGGCGAACGAACCGATGCATGAACTGAAGAGGAAAGAACCTGAGAGCAGTAT
>JAFTFC010000231.1 GCA_017449725.1 Prevotella sp. | reverse complement strand
GGATGCTGCCGTATGTGGAAGCCTCTGCGTCACCGACTCTGATGGAATGCAACGCAACCGCTTCTATTTCATTGAACCTGGCGGAAAGACAACCACCTACGACAAGCGACATCTTTTCGGATATAGCGGTGAGGACAAGTACTATACTTGCGGCAACGAGCAGAAGATAGTGGAGTTCCGCGGCGTGCGTTTCTTCCTCGCCGTATGCTACGACTTGAGATTTCCCGTTTGGCTGCGCAATCAGGACTGCTATGACGCAATGATTGTTGTGGCAAACTGGCCAGAAGCCCGTGAGTATGCATGGCAGACACTCCTCAGGGCTCGAGCCATTGAGAACCAGTGCCATGTCATTGCCTGCAACCGCATCGGCAAAGATACCATGTGTGACTATTCAGGACTCTCTGCCATCCTCGACTCACGGGGTATGGAACTTGCGACGGCTCCGGCTCATACACAGGCAACCATCACGGCAGACATTGATTTGGAGAAACAGAACTATTTCCGCGAAAAACATCGCGACCTGTACAACAGGGACAAATTTGTAATAACAGATAAATAAAAATAATATACGCTTATGGCTAAGAGTAATACAGGAAAGAAGGGATTAACCCTGAAGGCACTCAGCAAGAGTAATGTATGGGACCTGCAGGAAAATGATGTTTTCCGCATTTGGGAAGCAGCAGAGAAAGAAAGTGACTTAAAGGATAACGCTCGCCACTACATCGACATCATAAAGAGCGCTTTCGAAGTAGAGGAAATAAGAATTGACAAGCCTGAGGTTATCAAGAAATACGAGGCTCGCGACTTCAAGGTAGGGCAGTTACGCACTGATGAGAGTTCGAAGATAAAGCTCGCAATAAAGAAGAGAGCTATAAAACGCGTCACAGACCTTACTTATGAGAACATCCGCCACATCACGGCGGCACAGCTTCTTGAGGTCATCGACCGTAACTTCGGTGGCGGTTGGGATAGCCTATCGCAGAGCATCCAGGACATTATCCAGAGTGGTTTCGACATATCCACCACTACCCTTCCCAAGGACCGTCTGCACAAAAAGGGCGGTATGTGCGAGAAGAAGCTAAACGATGGTTTTGAACTACTTGAGATTGCCAAGGGCACATGGGTTGAAGCAATCTTCGCAAAGGTTAAACCACTCCAGGAGAAACCGCGCATGAAGTTCGACACAGAAGACGAACTTGACACAGAGGACGATGATGAGGATGTAGACATCATTGATGAATACGAGAACAACAACGACGAGGAAGAAGACGAGTATGACGAAGACAAGCTCACCGAAGAGAGCTATCGTACCACATTCGATGAAGACCCCGAGGCGCTCGCTCTCGAAGATACAGACATAGTGGACGACGAGGACTACTAATCGTCAGCGGCGTACGTAAGTCATTAACGTACGGTAATGTGGAAACAGCCCTGTTTCACTTCGTACTTAATATAGCAACGCTCTTGCTGGCGCATGTCACGTAGCACCTCACTAAGCACCCATTTCAAGGTGTCGTTCTGAACTTTCCGCCTCTGCTCGTCAGGGGCGGAAACTGTTTGGTAGCGGTTGTAACAAATATCGAAAGTAGTACCAAACAGATGGCATGAGTTCTCAGTGGCATTGCCATTGTACTGACGCAGCCGCGCCACGTCTTCCTTGGTGCGGAGTACACTCGTAACAATGGGAAGATGGAAAGGCACGCCCTTAACATAGAGACTGTCAAGGAACGCTCTGCCGATGTCGTTAAGCAGGACGGCAGCACGTGGCACAAGATACGGTATGCTCCGTGCCATCTTGTCTACATGAAAATAGGGATTTGATTCAATATATACCAGCTCTTTCTTTCTATGTTCAGCATCAGCCCTGTTGGCAACGGGTTTAACACCCCACCGACGGGCTGCCACTTCCTGAACCGACTGGCTATCGGGGAACGCCTCCTTAAACGAAGGAACACTAAGAATCCTATGTTTCTTGAACTCCGGGCTGACAGCAACGGGCTGACTGACAGTAACTGCCGGTTCTTTCGGCTTTACGGAATCTGCGGTCTGAACCGAATCCACAGCCTCGACAATCTTTTCGTTCTGACTGCTGTTGACCGAGGGATTGATACAACGAAACAGTGCCAACACCACAACGATGCCGGCAAATCCGGATAAGTATTGATTCTTCGTTATCATTCGTTTTTAAAATGGAATCCCGACAGTCGAACAATCGGCGGTCGGGATTCTTATTTAACTGCTTTACAGTGATCTGTTATGCCTCTGCAGGAGCCTCTTCAGCCTCAACTGCGGGAGCTTCTTCTACTGCAGGTGCCTCCTCTACTGCGGGAGCCTCAACAGGAGCCTCAACAGGAGCCTCAACAGGAGCCTCCTCCTGAGCAGCAGCTACAGGAGCATTCTCTGCAACAACCTTTACAGGCACCTTAACCTCTACCTCTTTGTGGTAGTGTACAGTAGCCTCGTAGTCACCAACGGTCTTAGCCTCGTGCATTGTGATGATCTTACGGTCAACCTCAATACCCTTCTCAGCAAGAGCCTGAGCAACCTGAGCAGCACCTACAGAACCGTAGAGCTGACCTGTTGCAGACACCTTAGCTGCGATTTCGAGAGCTACTCCGTCGAGAGCCTTTGCCTTGTCCTCAGCAGCAGCCTTCAACGCAGCGAGCTTGTGAGCCTGCTGACGAAGGTTCTCTGCGAGTACTTTCTTAGCGCTTTCTGATGCGATAACGCCCTTACCCTGAGGGATAAGATAGTTACGACCATAACCGCTCTTTACATTCACGATATCGTTCTTATATCCCAGACCGATAATATCTTCTTTCAGTATAATCTCCATGATAAATCTCCTTTCTTTTATTTCATCAAGTCGGTTACGAATGGAAGCAGAGCGATCTGGCGAGCACGCTTAACAGCCTGTGCCACACGGCGCTGATACTTCAGTGATGTTCCGGTGATACGACGGGGAAGAATCTTACCCTGCTCGTTGAGGAACTTCTTCAGGAACTCAGGATCTTTGTAGTCGATATACTTAATACCGCTCTTCTTGAAACGGCAATACTTCTTTTTCTTAGTGTCGATAGAAGGTGCTGTCAAGTAACGAATTTCTGATTGTTCTGCCATGGTTTAAGCCTCCTCTTTTTTACCAAGACGTGCACGACGCTTTTCAGCATACTGTGCTGCGTACTTGTCAAGTTTAACTGTCATGAAGCGAATCACCTTCTCGTCACGACGGAAGGCTGTCTCCAGTGTACTGATAACTGCCGGCTCAGCATTGAATTCCAAAAGGTAGTAGAAACCTGAGGTCTTCTTCTCAATCTGATAAGCCAGTTTCTTTAATCCCCAGGCCTCTTCATTCACGATCTCTGCACTATTGTCGGTGAGGATCTTCTTGAATTTAGCGACCGTTTCCTTTGTCTGCTCATCAGACAAAACGGGAGTCAAAATGAAAACGGTTTCGTATTTGTTCATACTTTTTAAATTGATAAATAATTAATAATGTGCTTCAAAAGCGGGTGCAAAGCTACTTCTTTTAATTGAGAATTGAGAAATGAGAATTGAGAATTATCAACAGAAGGACCAATATTTAACAATTCTTCACTTCTTTTCTTCTTTCCTAACACCGATTTATACCTGCGAGCGCACTCGACTGAGTGTTTCGGGAGTCATCTGCAGATAGCTTGCTATATAGAGCAACGGTGCCCTCAACGCTACCTGAGGAGCGAGTTTCAGCATGCGGCGATAGCGGTTCTCTGCCGTCTCAAACCTCACGAGGTCGGCATGTACCTGTGACAGTATTAGCGACTCTTCCAGAATCTTACGATAGAGAATCTGGATGTTCACGTTGTGCAGCGCCACCTCCTCGAGTCTTTTCTTCGGCAGGTGGAATATCACTGTCGGCTCCAGTGCTTCAACTTGCAGGTATGTGGGTTCCTCCTTGAACAGGCTCTCTATGCACATCACGATATTTCCCTCGTTCGCCATGTGCTCCGTCACTTCCTTGCCGTTCTTGAAGTAGAATTGTCTCACGAGTCCTTTCTCGATGTACATAATGCTCATGCACTGTTCACCTTCAGGAAGTATCAACTCGCCCTTATTATATTTAATAGGTACGAGGATGCTCTCCAGTACGTCGAGTTCTTCGTGTCTCATCGTACTGTACTTTCGTGCCAGTTCCCTTGCCACGTCGCGTGTTATTGTCGTCACTAACTCTTTCATCTCTGTCTCTGTAGTTTTAGTAGGTTAACTTACATCGGATTTATTAGTCAAGCTTCAGTACGGCGAGGAATGCCTTCTGCGGCACCTCCACATTGCCTATCTGCTTCATGCGTTTCTTGCCCCGTTTCTGCTTCTCAAGCAGTTTGCGCTTGCGGCTCACGTCACCGCCATAGCACTTCGCAGTCACGTCTTTCCTCACCTGCTTCACCGTCTCCCTCGCTATAATCTTCTGACCTATAGCCGCCGGTATGGCGATGTCAAACTGCTGGCGAGGCAACAGCTCCTTCAGCTTCTCGCACATCCTTCGCCCGAAATCCACCGCATTGCTCCTGTGGGTCAGAGTCGAGAGAGCGTCCACCTGCTCGCCGTTAAGCAGTATATCCAGCTTCACCAGGTCCGACTGACGGAATCCGTTCGGGTGATAGTCGAACGAAGCATAACCCTTCGAGATAGACTTCAGCTTGTCGTAGAAGTCAATCACTATCTCACCCAGTGGCAGGTCGAACAGTATCTCCACACGATTGCCGCTTATGTATTCCTGCTTCACCAACTCACCCCTCTTACCAAGGCACAGAGTCATAATCGGACCTATGTAAGTCGTTGCAGTGAT
>JAFTFC010000230.1 GCA_017449725.1 Prevotella sp. | reverse complement strand
ATAGGTAACTGAACATACGGCGGATTGGGAATTTCAATATTTGTGGTTCCATCACTCGTTATCAGTTCTATCGGGTCATAATCGAAGACCGAGAACGACAGCATGCCTTTCTCACCTACCACCTCAATACGATCCTTGCGTGCCGACTGGTGTCCGACGAAGCACCACGAGCCGCTTCCCGTCAGTCCGTTCTCAAACTGGAAGCAGGCGCTGACACTGTCTTCTGCCTTGTAAAGTCCTGCTCGATTGGCACAGATGCCTTCTGCCTTTGTTATCACTCCGAAGATATATTGGAGAAGGTCGAGTTGATGTGGCGCCAAGTCGTAGAAATATCCGCCGCCGGCAATATCTGGTTGAAGTCGCCAGGGGAGTTTCTCGACACATGAATAGTCGAGCTCGCGAGGAGGAACAGAGAAGTGTATCTGAACATCAACGATAGTACCCAGATGTCCGCTCTGAACAATCTCCTTTACCTTTTGGAAATAAGGCAGGTAGCGACGATAGTAAGCCACGAAACACGGAACTCCAGTCTGCTGGCTGACATAGTTAATGCGTGCACAGTCATCGTAGGAAGCTGCCAGGGGTTTCTCTACATACACGGGTTTGCCGGCTTTCATTGCCATGATGGCGAAAGTAGCATGCGATGAAGGAGGCGTGGCAACATAGATGGCATTAACATCAGGGTCGTTGATTAGTTTCTGCGGATCGGTGTACCACTTGGGCACATTGTGCCTTTCGGCATAGGAACGGGCGTGTTCCTCCTTACGGCTCATTACGGCAACTACCCGCGAACCGGCAACATCGTTGAATGCTGGTCCCGACTTCTTCTCGGTAACCTCGCCGCATCCTATGAATCCCCAGTTGATATGTTTCATGATGTCAATTGTTTTTATTTATTGTTCTTCGAGTTCTTCGAGCCGCTGAAGACAGGTGGTTGCAGCATGACGCACTATGATGTCGCTGCCGGCAATAGCGGCATTAGCCTGATCCACAAGTTCTTCGCGAGTTCGTTCGTTGGGCTGCATGCCTCGCATGAAGAGGCGCGAGAGTACATGGTAGCCGCTAATCTGTTCCACACTGCGGTCTGATGCTATCCAGCGGAACGCCATTTCGGGTATATAAGGCAGATGCTGATAGAGGTTGAAGCACGCCTGTTCGGCTATCTCTACCTCGGTGGTCTGCTCCATCCACAAGTCGACAATCTCTGGCAGCATGCGTTCCGGTGGCATTATCATTGTTGCAAGGATTTTGCACTCACGTATATTCTCCTTCCACAGTTCGATGGCGAGGTCGTAGTCTTTGCACCACTCCTCAGCCATCCGTCTCAAGTCGATTATGCTGACGCCCCAATTGAGGTGGTACTCAACTCCCTTATCCCTCATAGAGCGCATTGCCTCGCCGTTCATCATCAGTCTGAACGACTGCTTTATCTGCTTGAGTTTCTCGTGTGTTTCTTCTGTCATATCAGGAAGCCGTATTCGCTGCTGTAACGCAGCATCTGTTCTGTGTAATGCTCTGAGTAGTCTACTTCAATGTCTGTGATTTCGTCACCGCATATTTTAGGCGTAAGCCGTGGATTAAGGAATCCCTTATAAGGTGCCAGATGAAGTTTCTCATAACGGCGGAGCACCTCGCTGTGCAGTTCCTCGTCAACTTTTACGGCATATCGCTCTACCAATTGTCGAGCCGCTTCATAATCGCCACAACTCTTTATGCGCTGAATCTCGCAGAGCAACTGGGCAACGAGTTGTCGCAGTTCTTCGTAGTCATCAATTTGGAGAAATGTCTTGCCTTCTCGACGAACGAGCCTCATTGCACTGCCATGTTCATAGCACCAGCGGGCTATTAGCGCTCTGTTCCGCATGTGAGCCTCTTCAATCTGATGTCCGGGACGAATGCGTGTCAGTTGAGTTATGAGTCCATTCATCATGTAGGTGTAGTACTGACTCTTGTACGCCTCGAGATTTGGCGTTAGCCCCAGCTCTACAAGTTTCTCGTCAGCGATATAGTAGAGTCCGAAGAGGTCCGCTCTCGCTTCCTCAATAGTGTTGCCATAGGTCTTCAGCGCATCAGGATCGGTTCCCGGCAGAAGTTGTCCGCTTCCGTGTCCAAGACATTCATGAAGGTCGGTATGCAGGTCGTCGCACGTGTCGCCATACTTGTCTATCATTTCAATGGTCTCACTGTCTATCACGAACTCTTCACGGAATCCGTTGCCGCGTGCTGCCTTGTTGTAGGCATCGGTAATGTTGCCGATAGTGATGCTCTTGCTCCCGTGGCGTGCTCTTATCCAGTCGGCATTAGGGAGATTTATTCCTATTGCGGTGGAGGGATATTCGTCACCTCCGAGCATAGCGGCACAGATGACGTTAGCTGTAACTCCGCGTACCTCTTTTTTCTTGAAGCGCGGGTCTACGGGAGAATGATCCTCAAACCACTGGGCATTCCTGCTTATGGTCTGCGTGCGACGGGTTGCCTCTAAGTCCTTGTATTCCACGATTCCTTCCCAAGAACCCTTGAAGCCTAATGGGTCTCCATAGACTTCGATAAAACCGTTGACGAAATCGATGCGTCCCTCATGCTCTGAAACCCATTCGATGCAATATTCATTAAACTTGCGTAAATCACCAGAGTAATAGTAACTTATCAGCAGTTCGATATAGCGGCGCTGATGTTCGTTTTCTGCTACTTCGGCTGCCTTCTCCAACCAATAGACAATGCGCTCTATAGCCTTTCCATACTTCCCTCCTACTCTCCATACGTCTTCATATATGCGCCCATCCTTCTTAACCAGTGTGCTATTCAGTCCGTAGGACGGCGGTTCTTCGTCGTTGGCATTTTTTAGCGAGGCATAGTAGCGATCCACTTCCTCTTCGCTAACGCCATCGTAAAAATTGCATGCCGAAGTGCGGATTACGTCCTTCCCCTCTGTTTTGTCGACACGCTTGGGCAGCAGTGTGGCATCAAAGATTACGGGGAACAAATCCTCGTATTCAGATGCCTTGTCGCCAAGTGCCTCACGAAGGAATGTCTCCGTGAAACGGGGCTCAAACTTCTCGCATCCGTAATGGTGATATATGCCGCTCGAGAACCACACACGTTTGAGGTATTCCTCGATTGCGAGCCACTCTGTTGAGGTGCGGTCACCCTGATACGATATGTAGAGCTGTTCAAGCATCTTACGCACACGAAGGTTGTAGCGACCGAACTGATCAAACGTTATGTCGCGTCCCGAAAGAGTAGCCTCAGAGAGGTAGTATACAAGTTTTTTCTGTTGAAGGGTGAGTTGTTCGAAACCGTTCAGCCGATACCTCAGTATCTGAATATCGGCAAAACGGTCGTCAGAGTAACTGAAATCCTGATTGTCCATTTCTATCATCAACTCATGCCAGAGAGCAGCATGCGCCTGTATTTCAGCGGTGTAGTACCGTTGACTTTATAGAAGGCAGCATAGAACGACTGACGGTTAGCGAAGCCAACCATAGCACTAATGTCCTGCATGTTAAGCGAGAGGTAACGCTTATCATTCATTATTGCCATAGCCTCTTCGATTCTGAATTTGTTAACGAAAGAGGTGTAGTTCATGTGGAACTTCACACTAATGACAGCAGATATGTACCTGGTGTTGGTGCCCAAATCCGAAGCTAACTGTTTTGCAGAGTAGTTTGGGTCTGCATACTTCTTGTCAAGAAGGATCACCTTTAGGATTTTCTCCTTCAAAACATCCATTAACTGTGGGTTTACAAGGCTTCGATACGCCGCATTCTTTTGTTTTGGTGGTGTAATGTTGTACTTTGCCATAATTTGTCCAGACTTACTGATTTGTTGCAAAAATATCAAAAACATTTCACACTTGCAACATTTTTGTTACATTTTGTCAATAAATATACGTTTTTTAAGAATTATTTAGAATTTTACCTTGAAATAACTGTCGTGATCCGTTAAGAAAATCACGGGCATTCATGCGCCGTTTGCCCGAGAGTTGCAGTTCGAGCACCTGCAAGAGGCTGTCGGCAGTGTTGACGAAAAGGCTGCTTCCCTCTACGATAAAGCAGCCGGCTACATCTGTTGCAGGGCGGTTAGTTTTCTGAGTAGCAAATATCTTCAGTTCCGACTCCTTGCCGTCGGGCAGTTGTATTACAGTCCAGGCTCCGGGATATGGACTGAGTCCACGAACGAAGTTATGCACAGCTTCGGCAGTTTGGCAGAAGTCTATGCGACAGGTGTCCTTGAATATTTTCGGTGCCTGGGGCAGGTCACCGCTGTATGCCGGCATCTGTTCCTGAGGGATACTCTCTACAGTTCCGTCGCCTTCTATGATGAGGTCTATGGTACGTAATGCCGCCTCTGCTCCGAGGTTCATCAGACCATCGTAGACCGTCTCAACGTTGTCGTTCTCTCCTATCGGCAGGCGTTCCTGCATTATGACTCGTCCGGTATCTATGTCGTGATCCAGGAAGAATGTTGTCACTCCCGTTTCCTTCTCACCATTGATTACTGCCCAGTTTATCGGTGCAGCACCACGATAGAGGGGCAACAAGGCAGCATGCACATTAAAAGTGCCGAAGCGGGGCATTGCCCACACCACCTCCGGGAGCATACGGAAAGCAACAACCACCTGAAGATCAGCCCTGAAGTTGCGCAGCTGCTCCACGAACTTCTCGTCTTTCATCTTAACGGGTTGGAGCACGGGGATGCCGTGCTCGACAGCATAGGTCTTCACCTGCGAGGGCTGTAGCGTTTCGTGGTGTCGCCCCACGGGTTTGTCTGGCTGTGTCACTACAGCCACAACGTTATATCCTCCCTCTACGAGTCTGCTGAGTGTTCCCACAGCAAACTCGGGGGTTCCCATAAATACTATTCGTAAGTCTTCTTTTTTCATTCTTAACTCTTCACTTTTCACTTATTATTCTGCACTCATGTCAGCCACCATCCTTCGATACTGCGTATAGAGACGTGCCTGAGTGATGTAGCCCACAAGCATTCCATCGCTGTTGACAACAGGTAGCATGCGGGCTTTGGTTTTCTCAAAAGAGCGCATGACGTTCTCCACGGAGTCGCTGACACTCAGTAATGCCGGTGGCTGTATCATGAGTTGTGACACTTGAAAGTGGTTGTAAAGTTCTGTTCGGAACATTATGTGCTGTATCTTGTCTACGTGCACTTCGCCAATCACCTTTCCCGCCGGATCGAGTACGGGCAGAACGGTGAGTTTGCTGCGACTTATGGCATGAACCAAGCGCTGAAGTGTCATGTCGGGCGTTACTGCCGTATAATCATGTTCCACGATGCTTTCCAGACTCATAAGCGTAAGCGCTGCATGGTCCGTATGGTGTGTTATAAGTTTTCCCTCGCGAGCCAGTCGCATGCCGTAGATACTGTGGGGTTCAAATATTATTATAGTAAGGTACGCGCATATGCTGACAATCATCAGCGGAATAAACATGCTGTATCCACCAGTCAATTCAGCAATGAGGAAAATGCCTGTCAACGGGGCATGCATCACTCCTGCCATCACCGCTGCCATTCCCAGCATGGCGAAATTCTTCTCGGGAATATACACTCCTATTTGCTCGATGTTCCACACCCGCGCGAAGAAGAATCCGCAAAAGGCTCCGATGAACAGCGAGGGAGCGAACGTACCACCACAACCGCCACCGCCATTGGTTGCAGAGGTTGCAAACACCTTGGTCATCAGCACAAAGAAGATGTAGAGCACAAGCCACTTCACGTTTCCAGCAAAGACGGAGTTGTTCATCACCTGCTCCCAGTCGGCTTCGGTCTTTCCGCCCAGCAGAATGTTGATGCTGTCATAGCCCTCACCGTAGAGTGCCGGGAAGAGGAAAATAAGTGTGCTGAGCACAACACCACCAAGCAGCAGACGCTGGTAGGAATGGCGCAGCCTGCCAAAGATGCCCTCACAAAAGTTCATGGTGCGGATGAAATAAAGGCTGATGAGTCCGCCAAATACTCCAAGCAGGATGTAGGCGGGCACTCGCTCCATCATCCAACTGTCAGTGAGAGTGAAGCGGAACAGCGAGGCACCACCGTTGAACAGATAACTGAACAGAACCGCCGTGACGGCACTAACGAGGATTGGCAGCAACGACGCCATAGTAAGGTCTATCATCAACACCTCGAGTGTGAACACCAGTCCGGCTATCGGAGCCTTGAATATTCCCGCTATTGCAGCCGCCGCTCCGCATCCCACCAGCAGCATCAGCGTGCGGTTGTCCATACGGAACATCTTACCAAGGTTACTGCCTATGGCAGAGCCTGTGAGAACAATCGGCGCCTCGGCACCCACCGAACCTCCGAAACCTATGGTTATGGCAGAGGCTATTACGGAACTCCACGTGTTGTGCCCCTTAAGTCGAGAGCGTTTAGTGCTTATGGCATAGAGAATTCGTGTGATTCCGTGTGAGATATTGTCCTTTACGATGTGTTTCACAAAGAGTGACGTGAGGTAGATACCGATAATAGGATATACAAGGTAGAGCCAATTGACATTATCGGCAACGAAGCCCGAGGTCAGCAGACTCTGTATCTGGCGGATAATCCAGTGGAGCACGAAGCCGGCGACAGCGGCGAAAAAGCCCACAAAGACCGACAGCAACAGGGTAAATTCCTTGTTGCCCACATTCGCTTCGCGCCACTTTATGATTTTCTCCAGCATTTTAAATCTTTTAGCCTTTCGTCCCTAACACGTCTTACTTCGTAATTTCCAATTACTCCCTTATAATCGTTACGATGCCGTCCTGTGTCAGTCGTATTATGCTCGACGGACGGTGAGGTTGGTGCTCCTGTCGGCGGCTCCAGCATACATAGTCCACAGCATTGATTATCTCGGGTGCTATGTCACGATAGTTCTGCGCTGCAGGCTGTCCACTGATGTTAGCACTCGTCGACACTATTGGTTTCTGGAACCGGTAGCAGAGTTGTCGCGAAAACTCCTCGCGGGTTATTCGCATTGCTATGCTTCCGTCTTCAGCCACCAGGTTCTCAGCCAGGTTGTTGGCATTGTCGAGAATCACCGTTGTGGGTTTGGTGGCAAGTTCCATGATGTCCCATGCTACGTCGGGCACGTTGCGCACATATCGTTGCAGTCGTGCGTCGCTGTCCACGAGGCATATCATCGCCTTCGAGTCGTCGCGCTGCTTTATCTTGTAAACCTTAGCCACCGCCTCATAGTTGGTGGCGTCACATCCGATGCCCCAAACAGTGTCGGTGGGGTAAAGTATTACTCCACCCCGCCGCATTGTCTCGACAGCCTGTCGAATATCGTCTTCTGTCTTCAATTCTTTAATTCTTAATAATACCTTTTTAATTTTTTACCTTTTTTACAACTCCCATCCAATAGCACTTGCTCCAAGAACGGCAGCACTCGAGCCGTCAAGACCCGAAACAAGGAACTCAGCCTTACCCTTGAAGATAGGCATCACGTGCTCGTCATAACTCTTCTTGATAGGCTCCATGATAAGGTCGCCAGCCTTAGTCATTCCGCCAAAGAAGATAAATGCCTCAGGACTTGCAAAGGCTGCGAAGTCGGCACATGCCTCGCCCAACATGTGTCCTGTGAAGTCATATATGCGCTTAGCCAGAGCGTCGCCCTTGCCTGCTGCGATAGACACGTCGAGAGAGGTTATCTGCTCTGGGTCGAGTTCGCGAAGTAATGAGGGCTCGTCGGTCTTCTCCAGGAACTCGCGTGCCGAGCGGGCAACACCCGTAGCCGAGCAGTAAGCCTCGAGACAACCCTTGCGTCCGCATCCGCAGAGGCGTCCGTTCTCGCGACGCATAGTCACGTGACCCAACTCTCCTGCAAAACCGTCGCTGCCGTAAACCAACTGTCCGTTTATCACTATACCCGAACCAACACCGGTTCCAAGGGTCAGCACAATAAAGTTCTTCATACCACGAGCCACGCCATAGGTCATCTCGCCAACAGCAGCCGCATTGGCATCGTTGGTAAGTCCCACGGGTATGCCGCCGAGTCGCTCGCTGAACATCTTTGCAAGAGGCACCTTGCTGTTGTGTGCCCATGCGAGGTTTGGAGCAAACTCCACTGCTCCTGAATAGTAGTTGCCGTTGGGAGCACCGATGCCCATCGCCTTGATAAGTTCCAGTCCGCCCACCTCGTCGATGATTACCTGTAATGCCTCTATACAAGCATCCACGTAATCTTCGGCAGTGTCGTAACCCTGCGTTTTGATTGCTGTAGTAGCCTTAATCTCACCTCGTGCATCCACGATGCCGAAAACCGAATTTGTTCCTCCTAAGTCCAGACCAATAACGTAGGGCTTAACTGCTGCTGTTTGTGTGTTCATAATTGTTGTACTATTTTTACATTAAACAAGTTGATTTCTTGGCAAAGGTACGGATAAGTGAGGAAAAAACCAAAGAAAAAGCAATTTTCTTTGTTGGAAAATAAAATAATTTGTATTTTTGCACGCGATATGGCATTCATAGTACCAATAAACATCCTTGACTTCATATCCAAGGGCATGCTCATCGGCATGATAGCCTCCGCTCCGATGGGTCCCGTTGGTGTGTTGTGTGTACAGCGAACACTCAACAAGGGACGCTGGTACGGATTCGTCACGGGCATCGGTGCCGCAGTGAGCGACATCATCTATGCCGCCATCACCGGTTTCGGAATGTCATTCGTTATGGACTTCGTAAACAACGACCGCAACAGGTTCTACCTCCAGATAATAGGCTCGCTGATGCTGTTGGCGTTCGGACTTTTCACCTATCGCACCGACCCAACACGCAATATCCACCAATCGGGAAAGAACCGCGGAACGCTTACCCACAACGCCTTCACGGCGTTCCTCGTCACCTTCTCTAACCCACTCATCATTTTCCTCTTCATGGCACTCTTCGCCCAGTTTGCTTTCGTGCTGCCCAACCACCCCTTTGAGATGGCTGTGGGCTTCCTCAGTATCGTGGCTGGAGCTCTGCTGTGGTGGTACGGACTGACGTGGTTGGTGGACAAAATTCGAGAGAAGTTCGACAACAACGGTATCAGGCTTATCAACCAAGTCATCGGTGCCGTAGTGATGCTCGGCTCAGTAATAATGCTACTTGGAACAGTGACAAACCTGTATAGATTTTGAGTGAAGAGTGAAGAATTATGTATATTTCCCACGAACTTAGAAAGAACAACATAGCCGAATACCTGCTCTACATGTGGCAGGTAGAGGACATCCTCAGAGCATACGACTGCTCGCTGACACGACTACGCCGCGAGTACATCGAACGTTTCGACTATACCGACGAACAGAAAGAAGAAATGGTCGACTGGTATGGCGACCTTATACGCATGATGAACCAGGAAGGAGCACGACAGGCGGGACACCTGCAGATAAACCGCATCGTGCTGCAACAGCTTGAGGAACTGCATAACCAACTACTCGACAGTTCCAAATTCCCATTCTACACCAGCGAGTACTACCGAGTGCTGCCTTACATCGTCGAGCTCAGGAACAAGGAAAGAAAAGACTCCGGCGAGGCACATACATCGGAACTCGAGACTTGCTTCAACGCACTCTACGGCACGATGATGCTCAGACTCCAGAAGAAAGACATCTCGCCCGAGACACAACACGCAATAAAGGAAATAACCACACTTCTCGGAATGCTCTCTGACTATTATAAGAAGGATAAGGCTGGAGAGTTGAAGTTTGAAGATTGAAGATTGAAGATTGAAAATTGAAAATTAAGCTTTAAGAATTCCCCGCAATGAACATCTTGGTTACTGGCTGTAACGGCCAACTCGGAAACGAGATACAACTGCTACAGAAGCAGCACCCCGAACACACATATTATAATACCGACGTCGCAGAACTCGACATCACAAACCAACTCGCTGTTGAACAGTTCGTGACAGAACACGCCATCGACGGCATCATCAACTGCGCCGCCTACACCGCTGTAGACAAGGCAGAGAATGATAACGAAAAAGCCACAACCCTGAACACTGTGGCACCAGCCTACCTCGCCGCTGCCATTGACAAGCGCGGAGGATGGATTATACAGATCTCCACCGACTACGTCTTTGACGGGAAGTCCTACATACCATACACCGAGGACACCACACCCTGCCCTAATTCCGTCTACGGTTCCACCAAGCTTGCAGGCGAACTCGGTGTGCAGAAGTTCTGCCGTCGCGCACTCATCATTCGCACAGCATGGCTCTACTCCACATTCGGCAACAATTTCGTCAAAACCATGCTTCGACTCGGCACAGAGCGCGAACAGTTGGGTGTCATCTTCGACCAGATAGGAACACCCACTTATGCCCGCGACCTCGCAGCCGCCATCATGACAATTGTCACTAAGGGCATACATCCCGGAATCTATCACTACTCCAACGAGGGCGTCTGCTCTTGGTATGACTTCACTATCGCCATCCACCGGCTTGCAGGCATCCAGTGCAACGTACGTCCACTCCACACCAGCGAGTACCCTACACCCGCACATCGTCCAGCATACTCCGTGCTTGACAAAACCAAAATCAAGACAACATACAACATTGACATACCACACTGGGAAACTTCCCTCCGGGAGTGTGTCGAGAAACTTACGCTGTTATGAGCAGCACCTCACTTGTGCCTTCTCTAACCTTGTTCCTGTCATCGGTGCGCTCACCCACAAGCCACACAATAGCACCAGTAGCATCGGCTACTACCAGCTGGCGGCGTTTTTCAAAGATATTTTTCTTCCGGTCCGTAAGATAGTCGCTAACGAGACGACTGCCCTGCATTCCAAAAGGATGGAAACGGTCTCCCGGCATAACAGTTCTTAATGTCAGTGGGAAAGCGAGGGTTGAAGCATCAAGTGTTGCCACCCGTGGGTCGCGACTGACAATACCATCTGTAAACGGCATGAGTTCGACACGTATTTTCACCTTTTCATCGACGACATACGTCCCGGGTTCGGGAATTACCAATGTTTTCGCTTCATCGTCATTCTTTTTTTCAACAATGAAGCGACCTCTGTCTATAGCCACCTCATGGGTTTCAGAGACGAACAACCTGCCCGACTCACCGTGGCGTTGACGAAACATCTGTTCCACCTGATCTGAAGAAAAGCCATAGTCCTTCATCACTTCGTAGAGAAGGTAGCGGGGCGAAGTCATGGTGTCGAGCTTGGCAATGTCGAGAACGTCGTTGTGATGGCTCTTCACAACCTCATCAAGGAGTTTCTCTGCCTCGCCGAGCAACTGCGTCATGCGGAAGATATTGTCACTCGCCGAGGGATTTATCTCACGGAGAAGCGGTAGAACCTCAAGACGTATACGGTTGCGACTGAATTCCGTCTCGAAATTTGTGCTGTCGGTAACGTAGTCCTGCCCCTCTTCAAGCAAGAATGATTCAATCTCTTGGCGGCTTACGCACAGCAGCGGACGAATAATACCATCGTGAGAAGGCTGGATGCCGCGAAGTCCGCGCAAACCCGTTCCTCTGACGAGGTTAAGGAGCACGGTTTCAACGGAGTCATCGCGATGGTGAGCCACACAGACACCTGCAGCGCCAAGGTCTGATTTCAGTTGGAAGAAATACTGATAGCGCAGTTCTCGCGCTGCCATCTCAATACTCACCTTGTGAAGGGCAGCATATTCGTGGGTATCGAAATGAATACGATGCAGTTTTACACCCAGTTTCTCGCACAATGAAACGCAGAACAGCTCGTCCCTGTCAGACTCCTTACCACGCAAATGGAAGTTACAATGAATTGCTTCAACAGAATAACCCAATTGCCTGAGTACCAAGAGCAAAGCAACGCTATCGGCACCCCCGGAAAGAGCTGTAAGATATAGTCCTTTCTTATCTAAAAGCCGATTGCTTGCTATAAACTCTGATACCTTTTTAATCATTATGAATTATGCATTATGAATTATCACTCAACATACAGCACAAGACCCTTAAGATATTCTCCCTCGGGGTGATAGATATTTATTGGATGGTCTGCTGGCTGATGAAGCTGGTGCAGAATCCTCACCTTGCGTCCACTGATAGCGGCGGCAGTAAAGACGGCATTGCGGAAATTCTCCTTCGTAACCACCTGAGAGCAACTGAATGTGAAGAGTATTCCGCCTTTCTTTATTCGCTGGAAAGCCTTGACATTCAAGCGGGTATATCCCTTAAGAGCATTCCTTAGTGCTGCCCGATGCTTTGCAAAGGCAGGCGGGTCGAGAATGATAAGGTCGTACTTGCCGTCGGCATTGTCAAGGAACTTGAAAGCATCCTCGCAGAACGCTTCATGACGCGTGTCGCCGGGGAAATTCATTGCGATATTAGCATTGGTAAGGTCGATAGCCTTGGCGCTACTGTCAACCGAATGCACAAGTTCGGCTCCTCCCCGCATGGCGTAGACGGAAAAACCTCCTGTGTAGCAGAACATATTAAGCACGCTGCGTCCCTTGGAATACTTTTCGAGCAGGCTGCGGTTCTCACGCTGGTCAACGAAGAATCCCGTCTTCTGTCCCTTTAGCCAGTCAACATGGAACTTCAGTCCGTTCTCAACGGCGACATTCTCGGTGGAACCGCCGAAAATAAAACCATTCTCCTGTCCGAGGTCTGCTTTATATGGAAGTGTCGTCTCACTCTTATAATAGATATTCTCGATGCGGCTGCCCATAACAGCAGCCAGCTGCTGAGCTATCTCGTTGCGGCACACGTGCATTCCCACGCTGTGAGCCTGCATCACGGCAGTCTTTCCGTAACAGTCAATTACCAATCCTGGCAGGTTGTCACCCTCACCGTGCACCAGCCGGTAAGTGTTGTTGTTCGGAGAATCAGCTATTCCGATGCGGCGGCGCATCTCAAGGGCTGCCTCCAGCCGGCTAAACCAGAAGGCATCGTCGATTTCTACATCGCGAAACGACAGAACCCTCACAGAGATACTTCCCACCTGAGCATGTCCTACGGCGATGAAATCGCCCTTTTCTGACAATACCCTTACGGTGTCACCCTCTTCAATCCCCGCGTCAGCACGCAATATGGCACCCGAGAAAACCCAGGGATGGAATCGTTTGAGACTCTCTTCCTTACCCTTCTTCAGATATATATTCTTGTAACTCATAGTCGTTTGTTTCCTTTAATCTCTTGAACTCCTCAAATAACTTTATGCAAGCCCACGCATCTGTCGCAGCATATTCTTTCTGGCGGTCGCTGAGTATGTCAGCATCCCAGTTGCTCAGTTGCTGCCGCTTGCTAATTTTCTCACCGAAAAAGTTGGCATACAGTTTCTGCAGACTCTTGTCCTCCACCCCGATTGTAGGCATCAGCGTCTGAAGGTCGGTGAATGTTCCCGGATTGAAATGCTTTCGGCGCTGTAACGACAGTATGTCATCGTGCCACGACAGCGCCACTTTCCTGACCAGGCGGTCCTCCAGAAGTCGTATCAGGGCGGGAGTAATGCCCGTATAGTTCAGCCTGAAAAGGAAGCATGTGGAGTGTGTAGACACCTGTAGGAGCGATACCTTGTGCACTTGTCCTTTGGTAAACGAGGGACGAGTCTCCGTATCAAAGCCCAAAATAGGTTGAGACAGCAGGTAATTGACGGCTTTCTCCGTCTCTCCCTCACTGAGTATCGTGATTATCTTCCCCGGGAAAAGAACCCTCGGAAGAGCTGTTATTGCCTTCTTGTCAAACTCTCTGTATATTACCTTTTTCATCTAACTTTCTCAAAACAAAGTGCAAAAATAGAAAAAAAATACGATTTATTGCTATTTTCTGACAAAATTAGTGTACTTTTGCAGGAAAATTAAGGTTAAAAAGACTCATGGCAAAGAAAAAACAACCAAAAGTAGCTAAATCCTTCACCGAGGCAATCGGTGGAGTCAACATATTCCAGAACGATATATTCAACGGACTTTTCGGCTTCGCACTGATACTTTTTGCGATTTACCTAACCATCGCGATGGTGTCTTACTTCTACACAGGAACAGCCGACCAGAGTCTCGTGCTCGACCAGCGTCCTGGCGAGTGGACAAACACAGCCCGCGAATATCAGAACTGGTGTGGAAGCATGGGCGCACTGCTCAGTCATTTCTTCATAGCCCGTTGCTTCGGACTATCCGCATTCATCGTGCCTCTGCTGATTTGTATCATCGGAATAAAGATACTCAAGGCATTCAAAAAGGTGAACCTCTTCAAGTGGTTCCTCTCGCTCACTGTTATCATGCTGTGGACGTCTGTTGCTTTCGCCAAATTCCTCACTCCGCTGATGGGTGATGAGGTGTTCAACCCTGGCGGCGGACATGGTGAATATGTAGGCAACTTCCTTGAAAATGTTATAGGCACTCCCGGACTTGTTGCTGTGCTTCTGCTTATCGCCATCATCTTCCTGACATACATCAGCAGCGAGACAATACAGATAATCCGCAAGATGTTCAACCCCATCGGTGCTATCACAAACCGCGAGAAGTTCCACATCAAGAACGTTACCGAGGAAGAGCCCGAGAATGTGCCGGGAGGTCAGAATGCCACCTACGAAGACTCTGAGCCGCAGGTGGTTACCTTTGATGACGTGAATGGAGGACTGGAAGACAAGCCCGCAGCCGTTCTCCAGCCAGAAGAACCTGCTGAGGAAACTGTTGAGGAAGGAACAGCAGACGAGAACGATGCTACCGACATGACTGTTAGCACAGGCAACCAGGAGGAGAAAGCCGAAGGTAAGACCGTCGGCGAGGTAGACCTCTCCACGCCCATCAACCCCAAGGAGCCGTGGACCAAGTACAAGTACCCCACCCTCGACCTGCTGAAGAAATACGAAGACGACGACAAGCCATATATCGACATGAAGGAACAGAATGCCAATAAAAACCGCATCATCGAGGTGCTCGGAAACTTCGGCGTTCAGATAAGTTCCATCACAGCCACCGTGGGTCCTACAATTACTCTCTATGAGATTACCCCCGCTCCGGGAGTCAAGATCTCCAAGATACGAAACCTCGAGGACGACATAGCACTCTCGCTGGCAGCCCTCGGAATACGTATCATCGCTCCTATTCCGGGCAAGGGAACTATAGGTATCGAGGTGCCTAACGCCAAGGCGAACATCGTGTCTATGGAGAGCATTCTCAACAGCCGCAAGTTCCAGGAAACGGACATGGCACTGCCGATAGCTCTTGGAAAGACCATCACCAACGAGGTGTACATGGTAGACCTTGCCAAGATTCCACACCTCCTTGTCGCCGGAGCCACCGGTCAGGGTAAGTCGGTTGGTCTCAACGCCATCATCACGTCGCTGCTCTATAAGAAGCACCCCAACGAACTGAAGTTCGTGCTTATCGATCCGAAGAAGGTGGAGTTCAGCATCTATGCTCCCATCGTAAAGCACTTCATGGCACAGGTTTACGACGAGACCGGCGAGGAAGAAGCTATCATTACTGACGTCACCAAGGTTATTCGCACACTCAACAGTCTCTGTAAACTGATGGACACCCGCTACGACCTGCTGAAGAAAGCCGGTGCCAAGAACATCAAGGAGTACAACGCCAAGTATGTAAACCATAAACTCCGCCTGACTGACGGACACGAGTATATGCCTTACATCGTCGTAATTATCGATGAGTTCGGTGACCTTATCATGACTGCCGGCAAGGAGATAGAACTTCCAATTGCACGTATTGCTCAGCTGGCACGTGCTGTGGGTATCCATATGGTTATCGCAACGCAGCGTCCTACCACCTCAATTATTACCGGTAATATCAAGGCAAACTTCCCAGGACGTATGGCGTTCCGCGTGAGTGCCATGATAGACTCGCGTACTATCCTCGACCGTCCTGGAGCCAACCAGCTGATAGGACGTGGTGACATGCTTATGCTCAATGGTAGCGAACCGGTCCGCGTTCAGTGTGCTTTTGTTGATACTCCAGAGGTGGAGCGCATCAACGAATATATCTCTAAACAGTCAGGACCTACCGAGCCTTACGAGCTGCCCGAACCGAATAACGAGGAAGACGGAGCTGTTGGCGGAAGCATCGATGCCCACTCTCTCGACCCGCTCTTCGAAGAGGCAGCCCATGCTATTGTGGTGTCGCAGCAGGGTTCTACAAGTATGATACAGCGTCGCTTCTCCATTGGATATAACCGCGCCGGACGACTAATGGACCAGATGGAACAAGCGGGAGTAGTAGGTGCGGCACAGGGAAGCAAGCCGCGCGAGGTGCTTATCACCGACATTGCATCACTTGACTCCCTCATCGCTCAACTTAGAAACGGTTAATGCCGTGATAACGAAATGACGTAATGACGTAATGACGTAATAACGTAATAACGATATAACGTAATAACGATATAACGTAATAACGAAAAAAAATGAAAAGACTTCTTTATATAATGATGCTCCTGCTGCCTCTTTCCCTCCAGGCACAGACTGCTAAGCAGATACTCGACAAGACAGCGGCAGTGGTAGGGAACAAGGGTGGCGCCACAGCCAACTTCACCCTCTCGGGGAAGTATGGTAATGCCTCTGGCTCAATCGCCATCAAGGGAAAGAAGTTCTGTGCACAGACTCCTCAGGCTACAACGTGGTACGACGGCAAGACCCAGTGGACCTACGTCAAGAAGAACCAGGAGGTGAACGTCAGCACTCCCTCCCCTTCGCAGCAGCAGTCGATGAACCCCTATACATTTATAAATATATACAAGACGGGTTACGACATGTCGGCAAAGAAAGTAGGTGCGGGCTATGAGGTACACCTCAAGGCACAGAAAAAGCAAGCCATCAAGGAACTCTACGTTACTGTCAACAAGAACTACCAACCTACCCAGGTGAAGATGCTCAATGACAAGGGATGGAGCACCATAACGATAACAAACTTCAAAAAAGCCAGCCTCAGCGACACCGCCTTCCGGTTTAACTCCAAGGACTACCCCAATGCTGAGGTCATAGACCTGAGATAGCAATCAATATTCAATGAATAGAATAGAGATATACCGCACACTGCGCCAGCACGTCAAGTTGTCTGAGAAGCGCAGTCTTAGCTACGAGCAGAACCGCACGGCGATGGTTCTGGGATACATTATGCTGGGTTTCGGAGCCATGTACCTGATGTTTCTCTCCGTAATGTTTGCCCTCATTGCCAATGACTCCGAGACGGTGATGCCGTTTGAACTGTTTTTCGGTCTGTCTCCATTCATCCTTATCCTGGATTTCTACGGACGATTCGTTGGTCAGCAGACCCCGTCACAGCTTACCAAACCCTACCTCCTGCTGCCCCTGCCGCGCTATGCTTGTGTTGAGAGTTTCCTCATCTCGAGTATCATCACCCCCAACAACCTCATGTGGCTGTTCCTAACGGTTCCTTTCGCCATCATGAGTATCGTTTTCTCGTATGGTTTCTGGTATGCCGTTGCCTTCGTCCTCGGCTTCCAGATACTGATACTTATCAACTCGCAGCACTACATGCTGTGGCGCACCCTCGCCACCCGCAGTGTCCTTTGGCAGGTTTGTCCGGTTATTATCTATGCTGCCTCCTTCCTCCCTTGGATTATCACGGGCGACTTCATGGCAGAGTTTAATTTCTTCGGTGCCCTGGGCAAGGGACTCTCTCTGGGCAATCCCCTCTGGTGGTTGGGAGTGCTGGTTCTTCTTGCCGGCTTCCTCTATCTGAACCGCGAAATTCAGTACCGATATACCTACGCTGACACCACCGGTACAAAGGAGAAGAACCTGCGCACTGTAAGCGAGTTCAGCCAACTGGATCGCTTCGGACAGGTGGGCGAATACCTTAAACTGGAGATAAAGAGCATCATGCGCAACAAGAATATGCGCAACTCCTTCATCTACGCCATTGTGTTCACCGTAATACTCAGTGCCCTGATAGCCTATACCGAGGTCTACGACGGAGCCTTCATGTCGAAGTTCTGGATAGTTTATATCTTCGTGCTCAATGGAGCCATGCTTCTTACCAAGGTAATGGGTGCCGAGGGAAACTATATCGACTGCCTCATGGTGCACCACGAGAACATACTACAACTGTTACATGCCAAGTACTATTTCTACTGTTCTTTGCTCGTGCTGCCACTACTCATTATGCTGCCTACCGTCTTCATGGGTAAGTACACGCTGCTGATGCTCGTTTCGATGGCATTCTTCGCAGCAGGTCCGGTATATTGCTCCATGATGCAGTTGGCGGTATATAACAAACAGACCATACCCCTCAACTCGAAGCTTGTCAGCAAGGGCAACGTAGAGACCAACTGGTTTGCCGTAATCATGGAACTGGTGGTTATGTTCCTCCCCATCATCATGCTCAGCGTTCTTCAGTTGTTCTTCAGCGAGACGGTGACATACATCGTGATGCTCCTCATAGGTCTGTCGTTCATTCTGACCCGTAACCTCTGGATGCGCAATATCTACACCCGCTTCATGGCTCGCCGCTACGAAAACATGGAGAGCTTCCGCGCTACACGATAAATACTAAATACAAATTACAAACAATAAATCTATCTAAAATGAAAATGAAAAAGTTTTTAGTTGCACTGACGGCACTGTTTGCTACCGCCTCTTCGGCTTTTGCCGACAACTCGCAGGTGGTGGTCATCAACGGTCAGGAGGTGCAGAAGGTTGCTACTAAGATTACTCTCAGTGGCGACAATGCTACCGTCACTTTCTCTGACGGAACGAGCCAGACAGCGGATATGTCTGCCGTGACTATCTATCTGAATGTTGCTACCGACATCCGTCGCGTCGAGACCTTCTGTTTCAACGGTATCGTGGGCGACGAACTGATGCTCTCTAACCTTACCGACGGCATCGGCATTGAACTTTACGACGCATCGGGTCGCAAGGTGCAGGCGGCTACCGTCAGCGGCACTACCCTCTCGATGAATGTCAGCTCGCTGCGCAGCGGCATCTATCTGCTTAAGGCAGGCAACCAGATTGTTAAATTCATGAAGAAGTAAGGCTATGAGAAACATATTAGTAAAGAGCGCCCTCGTAGCGCTGACAGCTTTCTGCGCAGTAGAAGCTAACGCACAGAACAATGTTGCTCTCGACCAGTCACAGAACCAGCTCAACCTGGAACTGCAGTCGGGCGAGACGAAGTATTACAACACCTCTGCCATAAAGTCTATCGACATCAACGACGGCAATGTAAGCGTTGCTGTTGGTTCGGCTACCGACAAGTACGACGGCAATGTAAAGACAGTCCGCTTCGCCAAGGCGTCGATTATCAATCAGGACGGCAAGGTAGAGATTATCGAGGCAAAAGGATGGCTGGAGTCTGCTTACATCAAGTGGAAGCCTCTTACCGGCGCCGTTTCGTATAACGTATATGTCAAGGGCGGACAGTATGCCGACTGGACCAAGATAGACTACCAACTGGTGCGCAACTACGGCACCTACGGACGTGCCGACGTTGTGGGTCTGAAGGCAGGCTCGTACGAGCTGAAGGTCGTTCCTGTTGACGGAACAAATGCGGAGAAGGCAGACGCAGCAAACCAAGCTTCCAACCTCGAAGTTAGGAACTACAACCGCAGCGGTTTCGCACATAAAGGATTTAGCGGTATCGGAGCATATAATGACGACGGTACGCTGAAGTCGAATGCCAAGGTGCTCTATGTCACCAAGAACACCGCCAAGACAATCTCTACCAACGTTGCCGGTGCTCAGAGCAACCCCTGCGTAGGTCTGCAGACTATCATTGACGCTTACCAGAAGGGTGGCGATACCACTCCTATTACCTTCCGTATCATCGGAACAGTAGACAAGGATGACCTCGACCATATCAGCAGTTCCGAAGAGGGTATTCAGATAAAGGGAAAAAACAAAGACAGCGAGCTCAATATCACTATCGAAGGTATTGGTGAAGACGCTACTTTTGCCCACGTAGGTTTCCTTGCTCGTAATGCGAAGAGTGTAGAGTTCCGCAATTTCGGAATCATTCGCTGTATGGATGACGGTATCTCTCTCGACACCGACAACTCCAACATTTGGATTCACCACATTGACGTATTCTACGGAAAGTCTAGCGGTGGCGACCACGCCAAGGGCGATGGTGCCATTGACGTAAAGACAAACTCTAAGTATGTTACCGTCGACAACTGCCACTATTGGGACACTGGTAAGACAAACATGTTCGGTATGAAATCTGAAAGTGGTCCTAACTACATTACATATCACCACAACTGGTTCGACCACTCAGACTCTCGTCACCCGCGCGTACGTACCATGTCTGTACACGTATGGAACAACTACTTCGACAATGTAGCTAAGTACGGTGTTGGTGCAACTTCAGGTGCCAGCGTATTCGTAGAGAACAACTACTTCCTCAAGACCAAGAAGCCTATCCTCTCTTCAAATCAGGGTACCGACGCACTCGGTTCTGGTACTTTCTCTGGCGAGGCAGGCGGTATGATCAAGGCATACGGTAACTACTTCGACCGTACAGCTGTGAACTTCAAGTACTACACTCAGAATAATCCCACCACTACTGGCTATGATGCATACGAAACAGCTAATCGCAACGACAAGGTTCCTGCTACAGAGGTAACGAAGGATGGTGGTACAGCATATAACAACTTCGACACGGATGCAAGTCTTATGTACGACTATACACCCGACGCAGCCGAGGATGTTCCCGGTGTAGTAACAGGCTACTGGGGTGCAGGTCGTCTGAACCACGGTGACATTTCGTTCACTTTCTCAGACAACGTTGGTAACGACGATACCGACTCAGCAGTAAACTCTCAGCTCTCATCACTCATCGACAGCTACAAGTCTTCACTCGTAGGCATCTTCGACGGTGAGAACATCGGTGGCGGCGACAATCCTGGCGGAGGCGATGACCCGACTCCCGGTCCCGGCGACGAGCCCACACCCGAAGGAACAATTCTCTGTTCTTTTGATGGAGCACCATCGGTAAGTATGTTTACTGCTGCCGACAACTACGGCGACGGCAAGATTACTTACGAGGGAGTATACTACAAGAAGGGCGAGAAGATGGACAGCAAGGGTTCTATCACCTTCACTCCTACCAAGAATTACGACATGACTATCGTGCTTGGAACTGCTAAGGGCGGAAAAGACGTAAGTATCAACGGTACGAAAACTACCGTCAGCGGTACCGAGAACACCGATGGCAAGTACTACGAACTTCAGCCCATTGAGGTAACGGCTAATACAGCTTACACTATTACTAAAGGCTCTGCAGAATCTTTGGTAATGATAATCAAGCTGGTACCGAAAGAGTAAATGCACTAATTGCGAAGCAACTTACAGAGAGCACTTCCTCACCAGAAGTGCTCTTTAAATATCTTCACGATGAATATCATAAGAATAACATCAATAACTAATCCCGGTGTTGAAATATTCAGCACGCTGACGGAAGCCCAATTACGAAACAGGCTGGAACCTGAGAAAGGAGTATTCATTGCCGAGAGTCCTAAAGTTATACGCGTGGCACTCGATGCGGGCTTCCGTCCGCAAGCGCTACTCTGCGAGGAACGGCATATCACCGGTGATGCACGCGACATAATAGAGCGTTGCGGAGACATTCCCGTATATACCGGCAGCAGGGAACTGCTTGCCGAACTCACTGGATACACACTGACTCGCGGAGTGCTCTGCGCCATGCATCGCCCCACCCTGCCCTCGATAGAAGACATCTGCCGCGACACACACAGGCTGGTAGTTATTGACGGAGTTGTAGATACCACTAACATAGGAGCCATTTTCCGCTCTGCAGCCGCTTTGGGTATAGACGGTGTACTGCTTACGCGCCAGTCGTGCGACCCGTTAAACCGCAGGGCAGTTCGTGTCTCGATGGGCTCAGTCTTCCTCGTGCCTTGGACATGGATTGACAGCGCCGAAGAGCTCCATCAATATGGCTTCCGGACTGCCGCAATGGCACTGACTCACAACTCCATTACCCTCGATTCGCCTCAACTGAAAGAGGAGATACGGCTTTCTCTGATAATGGGAACAGAGGGCGACGGACTCGCCAAGGAGACTATCGCCAAAGCCGACTACACCGTACGCATACCGATGGCAAACAATGTTGACAGTCTGAATGTTGCTGCCGCTTCTGCTGTGGCATTCTGGGAGTTGAGAAAGAGATAGAAGCCTGACAAAAGTCATTAATAATGATTTATTTCGAGACGAACAACTTATAACTTATAAGTTACTAACACCCCATTTTTCGCCTCATATATATATGGTTTAGAGGTCGCAAACCAATGGGTTTGGTGGGCTAAAGCTATGGGTTAGGTGGGATAAACAATATCTTTAGAGTCGCTAAAGTTATACTCTCACATTTTCAGAAAAAAAATATTGCACAAAATATGGAAGTATCGAAAATCGGTTGTATCTTTGCAGTTGAACATTGAAAGATTGAAAATTGAAGATTGAAGATTCTTGCTTAGGCAAGCGTACTAAAGGAACGATTAGGAAATTGAATGAGACAGCCGCGGGGATGTTGTCCTCGCGGCTTCTT
>JAFTFC010000229.1 GCA_017449725.1 Prevotella sp. | reverse complement strand
CAAAAGTTATACGTATATTTGCTGCGTAATATTAGATATTTCTATAGTTATATGGACTTATATGTACTGACGAATGACGCTATTATGCGGCAGATTGGTTCTAAGTTGAAGGAACTTAGAATTGAAAAGAATATGAAACAGGCTGAACTGGCTGATGCATCTGGTGTGTCAGTGTTTACTATCAGTTCAGTTGAAAACGGAAAGACAACTTCGTTACTCACTATTGTGCAGTTGCTGAGGGCTCTTGAGCATTTGGACTATCTCAACAGTTTCTTTCAAGAGGAAACCATCAGTCCTATCGCTTATGCGAAACTTCTTAAGAATAATAAAAAGAAGATACGGGTGAAAACATCAAATACAGAAATAAATAAGGGCGATTCGGAATGGTAACATTAGCATACGTAAATATTTGGGACCATCGGGCTGGTGTGGTGATGTGGAATGAAAACACAAGGACGGCTGTATTTGAGTATGACCCTGCATTTGAGAGAATGGGCTTAGAACTTTCACCATTATTAATGCCTTTAAATCCTCATAGGCCATATCAATTTACCTCTATTTCCGAGGGTACATATATGGGATTACCTGGCTTATTGGCCGACGCATTGCCTGATGCATATGGTAAGGCTTTGCTTGAAAGATGGCTGACAACTATCGGCAGGACATTTGCCAACCCAGTGGAACGCCTGTGTTATCAAGGAAAACGAAGTATGGGGGCACTGGAGTTTGAACCTGCTCAAGACAACTTCCTTGAAAAAGATACCAAGATAGAAATCGATTCACTGGTGGAGGTTGCCCTATAGCCAGGCAGAAGAGATGTTCAGGAGGATGGTTTTCAATGTTGTGGCAAGGAATCAGGATGACCACACCAAGAATGTTTCATTCTTAATGGACAAAAAAGGTGTTTGGCGACTATCACCTGCCTATGACGTTTCTTGGTCATATAACCCAACAGGTCAATGGACATCACAACACCAGATGTCAATCAACAACAAGTGGACGGATATCTCAATGAACGATCTTTTAGCAGTAGCTTCAGCCATGAACATCAAAAAACCTCGTGAGATTATTGAAAAAATAATTGATGTTGTTGCACACTGGACAGATTATGCAATACCATTAGGTATTCCTAAAGAAACGATAGAAGCTATTGATTCATCATTAATTATTCGATTATAGGTGGTTTACCTTTGGGCAAAATTAATAACGTAATGCGCTCGACAAAACCCAAAAAAATGGGATTTTCTTTGGTTTTGTCCCGGCTTAATCGTAACTTTGCACCCTATTACCTTAATAAAAATTATCATGAAAAAACAAATTATTAGTACTTTTATTTTAAGTATGACTGCCATCGCGATGATGGCTGTTCCCGCCAAGCGCGGACAATGGAAAAACATTCAACTGACTGACGGTCAGAGCATTCGTGTCGTGCTTACAGGTGACGAGCACATGCACTTCTTTCAGGATGCCGAAGGCAACAGGTATGTGAAAAATGCTGACGGACTTTACGAGATTGCTAACGATGAGACTATGGCACAGCGCGCCCAGGAGCGCCGCATGAAGGCTCAGCAGCGCCGCGCCAAGCGTCTGGCTCCCCGCAAGGCTGAGCAGATTGGTAATTTCACCGGCAACAAGAAAGGACTGATTATCCTTGCTGCCTTCAAGGACAAGGCTTTCGAGAGCGGACACAACAACGCCCTCTACCAGAAGATAGCCAATGAGGAAGGCTATAACGAGGGTGAGTTCGTGGGATCCGTTGCCGACTACTTCAAGGCGCAGAGCCGCGGAGTGTTCAACCTGACATTTGACGTGGTGGGTCCGGTGACTCTCTCGAAGAACGCTTCAGCCTACGGCGGCAACGACAGTTATGGCGACGACAAGGATGCGGGTGCCATGATTGTTGAGGCTTGTAAGGCTGCCGATGCTCAGGTGAACTTCAAGGACTACGACTGGGATGGTGACGGCGAGGTAGACCAGGTGTTCGTGCTCTATGCCGGAGCGGGAGAGGCTAACGGCGGCGACGAAGACACTGTATGGCCTCACGAGTGGGACTTGACAAGTGCTACAGGTCAGTCGATAACTCTCGACGGTGTGAAGATTGACACCTACGCTTGCAGCCCCGAACTGCAGCCCGACGATTACGACTACGACTACTTTGGCAATCTTGAGGTCTACTCCTGGAAGCTCGACGGACTGGGCACTATCTGCCACGAGTTCAGCCACTGCTTAGGTTATCCCGACATGTACGACACTAACTACCAGAACATCGGTATGGCAAGCTGGGACCTTATGGACCAGGGTTCGTACAACGGTGACGGCTTCGTTCCTGCAGGCTACACCTCTTACGAGCGTATGGTGGCTGGATGGCTGGAGCCGATAGAACTTAAGGAGGCTAAGGAGGTAACTTCGATGAAGGCGCTGAGCGAAGGCGGTGAGTCGTACATCATGTACAACGACGCACACAAGGACGAGTACTACCTGCTGGAGAACCGCCAGAAGACTGGATGGGACGCTCTGATTCCCGGCAAGGGACTCCTTATTCTCCACGTAGACTACGACGCTAACCTGTGGTACAATAACGCAGTGAACACCACCTCGGGTAAGTACAACTACGGCAACAACCACCAGCGCCTAACCACCGTGGCTGCTGACAATAAGTATCAGTACGAAACTTTTGACGGTGCCCGCTACTATACCGACGAAGGCATGGCTGGCGACCCCTTCCCCTATCAGTCGAACAACTCGTTCAGCAACACATCGAAACCTGCCGCAACGCTATACAATGCTAATACCGACGGCAAGAAGTATCTGAACAAGAAGGTTTATGACATCACCCAGAACAGCGACAAGACCATCGCCTTCAAGTTCGACCTTGACGGTGACGGCGGCAGCGGCAATAACCCGACACCCACCCCTTCGGGCGAGTACTTCTTCTATGAGACCTTCGACCTTTGTAACGGCAAGGGCGGTAACGATGGTGTATGGCAGGGCAACATCGCCCAGGGAGCCTTCACTCCCGACAACGATGGATGGACATCTGACGCAGCCTATGGAGCAAACCAGTGTGCCAAGTTCGGTAAGAGCAAGGGCAAGGGCGTAGCCACCACCCCATCGTTCACCGTCACCGGCGAGGGCATCCTCACCGTAAAGGCAGCAGCATGGGGTGACGAGGAGTGCACGCTGGAGCTTACAGCCACCGGCGCGACACTCGGCGAGAGCACCATAACCCTGCCCAACAAGGAGTGGAGCAATTTCACCACCACGCTTACCGGCAATGGTCCCGTAACCCTGACCTTCACTCCCTCGCAGATGCGCTTCTTCCTCGACGAAGTTAGTGTTGCGAAACCCGAAGAGACCAATGGTATCCAGACCATCAACAATGAACCATTGACCACCCACCATTATTATAACCTTGCAGGTCAGCGCGTAACTAAAACAACGAAAGGCATTTACATCGTAAATGGAAAGAAAATTCTGATTAAATAAAAGGTAAAAGGGTAAAAAAGTAAAAAAGTAAATCAATAAAAAATAAGCCCCTTGAGACAAAAAACTCAAGGGGCTTTATTTGTTTAGCGTAGCTAAGTATTATTTAGCATAGAGAGCTACGATTGTCTCATACTTCTCCTGCTTGCCCGAAGTCTGGCGAGGCTCACCAACCTTCTTGCCGTACTCGTAAACCTGCTCCAAGGTAAGCTTGCCGTCTTCAAAGTCCTTTCCAAGACCTTGGTCGAACGAAGCATAGCGCTCTTTCTTCATCTTCGGCAGTTGGCTCTCCTCAATGATGGCAGCAGCATTGAGCAGTGCCCGAGCCATAGCATCCATACCGCTGATATGAGCAATGAAGAGGTCCTCAAGGTCGGTGGAGTTACGACGTATCTTCGCATCGAAGTTAGTACCGCCAAGACCAAGACCTCCGCCACGGATAATCTCGAGCATAGCCTGAGTCAGTTCGTAGTTGTCAATGGGGAACTGGTCGGTGTCCCATCCGTTCTGGGCATCACCGCGGTTGGCGTCGATAGAGCCGAGCATTCCAGCATCGACCGCACAAGCCAGTTCGTGCTCGAAGGTGTGACCTGCGAGAGTAGCATGGTTTACCTCGATGTTCACCTTGAAGTCCTTGTCGAGTCCGTGAGCACGGAGGAAGCCGATTACCGTCTCGGTGTCTACGTCATACTGGTGCTTTGAAGGCTCCATGGGTTTGGGCTCAATGAGGAAGTTGCCCTTGAATCCCTTTGCGCGTGCATAGTCGCGAGCCATTGTCAGCATTGTTGCCATGTGCTCCTTTTCGCGCTTCTGGTCGGTGTTGAGCAGCGACATGTAGCCTTCGCGACCGCCCCAGAATACATAGTTCTGACCGCCCAACTTTATCGTAGCATCGATGGCGTTCTTTATCTGAACGATAGCCCGTGCCACAACGTCGAAGTCGGGATTGGTGCTTGCACCGTTGGCATAGCGCTTGTTACCGAAGACATTAGCCGTTCCCCAGAGGTTCTTGATGTTAGGATACTGCTTCATCTTCTCCAGAGCATAGTCGGTAATCTCCTTCATGCGGCGCTCGTACTCCTCCACGGTCTCGCCCTCGTCTACGAGGTCTACGTCGTGGAAGCAGAAGAACTCAATGCCGAGTTTGTCCATAATCTCGAAACCCGCATCCATCTTGTCCTTGGCGCGCTGAACGGCATCGCCTGCCTTGTCCCACTCGTAAGAACGGGTCTGTCCGCCAAACTGGTCTGCGCTGGCTCCGCCAAGGGTGTGCCACCATGCCATAGCAAAGCGCAGCCAATCTTTCATCTTCTTACCCATCACCACGCGCTCAGGCTCGTAGTAGTGGAAAGCCATCACATTCTTGCTGTCCTTTCCTTCGAAAGGAATCTTACCCGTAAACGGGAAATACTCTTTTGCCATAAGTGTTTGTTTTAATGATTATAAATTCTTTAGTAGTGTTTCTTTCCAATTGGTATATGCCTCCATATACTCTGCACGATGCATTTCGTCAGGCTCAATGACATCGAGTTTCTTCAGCGAAGCAAATGCCTCGTTGTTGTCCTTGTAGATTCCTACTCCGATACCGGCGCCCTTGGCTGCTCCTACAGAGCCGTCGGTGTCGTAGAGTTCGATGGTAGCACCGCTCACGCCCGCCAAGGTGTTGCGGAACAGTGGTGAGAGGAACATATTAGCCCTGCCGGCATGAATCTTACGGATGTCCATACCCATCTCCTGCATTATCTCCATGCCATAGCAGAAAGAGAATACTATTCCCTCCTGCGCTGCACGCACGAGGTGAGCCTTAGTATGAGTATTGAAGTTGAGTCCGTGGATGGAGCAACCCGGTTCGCGATTCTCCAGAATACGCTCGGCTCCGTTTCCAAATGGCAGTATCCTTACGCCATCGCTGCCTATGGGCACCGTGGCGCCAAGGTCGTTCATCTCTGAGTATGATATGTCGGCAGTGATGTTGCGGTGGATCCACGCATTGAGAATACCTGTTCCGTTACAGATGCCAAGCACTCCAAGGCGCGTCTGCGGATTGTGCTTGTCCATGTGGTTCACGTGTGCGAACATATTCACGCGACTCTTCTTGTCGTAGTTAACATCGCCCAGCACACCATAGACCACGCCCGACGTTCCTGCCGTCGATGCTATCTCACCCGGATTGAAAACATTTAGCGAAAGGGCGTTATTGGGTTGGTCGCCTGCCCTGTAGGTTATGGGGGTTCCTGCACGGAGTCCCAGTTCAGCGGCAGCCTCAGCACTTACCTCACTCTGCATTCCAAATGTCGGAACTATATCGGAAATAAGAGACTCGTCAAAGCCGTAGTACTTCATCAGGAAGTCGGCAATGCGGTTCTCCTTGAAGTCCCAGAACATACCCTCGCTCAGTCCGCTGACAGTAGTATTGGGTACCCCAGACAGGCGCATGGCGATATAGTCGCCCGGCAGCATTATCTTGTATATCCGCTCATAAACTGCCGGCTCGTTTTCCTTTACCCAAGCCAGTTTTGATGCTGTGAAATTACCTGGTGAATTAAGCAGATGACCGAGGCACGTCTCTTCACCTAATTCGCGAAAAGCCTTATCGCCGTAGGGAACAGCCCGCGAGTCGCACCATATAATCGACGGACGCAGGGCTTTGAGATCTTTGTCGACACACACCAGACCATGCATCTGATAGGATATGCCGATAGCGCAAATATCGCTACCCTCAGCCCCTGTTGTTTCCAACACTTTAGCAAGAGCCTGCTTGCCATATTGCCACCAGGACTCAGGATCCTGTTCGCCCCATCCGGCTTGGACTGCGATGATGGGTGCTTCCTTCTCCGGGAAGAAAGCAGAGGCTGCGCACTGTCCGTTGTCGGCATCGACCAGTGAAGCCTTGACAGAAGAACTGCCAACGTCAAGCCCTAAGAGAAATTGTCTTTTCATGATGTATTATAAGGATTTTTAGTGTTATGCCATTCCGCGGGCTTTGTAGATAAGGTCGCGTGCCTGGTTAATTTCTTGCAGTTTCTTCTCGGCAGCCCGGCGCACGTCTTCTCCAAGGGTGGCAACGCGGTCGGGATGATGCTTAAGGGCGAGGCGGCGGTATGCCTTCTTTACCTCTTCGTCGGTAGCGTCGGGAGAAATTTCGAGCACTTTATATGCAGCATCGAGGGAGACGGACGAATCGCGGAGATTGAGGAGTGAGTCAAGTTCCGACTCCGAGAGGCGCAGTCCGGCGGTGATAAGTTTGAGTGCCTCTATCTCCAGGCGGTGGGTCTCACCGTCGGACTTGGCTATCTCTACGAGGAAGGAGAGCAGTTGGAGGCGCTGTTCGTAGGTCATGTTGGCAGCCATCTGCGCACAACTCTCCATCACCTGCTGGCGATAGGCATAGGCGCCCATCTGCTTCTCGCGCTCAAAGAGACGGAGGAGTATCTCGTTGCCCTCGCTAACTGCATTCTCACCGAAGTTATGGCGCAGCATCTGGCGCACATACTCCATCTCGCTGTGCATTACCTTACCGTCGGCACGGATGATGTACGACGCCAGCACAAGGAGCGAAAAGAAGAAACTATTGCGCTGTCCCTGCTGCTGGTACTGCGGACCCGAATTTCCGTCGAGCGATTCAAGCGAAACACCGCGGTCGAAGAGACTGCCGAGGGCATATCCAGCCAAAGCCCCGAGGGGTCCGGCAATAATGAAGCCAAGGGCTCCGCCAATCCACTTACCTGCTGCCATGTTTTAGTTAAGAGTTAAGAATTTTTATTTCGTCAGTTTCCAGATGGCACCGTCCTTAGTATCCTTAACTTCGAAACCAGCCTCGGCAAGTGCATCACGAATCTGGTCGCTCGTAGCCCAGTCTTTTTCTGCCTTGGCTTTAGAGCGCAGTGCGAGCACCATATCGACAACTTTTCCGAAAGCTTCCTCGCGAGCATTTGATCCGCCACCAGCTACTGCCGACTGACCACTAAGTCCGAGAAGCTCCTCAGTAAAGAGGTGCATTGTCTCGGAGAGTTCTTTGAGGCATTCCTTGCAGATGGTTGCCTTACCGTCGACGAGGTTGTTCACCATGTGGCAAGCCTCGAAGAGCAGGCTGATAACTACCTGAGTCTGCAGGTCGTCGTTCATGGCGTCGTAGCACTTCTGGCGCAGCGAACGGACGAACGTCTCCACGTCGGGAGTACATTGCGGTGAAACAGCGATGCGCTTAAGGTTGGCTATGCCGTCCATGAGGCGCTCGAGTCCTTTCTGAGATGCTTGCAAGGCTTCATCTGAGAAGTCGACCGTGGAACGATAGTGTGCCGACAGGATAAAGAAACGGATAGTCATCGGTGAATAGGGCTGCGATAGCAGGTCGTGATTACCGGTGAAGAATTGCTCCTGAGTGATGAAATTGCCCAGCGACTTACCCATCTTCTGTCCGTTGATGGTAATCATGTTGTTGTGCATCCAGTACTTCACCATGTCGTCGCCCTGTGAAGCAACAGACTGTGCTATCTCGCACTCGTGGTGCGGGAAGACGAGGTCCATGCCTCCGCCGTGGATGTCGAAGTGCGAGCCGAGGTACTTGCGTCCCATGGCTGTACACTCGCAGTGCCATCCAGGGAAACCGTCGCTCCAGGGAGAGGGCCAGCGCATAATATGCTCGGGCGATGCCTTTTTCCACAATGCGAAGTCTGCCTGGTTCTTCTTCTCACCCACTCCACTGAGGTCTCGGCTGGCATCCTTAATGTTCTCCAGCGAACGACCCGAGAGGCGTCCGTAATGGTATTTCTCGTTGTACTTCTCGATGTCGAAATAGATAGAACCATTGCTCTCGTATGCGAAACCATTGTCGATAATCTCGCGCACGAGCTGCTGCTGCTCGATAATATGTCCCGTAGCATGGGGCTCGATTGATGGCGGCAGCACTCCCATTGCCTCCATCGCCTGGTGGTAGCGGCGGGTGTAGTACTCAGCAATCTCCATCGGCTCGAGTTGCTCCAGTCGTGCCTTCTTCTCTATCTTGTCATCGCCCTCATCGGCATCGTGCTCCAAATGACCCACGTCGGTAATGTTACGCACATAGCGTACCTTATAGCCGAGATGCTTCAGGTAGCGGAAGAGAATGTCGAACGTGATTGCCGGACGGGCGTGTCCCAGATGCGGATCGCCATAGACGGTGGGTCCGCAGACATACATTCCTACGTGGGGTGCATTGATTGGTTCGAAGCGTTCTTTCCTTCTACTAAGAGTGTTATAAATGAGCAATGTCTGTTCCATTTTTCTGTATGTTTTTGATTATTTCGGGGCATAGGTACGTAATAATTCATAATTCATAATTCATAAT
>JAFTFC010000228.1 GCA_017449725.1 Prevotella sp. | reverse complement strand
CTCTACTACGAGCGTATAAGTATCCTTATCCGTAGTAGTCATCTTGTTAACCTCTGCGGTGCCGTCCCATACAACTCCGTTGGTAGCAGGACCAGATCCAGCCACTACGTAAGTGTCTTCTGCGGGCGGAGGAGCAACCTCGCCGGTTACAGTCATCTTGAAGTCCTTGGTTACAGAAATCTTGTAGGTACCTGCTGCAAGAACGATTGTTCCGTCAACCTTAGCAAGAGTATACTCAGTATTGAGCTCTGCATTCTGATTGCCAGCAGCAATAGCATAGCGGTTGTTTGCATTGAACGTAGCCCAAGCTGCATTGTGCTCATCATCCGTTGTGCCAAACTCCTCGGCGGTCAGCTGCTTGTCAGCGATAGCGAAGTATGCTGCAGCTGTAGGAGCATATTCATACTCGAATGCCTGAGCAGTCTCGTTCCAGGTCATCTCCGTCATATTGCTGAGGTTCCAACCATTGAGGTCACCAACAAGATACATCTTCTGCTCAGCAGGAGTCTCTGCCTTAGCAAAGAAAATGTTGTCAATAAAGTACTTGTAATCAGCACCATCAGTCTTAGCAACGAACTTAATCTGATAAGCACGTGTCATGCTATTGCCGGCAGCAATCATGTCAGCAACATTCACTGTAACATGGTTCCACTGTCCCTTTGTCAGGAGACTTGTCATGTGACCGTGTTCAGTCTCATTAACACCTTGCTCATTGTGAACAATTGGAGTTATCTCGAATGCGATATCGTCTATCGTAGGATAGATATCCATGTGGAGGGCTTCGTATCCGCTGAGGTCAGTCTCAGTGAACTGTGTTCCGTGATATGTCAGACCAGTGATATACCAAGCCTTGCTTCCGTCGGTAAGGTCGACATCTTCCTTCGTTGTGGGTGAGCCCCATGCATCGAAGAAGAAGCCATTGCCGTAACCGCCGTAAGTATCGCTGAACAGATTGAATACATTCTCCTGTGCGAAGGTAGGAGCGGGAGCCGGGTCGGTTGTCGGAGTAGGCTCGGGCTCGATGTCAATTACGCCTGCTTCCTTCTCGAAGTAGATATTGTCAAGATAGAACTCAGCAGTTCCGTCAGAATTAGCATCATTCAGACCACTGAACTTAATCTGATAAATTCTGTCGAGAGTATTACCTGTTGCTGCCAGTTCAGAGATAGGAATTGTAATGTGGTTCCACTGACCAGCTACAAGACCTTCGCGGTTCACGCTGAAGTTCGGCAGAGACTGTCCCTTGTTAATGGGAGCAATACCAAGGTCGAGGTTCGAACCAACCGGGTATACATCCAGATTGAGTTGCTTGTAGTTAGAGAGGTTCTTCTCAGCAAACTCAGAACCGAAGAACAGGAAGTTCGTAATGTGCCAAGCATTGTCATCGGCAGCCAGAGCAACTTCTTCCTTTACTGTAGGATTGCCATCCCACCATGCCTCATAGTGGAATCCGTTGCTTGCACCACCGTAAGTATCGCTTAACAAGTTGTAAACCTGCTCTGCGGGAACCGTGGGAGCGGGAGCGGCGGGAATAGTAGCAGGAGCTGCTACTGGAGTAACCGCCAGAGCTACTGCGTGAGTTGAAGGAGTAAATGTAACAACTACATCGTAGGCGCCAGCTTCGGTTACATCGTAGGTAACGTTCTCGTAAGAAGCCGTTCCGTAGCTGTTCTTCCAGTCATGGTTAGCAACAACCTTAAGAGCAATCGTTGCTGCGGTAAGCTCAACGTTGTTCTTTGTCCATTTGTAAACGTCACCATCAAGCGTCATGTTGTTAGCATCTACGTTAAGTTCCCATGAGGTTCCGAAGAGTACATCATCGAGTCCGCCCTCACCGTTAGTTGCTGAACCAACGACACTATAAATAATGTCGCCTGTGCGAGTTAATTCTTCGGTTGGGTTCTGAGCGTCAGATACCTTCCAAGTATATACTATAGTATATGTACCGCTCGTAGGAACAGTGAACGTCTTGTTTTCACTTGGATAAGCCTCCGTCCAAGCGTGGTCTTTAACAATCTTGTATTCGTAGGTTACGCCTGCCTCGAGTACAGCACCTTCAATGGTCAGTGTATATGTATTGCCATCGGTTGTAGTCAGGTCGTTAGCAGTATTTGTTACATCCCAACCCTCAGTACCGTTAAGCACCTGCGCTGAACCGGCTACAGTATAGGTAGCTGCTGGCGGCGGAGTCGCAGCGCCAGTAATGGTCAGCTTCATATCCTTAATAGTAAGAACATAGTCGCCAGCGGGCAGCACGATAGAAGCGTCACCATTTTTAGCAAGGGTATACTCATGATCTAATTCTGCATTAACATTACCAGCACCGATTGAGTAACGGTATGTACCATTGAATGTAGACCAGTAATTATCAGCCGTAGCCTCGTCTGCAGTCATCTGGTATGTAGCAATTGCGAAATAGTTTGAGGATTCTGTCGGACTATAATTATATGTATAAGTCTCGGTATCCTCGTCGTAGGTCATCTGGTCCATCGCTGCACGGTTCCAACCATTGGTCGTTCCGTTACCTATTACATAGAGAGGAGCGGGCTCTGCAGGAGCTCCAGATTGTTTCTTCAAATATATAAAACTTGCATAGTCCTTTATCTGGACATTACCAGAGGTCATACTTTCAATAGTTGTAAACTCAACTTCCTCTGATTCGCCTGTCCAAGTTACCGTTTTAGCAGTAGCATCACCAACACATTCACCATTTGTACCTGTGGTTAGTTTGTCTTGATTGCTGGCGGCAGCAAGCACAATCTTTGTTATTACGAAACCTGTGGGGGCCGCAAATTTAAATTTATTCTTCGGATAGATGCGAATCTCATAATCTTTCAAATACGCATAAGATCCTTCAGATTTGTCATAGGTAATAGTAACACCTCCCTTTACACCGGTCAGTGGTGCAGCAAGATCATTTACTGATCCTGAATAGGATGTATCAAAAACCGTGTTGTAGTCTCCTACAGAAATAGTAGGAGCGTATTCATAACCTGCAGAGAAAGCAATCTCATATAGATTACAATTATCTTTGCTTTCATTACATACGACAACCTCATAAATCTTGGATTTGTCGAGATTGCCAACAGAAAGAATGGAGTGGGTTTTAAATCTTTCTGAATCACTTCCTACAAGTGCGCCCCGCTCCGAGCCATTCTTTTCATAAACGCGGAGAAATGCCGTTCTGCCACTTGAGTTACAATTAATCAAGGCACATACAGATGTTATACCTTTGATATTGTAAGAATAGATACGAGGCAGTTTTGTCGGGTCGTTTGCCACATCACCATTGTTGAACGTAGCGTAACGATTCTCGGCATTTCCGTAGAAGGCACTTCCCTTGAAGATACCTACTCCTGCCCATTCTGCTTTTCCACTTCCTGAAGAAGTTTGCGTTTGCCACAACTGTTTGTCGTTAGCTTGATAAAGCGCATAAGGATAAACTACCAATGTCTGCGTAGCAGCATCGTAGTATCCAGCGTTAGTTGAGACGTCTGGCTTTAGATTAGCCTCGTCTAAAACGCCTGCGTAGTTAGCAATGTCAAGGTATTCATCGCTAACTGTCTGCGCGTTCACCCCCACTACACATAGTAGCAAGAGAGACCATAACGTTAGAAGTTTTTTCATAAATAGACTATTTAGTTAGTATTAAAAAAAGGTTTCCGAGGGCAAAGATACGATTTAACGAGCACAAAACAAAAGAATTTAATTCTTTTTTTGTCGAGTGTAAGTATTTTCGCCATAATTTTATGGCAAAGATAGCGAAAGATGGCGAAACTGCCAAAGAATTTGGTAAGAATTTTTATTTTAGGTTCACCCAAGTTTTAGTTTTCAAAAAAACTTTTTTCGGGAGTCCTAAAAAACTTATTGGAAGATAGGATTCTCAGCTATCACCTGCTTCGCCGGTATTCGCTGGATGTTAACACCATCCTCAGACACCACTACATCCTCGCCGCGCAATGCTTTCTCTTGCAGCATCCGCTTTTCAGCCAACTGAAGACCTTCGTCAAGTAATTTATTAAACTCTAAATAATCTTTTTCAGACATAGCTTTTTATCACATTAAGAGTTTCTTCATACTTACTCGCCTGCAAATATAATAACTTTTTGTGAAACGACAAAGAATGAAGCATAAAAAACTCTGCCGACCGGTTTCGGTCGGCAGAGTTTTTTATTTACTCCCTTCCCTTTGGGAGGGGTTGGGGGTAGGCTTTTACTTTACCAAAACCTTCTTACCGTTCATGATGTAAATACCCTTCTGAGCTGCGTTAACGCGCTGACCCTGGAGGTTGTAGATTACACCATTCTGCTTCTCAGCTGCGATGTTGCTGATACCGTCAGCTGCCTCGCCGGTGATAGTCATCTTGAAGTCCTTGGTTACGGTTACAGTATACTTACCAGCAGCAAGTTTGATAGTACCGTTAGCCTTTACAAGCTGGATTTCCTTATTGAGTTCAGGAACCTGGTCGCCTGCTGCGATTGCCAAGCGGTGCTCACCATTCAGCTCATCCCAAGTAGCGCAGTCATTCTTGTCTGCGAATGCGAAGTAATAGTCGGCAGCAGAATCAATCTCGTACTTGAATGCCTGTGCTGTCTCGTCGAATGTCAGTTCCTCATTGTTTGCGAAAGTCCATTCTGCTGTTCCACCAAGTACATAGAGTTTAACTTCCTCATCAGGCTCTTCAGCTACCTTCTCGAAGTAGATATTGTCGATGTAGTACTCATAGTGACCTTCTGTTGTCTGATCCTTACCAGTGAACTTCAGCTGGAATACCTTCTTCAGAGTGTTGCCCAGAGCAACCATGTCTGCGACAGCGATTTCTACCTGATTCCACTGACCTGCTGTCAGCACACCTGTGTTGCTGCAGTGCTCAGCCTCGTTACCAGAGCCCTCGACATTCTTGCAGACAGGAGTAATACCCAGTTCCATACCTTCACTTACAGGATAGATATCCATGTGGAGGGACTTGAATTCAGAAGCATCGAAGTTGAAGTCATCACCAGCGAACTGAGTTCCGTGGTATGTCATGTTAGCAATGTGCCAAGCAACGTCACCTGTAGCCAGTTCTACGTCTTCCTTAGTAGTAGGAGCACCCCACTGCTCGAAGTGGAAGCCGTTAGCTGCGCCACCGTAAGTGTCGCTGAAGATATTGTAAACCATGTCAGCTGCGAGTGTGGGAGCAGGAGCTGCGGGAACAGCATCTGGTTCGGGAGTAACCTCACCGATCTCAACCCACTGGTAATCGATATCACCAAAGTTCACCTCACCCGGCATCAATACATAGAGCGGAGTATAAGGATTTGGCTTTGTTGTAGACTCAGCTGTAATAGTCATAGTCTTCTTGTCTGCGCTGAGAACAAGATTGTCGCGCATGTCGGCATTACCGCTGCTCAGTGCCCAGAACGAACCGCCTAAGCCTTCCATTTCAACATCAGCTTCGATAATCAGTTCATACTTGTTTTCTGCTACGTAGTGGTTAGCCTGAATCCAAATTGCATTTTCATCCTTCTCGTACTTAGTACCCTGATGCTCGGGAGTGGGTTCGGGAGTAGTACCTGCTGCTTCCCATTCAACTTCAATCTTCGCAAGATAGAGGGCACCATTTGTTGACTTTAAGCCAAAGTACTCGTAGTCACCATCAACTTCGAGCGTTGAAACAAGTTCTGTAGCTTCAGCAATTGCCAATGTACCAAGAGAAGTACCCTTGGTCTCATCATTATAGAGATCTGTAGGAGCAGTATAAGCAGTATTGCTACCGAAGATCTCAACGGCACGAGCAGCATTAGTATTTGATGCCCATGTGACAACGACTTTCTTCAGTTTACCGCCTGAAGTGGTAGTTACAATACCTGAATTATTATTGTTGCTACGTAATTGAATTGCCTCTACATTACCTGCAGACATGTTTGCACTATATACAGCATCAGATGTGAACGTTTTGTCTGTGAAATCAGCATAAGAATTGCCTGCACCATCAGTAGCACCCAAGCCAACAGATGTCAGCACGTCAGTAACAGTTGTTGTGGGAGTAGGCTCGGGACTAGAAGCGTTGCCCTTCCAGAAAGCAACCTCGTAAGCATTGCTATTGCTTGTTCCTGTGCCAGCAATTGTAACCTCATATGTCTTCGTTGCGTCAAGATCACCCTTTTCCAGTACGACAATAGTCTTCGTGTAGTCAATGAGCGAAGCGACAGGGTCAGTAGCACCAACCTCTTTCACGGTCAAAGTAGCGGCTTTTGCGTCACTTGTGCCATTAGACTTAACCAATGCTGCAACTTTCACACAATTAGTCACTTTAAATGTCGTTTGGTTGGCTTCCTTTACAGATGCACGCTTATTGTCATTTGTCGTAGCATCATCACCAGTGTGATAGTAAGCCGATCCCTTGAACACAGAACCAGCAGGCGCTTCCCATGTCTCATTTGAAGAGCCTTTTGCCGTGTAAGTAACAAAACCAAGATTCTTTGAGTTAGATGCCGATGACTCGTTTGCGCCATAGACAGTCATAACCAAAACGCCATTATCGGCATCCCAAGAAGTCAACTTCTTGATGTTGTTGAGGTTGGCTTGTGCCTCAACATCTGCGCCGTTAGCGATGTTTAAAACCTCATCGGTCGGCGTCTGCGCATTCACTACCATAGCGAACAACGCAAGAGTTAGTAATGTGAATAATTTTTTCATAATAGATTTGTTATTAGTTAATAAAAAATGGTTATTGTTTGCTTTCTATATATTGTTTTATCTTCTCTATCAGTTCCTTCGTCGGAGCAATCTTTGGAACAATCTCCTCTTCTCCTATTTCATAAGCGCAATTGTAATCTGCTTGTTCGCGCAGCGTCTGCATCTGAGCATAAAAGCGCCCTTCCTCACGACTGAATACTCCAGTCTTGATGAAATACTGTTGAAAACGAATAGCAGCACCTTTATGCGAACCAACCTCTATCGCATCATTTATGAGTAAGGCACTAACAGCATGAAACAGTGTATAGTAAACCCGATTGGCGAGAGTACTCCAATATCCAAGTTGGCGATAAGAATCTAATTCTGATAAAAGTCTTTCTGACTTCTCCAACTCCATATTGACAAGAACCTTTCTTTCTTCCTCTTTAAGACTCATAAATTAATCGTTTATCGTTTTCCACGTTGAAATAGAACATAGAGTGCAATCCATTATTCCAATCTTGCTTTGTATATGTATGTACACTGAAATACTGCCAGAGATCAAAGCCGCATTCGATAATTGGATATGCAAAATTGTCAAAATCACTACTGCTGTTACTAGATTTATCAAGTAAGAGCAGCAAATCCCAATCAGAGTCTTTATTATAGTCTCCTCGGGCGCGAGAGCCATAGAGATATAAGGCGCATCCCCTTCTTTTTTCTCTTCGTTTTCTTTTGCGCCTGCCGGGTCGTAAAAATATTTCCCCATTTATTTGGTACGTTCCAAACTTTTCTTTATCTTTGCAACGAATAATGACAAACATGACTACTAACGAGATTATAGAGAATATTAGGCAGGTTGCAGCAAAGGTACTTCCCAAAGGTAGCGCCTTATATCTCTATGGCTCTCGCGCCCGAGGAGACTATAATAAAGACTCTGATTGGGAGTTGCTGCTCTTACTTGATAAATCTAGTAACAGCAGTAGTG
>JAFTFC010000227.1 GCA_017449725.1 Prevotella sp. | reverse complement strand
TGTGTTCTTCTGGCGCATCCAGTTCTTTACCACGTCTTTCGGTTCGTTCTCGTTCTTCTGACGTGCGATTTCGGTGATGCAGATGTAGTCGACACCATCTTTCTTCATCGTTCGGATATTGACATCCTTCACCGTAATGATGTTGTTATTCGCCATATCGTTTTCTCTATTCGTTTTACTGCTTTATTCCGTTATCAACTCTCGCTTCTCGCATCCTATCAGCTCCGCGATTCGGGCCAAGGTCTGCAGGTCGGGTTGGTGCATATTGGTGCACCACTTGCTGACGGTTACGGCAGATACGCCCAGCTGTTCTGCCAGCCATTTACTGGTCTTTTGGTGCTCTACCAGCACCACCTTCAATCGGTTTAGAGGTTTGTCGCTCATCTTTATTTAATTAAAACTGAGTGCAAATATAATAAATGTTACCGACATCACCAAATATATTTGCATTTATCTATTCCCTTTCTATTCCCTTGCTACGCCATTTGTCTTATCCAACGTTTAGAAGAAGAAAACCCCCATTGTACATGCCAGATTCTTCCTGTTGACGTGTCTCATAGTAAGAAATTATATATATATTCTGTACTATAGATTTTTTCTTATTTTTCTAATTTAAATTGCATTTGCCTACATATAATGCTATAAACCCCTATATAACAGCATATTACATTATGTAGGCGCTTTCATCCGCCTACATATTGCCTACATGTACTGTTTTTGTCTACAAGAGTGACGGGCGTTGATGCCGTGAGAAATGTTGTAACATGCTGACAAGTAGGTGGTTTCGCAGTTCGAAAGAGGGTCTTTCGTAATGCGAAAGAGTCTCTTTCCTTATACGAAAGACCCTCTTTCACGCTACGAAAGTAAGCTGAAAATTTGGGGGAAGTGGTACGACGAAGCGGACTAGAGAAAGTATATAAATAAAATATCCTTACAATATATGTATGTAGTATGTATGTTAACAAAGCCGCCTACATACGATAACCTCCCGATTACAAGTAAATTACAATAAAACATGTAGGTAAACGAGACTTTTAAATAAATTTTTTTGGAATTGTCACGCGGATTATATATCTTTGCACCCATAATGAAAAAGGTTACTATCGTTAAGAGCGTCAAGGGTGGCGAGACGCTGCGCCTGACGAGTGTGGAGGAACTGACGGAGCAGATACGTCAGGGTAAGTATGAGAAAGAGGCGGGAGTGGTGCGCGACATCTACCCGCTAATGTCTTCGGAGGAAGCCGAGCGCAACTTCTTCCGCTATAACCGTGAGGCTCAACGCCTTCCGCGCATCTGTTTTGCGCAGTCGTTGGAGAACCGTAACCACCAGCGGCAGCGCCTGGCTTATACCGGCATGGTGCTGTTGGAGGTGAACAACCTGACGGGCTACGAAGAGACCGCCGCCGTAAGGCGCGGCGCAGGCATGATGCCCCAGACGTTGATGGCCTTCGTGGGCGTCAGCGGCAGGAGCGTCAACATAGTGTGCCGCGGCGAGCTGTTCCCCGACCTGGTAAGAGACGGTAGCCTGCTGCCCACCGACGAGTCAGCGATAGTCCGCTTCCACCAGAACCTCTACGAGCGCGCCCGCATGTTCTATAGCGGTCAGTTAGGTGTGACGGTAGAGCGCCGCGAGCCGTCTATAGAGCAGCTGTGCTACATGGCCCACGACGTAGAAGCCGTATGCAACCCCATGGCGCTGCCGTTCTACGTGCAGGCCGACAGGATTGACGAGACCGTGAGCGTGGTTCGTCAGTCGAGTACCGAGCCCGACGAGCTGCTGCCGGGCAAGGACCGCTACAGCTCGCTGAAGCGCATATATGAGTTCAACCGCCAGAAGGCATACGACGCTGTGGAGGGAATCGTAGACGAGGAAGAGCGCACCCACCTCTACGTCACCGCACTTGCCAGCTACTGCTCGGAGACTGGCATCCCAATGGGCATGGCGCAGCGACTGGCACTGTTCGAGTCGCGCCTGAGCAAGAACGAAGACCTCGTGCGCCTGGTCTTCGCCAACGCCTACCACGAGGAGCACGACCGCCAGTACCGCCGCCGCAAGAAGATAGAGCGGCCGCTTAAGAACATTCCGCCCGAGGCACTGCTGACCAAGAAGATAGAGATATTCCTTAATACCAACTACGAACTGCGCAAAAACGTGATGCGCGGAGTGGCGGAGTACCGCTGGCGCACCGGACTGGGATACTCGTTCACCGACCTCACCGAAGAGGCCCGCAATTCCATAACCATGCGTGCATTGGAGCAGGGCATAAAATGCTGGGACAAGGACATCCGCCGCTACGTCAACTCAGAGGACATAGAACAGTACGACCCCATGAACGACTTCCTGGAGCACCTGCCACGGTGGGACGGTAAGGACCGTGTGACGGAGATGGCGCGGCGCGTGCCGTGCGACTACCCGGAGTGGGAGCACCTGTTCCACCTGTGGATGCGCTCGATGGTGGCAATGTGGACGGGTAGGGGACAGCTTACCGGCAACGCCCTCGTGCCGCTGCTCATCGGACGTCAGGGCTGTGGCAAGTCCAGCTTCTGCCGCATAATACTGCCGCGCGATCAACGCGAGTACTACAACGACCGCATAAACTTCAAGAACGAAAGCGACCTGAACCTGGGTCTTACCTCCTTCGCACTGATAAATCTCGACGAGTTCGACAAGATAACCAAGCGCCAACAGATAGTTCTGAAGTACCTCGTGTCGACGAGCGACCTGAAATACCGACCACCCTACGGCAAGGCTTACTCTGCCCACCGCCGCTACGCCTCGTTCATAGGCACCACCAACGACCCCGCACCGCTTACCGACCCCAGCGGCTCGCGCCGCTTCGTGTGCGTGACGGTCAGCGGCGACATCGACTTCACCACCCCCGTGGACTATCCGCAGCTCTACGCCCAGCTGAAGGAAGAGATATCGCACGGCGAGCGCTACTGGATGACTAAGGAGGAGGAGCAGGCGCTGATGGCACACAACCTGAGGTACCAGCAGCTGTCGGGACTGAGCGAGATGCTCGCAGGACTCTTCGTGCCTGCCGTCGCTGGCGACCCCGAAGGACAGTGGATGACGCTGCCCATGATATCCGAGAAACTGAAGGAACGCTACGGCAGCAGCTACGAGGAACGCCCGGGAATGTTCGAGAAGATAGGCACTTACTTCAACCGACCCGAGGTAAAATGCGAGAAACACAGGAAAACCTCGGGAATGGAGTACTTCGTAAAAGTAAGAAGTTAAAAGAGCAATCAGAGAACCGTCCCCTGATCACTCGAATAACAAATATGGCGTGCTTTTCCGGCACGCCATATTTGTTGTATAGTATAACAGAGAAAGGGTATTACACCTTGATCTCAACCTCGACACCGCTGGGGAGTTCGAGCTTCATCAGAGCGTCTACGGTCTTTGCTGTAGAGCTGTAGATGTCGATAAGACGCTTGTAGTCTGACAGCTGGAACTGCTCACGAGCCTTCTTGTTAACGAAGGTAGAGCGGTTTACGGTGTAGATACGCTTGTGTGTGGGCAGGGGGATAGGACCGCTAACGATGGCGCCTGTTGCCTTTACTGCCTTAACGATTTTCTCTGCTGACTTGTCAACCAATTTGTGGTCGTAAGACTTCAGCTTGATACGAATTTTCTGACTCATAATTTTAATTCTTGATTTTTAATGTTTAATTATAAATTGGAGAGCCGCTAAAGAGTCATTTGCTCAACGGCTCTCCGGTTTTGCTTTATACGAGGTCTACGCGACCCTTAACCTCCTCGAGGACAGCCTTAGCGATAGAGCTGCTTACGGGAGAGTGGTGGTCGTACTCCATAGAGCTTGTTGCGCGACCTGAGGTGATGGTACGCAGAGCGGTTACGTAACCGAACATCTCTGCCAGGGGAACCATAGCCTTGACGATGCGTGCACCGCTGCGAGCCTCTTCCATACCCTCTACCTGACCACGGCGCTTGTTGAGGTCGCCGATAACGTCACCCATGTTCTCCTCGGGAGTAACTACCTCGAGCTTCATAACGGGCTCCATGAGCACCGGACCTGCCTGAACGCAAGCGTTCTTGTAGGCGTTGCGTGCTGCGAGCTCGAATGAGAGCTGGTCGGAGTCTACGGGGTGGAACGAACCGTCGAGCAGGGTAACCTTCAGTGAGTCTACGGGATAGCCGCCGAGAACACCGTTCTTCATAGCGTCCTCGAAGCCCTTCTGTACAGAGGGGATGAACTCCTTAGGCACGTTACCGCCCTTAACCTCGTTGACGAACTGCAAGCCACCGTTCTCCTTGATATCCCAGTCGTCATCAACGGGACCAACGTTAACGATGATGTCAGCGAACTTACCACGACCACCAGACTGCTTCTTGTAAACCTCGCGGAGGTTGACAGTCTTGGTGATTGCCTCCTTGTAGTTAACCTGGGGCTTACCCTGGTTACACTCTACCTTGAACTCGCGCTTCAGACGGTCGATGATGATGTCGAGGTGGAGCTCACCCATACCAGAGATAACGGTCTGACCGCTCTGCTCGTCGGTATGTACGGTGAACGTCGGGTCTTCCTCTGCCAGCTTGGCAAGACCGTTGTCGAGCTTGGCGATATCTGCCTGGCTCTTCGGCTCAACGGCGATAGAGATAACGGTGTCGGGGAAGGTAATGCTCTCGAGTACGATAGGATGATCCTCAGCACAGAGAGTATCACCGGTGCGGATATCCTTGAAACCTACACCTGCGCCGATGTCACCAGCCTCGATGCAGTCCATGGGCTGCTGCTTGTTAGAGTTCATCTGGAACAGACGGCTTACGCGCTCCTTCTTGCCCGAACGGGTGTTGAAGACGTAAGAACCAGCCTCCACTTTACCTGAGTAAACGCGGAAGAATACCAGACGACCTACGTACGGGTCGGTAGCAATCTTGAATGCCAGTGCCGATGTGGGCTCGTCCTCGCTGGGCTTGCGGTCTTCCTCTTCGCCGGTGTTGGGGTTCTCACCAACGATGTTGGGAGTGTCAACGGGTGAGGGGAGGAAAGCGCAAACGTAGTCGAGAAGGGTCTGAACACCCTTGTTCTTGAATGAAGAACCGCAGAGCATAGGTGTGCACTCCATTGCGAGTGTTCCCTTACGGATAGCAGCGATGAGCTCCTCCTCAGTGATTGAGTTGGGGTCGTCGAAGAACTTCTCCATGAGTGCCTCGTCGAATTCAGCAGCTGCCTCTACGAGCTTGTCGCGCCACTCCTGAGCTTCGTCCTGAAGTTCTGCGGGGATGTCGTCAATCTCGAACTCTGCGCCCTGGGTCTCGTCGTGCCAGATGATAGCCTTCATCTTCAGCAGGTCAACGATACCCTTGAAGGTCTCTTCCTGACCGATAGGGATAACAAGTGACACGGGGTTAGCACCGAGAACGTCCTTCATCTGCTGGAGAACGTCGAAGTAGTTAGCACCCGAACGGTCCATCTTGTTAACATATCCCAGACGGGGAACATTATACTTGTCAGCCTGACGCCATACGGTCTCAGACTGCGGCTGTACACCACCTACAGCACAGTAGGTAGCCACAGCACCGTCGAGGACACGCAGTGAACGCTCCACCTCGGCGGTGAAGTCAACGTGTCCCGGAGTATCTATGAGGTTAATCTTGAACTGCTTGTTGTTATAGTTCCAATAACAAGTTGTAGCAGCCGATGTGATGGTAATACCGCGCTCCTGCTCCTGAGCCATCCAGTCCATGGTAGCAGCACCGTCGTGTACCTCACCGATCTTATGAGTTTTTCCTGTGTAGTACAGGATACGCTCTGATGTTGTTGTCTTACCCGCGTCGATATGCGCCATGATACCGATGTTACGGGTCAGATGTAAATCTTGTTTTGCCATTTTTTTGTTTTGTCGTTTTCAAGCCCCCTAAGTTAGGGGGTTTGGGGTATGAACGTGGTTCTTTTCCCCTTTAATTGTTTTCTTTATCCTAAATATTTTTACCTTAAGGAGGTCTATGTTCAGACCCCCACACCCCCTAACTTAGGGGGCTAATTTTAGAAACGGAAGTGTGCGAATGCACGGTTAGCCTCAGCCATACGGTGCATGTCTTCCTTGCGCTTGTAAGCACCACCCTGATTGTTGTATGCATCCATAATCTCAGCGCTCAGGCGCTCAGCCATTCCCTTGCCACCGCGCTTGCGAGCGAACGAAATCATGTTCTTCATAGAAATACTCTCCTTGCGGTCGGGACGGATTTCTGTAGGTACCTGGAAGGTAGCACCACCGATACGGCGGCTCTTAACCTCAACCTGGGGAGTGATGTTGTCGAGTGCCTGCTTCCAAATCTCCAGGGCGGGCTTCTCCTCGCTCTGCATCTTGGAACCAACGATCTCAAGAGCTTTGTAGAAAATCTCGTATGATGTGTTCTTCTTGCCATCATACATCAGGTGATTCACGAACTTTGACACTTTCTTGTCATTGTACACTGGATCCGGAAGGATCACGCGCTTCTTTGGTTTTGCTTTTCTCATTTTTAATTTTAAATTTTAAGTCTGCTTGGGGCTGTTCAGTCTTCAACACCCTCACTTGGGTATTTACTCAACCTGTTAACTATTTCCTCCAGCAAAACGTTAGTGAAAATTCTTTTTGTTTAACTGGTGAGCTCAGCCCACAGTCGCTGCGGCTTCAGCTCCACCAGTTTGTTTGTCCTTCGTTTACTTCTTAGCCTTAGGACGCTTAGCTCCATACTTAGAACGACGCTGGGTACGGTTTGCTACACCTGCGGTATCGAGAGTACCACGAACGATGTGATAACGTACACCAGGAAGGTCCTTTACACGACCGCCGCGAACCAGCACGATGCTGTGCTCCTGCAAGTTGTGTCCCTCTCCGGGGATGTAAGAGTTGACTTCCTTCTGGTTTGTTAAACGAACACGGGCTACCTTACGCATAGCCGAATTAGGCTTCTTCGGGGTTGTGGTGTACACACGCACACACACACCGCGACGCTGAGGACAGCTGTCCAAAGCGGGAGACTTGCTCTTGTCTACAAGCTCCTTTCTGCCCTTTCTTACCAATTGTGAAATTGTAGGCATTTTGTTACTTTTTTTAATTTATTTATATTTATATTTTATTTATTTTCAGACATTTACAACGCCTCCCCGTACCGCAACTTCCCACTGGAAGAGGGCTAAAAAAGGCGTTTCGGGGTGCAAAGGTACAAACTTATTCCCAAAACACCTAATTATAAATACGCGAAAAAGGTTATATCTGTTAAGTTTTAACAAGATATAACCTTTGTTTGGATTATTTTAGCCGCTTTATGCCTCTCCTTTGTTCAAATTGAAGGGTGCGGTGCGCGGTTGCTGGTTCGGAATTTGTATCTTTCCGTACTCGTGTTCGTATTTCATGAGGTTCTCCTGGAGTGCCATGAGCAGTCGCTTGGCATGTTCGGGAGCGAGGATTACGCGACTCTTCACCTGCGGTTTGGGAAGTCCCGGGAGCATACGTGCGAAGTCGAGTATGAAGTCTGAACTTGAGTGGGTGATGATTGCCAGATTGGCGTAGTTGCCCTGGGCTACGTCCTGCGGGAGGTCGAGCTGGAAGCCCTGTTGATTGTTATCTGCCATTGTTGTATTGTTTTTTTGTTTTGTCGTTATTGCGTTATTACGTTATGTCGTTATCACGTTATTACGTTATATCGTTATTACGTTATTACGAGTTTTACCTTTTTACTTTTTTACCTTTTTACTTTTTATATCTTGCAGCCTGTTCCTCGATGAGTGCCTTGTCGTCGAAGTAGTTTATCTTCATGGCGCGGCGCACGTCGCTGAGTGTCTGTGCTGCCACCTCGCGCGCCTCGCGCGTACCTTTATTTAATATATTATATACTTCGGGGATATCTTTCTCGAACTCATGGCGGCGCTGACGGATGGGCTCGAGTTGGCGCTCAAGTACCTTGAGCAACAGTTTCTTGCACTTCATGTCGCCCAGTCCGCCGCGGCGGTAGTGGTCCTTCAGTTCGTCAAGGTTCTTGTACTCGGGCAGGAATTCGGCGAAGTCCTCGTCGGTAGAGAAGGCGTCGAGGTAGGTAAATACCGTGTTGCCCTCAACGTGTCCGGGGTCTTCCACGCGCAGGTGCTCAGGGTCGGTATACATGCTCTTCACCTTGGTCTGCAGTTCCTTGGGGTCGTCGGAGAGATAGATGCAGTTGCCGAGCGACTTACTCATCTTAGCCTTGCCGTCGGTACCGGGCAGGCGCAGGCAAGCCTGGTTTGTGGGCAGCATAATCTGCGGTTCCACGAGTGTCTCGCCGTAGATGCTGTTGAAGCGGCGAACGATTTCACGGCACTGCTCGAGCATCGGCTCCTGGTCCTCGCCGACAGGAACGGTGGTAGCCTTGAATGCAGTGATGTCGGCAGCCTGCGAGATGGGGTAGGTGAAGAAACCCACGGGAATGGATGTCTCGAAGTTGCGCATCTGTATTTCCGTCTTCACTGTCGGGTTGCGCTGCAGGCGGCTCACCGTGACGAGGTTCATGTAGTAGAACGACAGTTCTGTGAGTTCGGGAATCATCGACTGAATGAAGAATGTCACCTTGTCGGGCGTCAGTCCTACGGAGAGGTAGTCAAGAGCCACCTCAATGATGTTCTGTCGTACCTTCTCGGGGTTGTCGAAGTTGTCGGTAAGTGCCTGTGCGTCGGCGATGAATACGAACATCTTGTCGTAGTCACCCTCGTTCTGCAGTTCCACGCGGCGGCGCAGGCTTCCCACGTAGTGTCCTAAGTGCAGGCGTCCTGTGGGGCGGTCGCCTGTGAGTATTATCTTTCCCATATTCTTTTACCTTATTATTTGGTTATTGCGACGGAGTCGCAATATGCTCTCAATTTTCAATTTTATATTCTCTTGCTTTCTCCGCGCAGCAGGTTCATGAACTCCTCGCGGGTCTTTGCCTGGTTGAAGGCTCCGCTGAAGTCGCTGGTGGTGGTGATGGCATTCTGCTTCTCCACTCCTCGCATCTGCATGCACATGTGTTTTGCCTCGATAACCACCATCACTCCCATGGGGTGGAGCGTCTCCTGAATGCAGTCCTTGATCTGCTGCGTCAGGCGTTCCTGCACCTGAAGGCGGTGGCTGAAGATGTCTACGACGCGGGCAATCTTCGACAGCCCTGTAATGTAGCCGTTGGGGATATATGCTACGTGGACCTTTCCGTAGAAGGGAACCATGTGGTGTTCGCACAGAGAGAAGAAGTCGATGTCCTTGACGATGACCATCTGGCTGTACGTCTCTTCAAAGAGTGCGTCGGTGAGAACCTTGTGCGCATCCTGGAAGTAGCCGCGGGTTAGTATCTGCATTGCCTTGGCAACTCGCATGGGAGTCTTCAGCAAACCTTCGCGTGAAGGGTCTTCGCCGAGCAGGCGTAATACTTCTTTGTAATGTGATGCGAGCTCTTCAAGTCCCTCGCGGAATTCTGTTTCTGGGTTCATCGGGTTGTTTTTACGTTATGTCGTTATGACGTTATTACGTTATGGCGGATCAGTTACCGCGCTACGGTTATCTTTCCCTTGACGATACATGCCTGCGGGTATCCCATGCGCTTCACCTCTTTGAGCATTTCCGAAGCCTCTTCGTAGGTGCGGAAGTTTCCCATGCGGCATATCCAGCGTGGTGAATAGAAGTGGGTGTAGACAGGTTGGTCGGGGAAGGACAGTTTGATGCGCTTGCCTATGCTGTTGGCGCGTACCTTGTCTTCGCGTGAGTTACCGCCGGCATACACCTGAATGCGATAGCCTGTGACCTTGTATCCGTTGCGAATAACCTTTTTCGAAAGGTCTATTTCGCCCGAGTCGGTATCGGTTTTTGCTGTTTCGTATCCCACAACCTTGCGGTGTTTCACTGCTGTGGTGTCGGCAGAGGCTGTAGCCACGGGTTTTGTGGGTGCCGTTTTCTCCGGTGTTACTGTCGGCTGTGGCTTCTGCTCCTGTTGTTGAGGCTGCTCTTTTCCGTTTACCAGTTCGGTGATTTCGGCACTTTCGTGCAGTACTACGCTGCCCTGTCCCTGGCTTTTCTGCTGCACGTGTTCGGTGAACTTCTGTGCGTTGGCAGTCCAAGCCACGCACAGAAGTAATAATGTTATTATCTTTATCTTTCTTTTCATGCTTTCCAAGCGTCAATGATGCCTTTGAAGTCGGCTGCCTTGAGCGATGCACCGCCGATGAGTCCGCCGTCGATGTCGGGTTTAGCGAACAGTTCGGGAGCATTGCTTGCCTTACAGCTGCCTCCGTAGAGGATGCTAGTGTCGTCGGCAACCTGTTTGCCGTAACGGTCTGCGATAATGCTACGGATATATGCGTGGATTTCCTCTGCCTGCTCGGCTGTAGCAGTCTTACCGGTACCGATAGCCCAGATGGGTTCGTAAGCAATTACGATGTTCTTGAACTCTTCCTCGCTGAGGTTGAATACGCTGCCTTCGAGTTCAGCCTTAACAATCTCGTTCTGGCGGTTTGCCTCGCGCTCTTCGAGAGTTTCACCGATACAGAAGATCACCTTGAGGTTGTTCTTAAGAGCAAGCAGAACCTTCTCCTTCAGTATCTCGGGAGTCTCATGGTAGTACTCACGACGTTCTGAGTGGCCGAGGATAACGTACTGAGCACCTGTAGATTTTACCATTTCTGCACTTACCTCACCAGTGAAAGCACCCTTCTCCTTGTCGGCGCAGTTCTCTGCTCCCAGTCCTATGATGTCCTGGTTGAGGAACTGTGCGATGCTTGCCAGATGAATGAATGGTGTACAGATAACGACGCCGCAGTTGGGCTTCTCTGCAGTAAGGGTTTCGTTGAGCTCCTTAGCAAGAGCGATACCGTCTTGCAGGTTCATGTTCATTTTCCAGTTTCCTGCTACAATTTTCTTTCTCATTTTTGTTTTTTCTATTTTAAGAGTTGAACTATATTATAAGTGTTATTTGTTTTCTTATTTAAGTGGGTGTTACCACTCTGCCTTTTGAAGCGGAATCCACTCGTCATCCTTCACTGGAACTTCGGGCATCCGGTTGCGGCTCCACTTGCGCATGATGGTGGCATCCTTAATCAGGAGCAGTCCCGGGTTGCTGCGTATTACGGTTTTCAGCGTTGTGCCGTCGGTGTGGTAGAACTTATAGTCGGCTCCAGTTTCCTGCTGCCATTTGCTGATGTCCGCCTTGTTGCTTGCCGTGAGGCAGCAGAACCCATAGTCGAACTGTCGTGCATATTCCGCCAAGAGGTTCAGCTTTCCGAAATTCTTAGAGTTAGCATCGCTGAGGGATGGCGCTATCAGCAGGAATGTGTAACCGCGGCGCTGCAAGATGCTGTCGGTGACGTCCTCTCCGTCGAGCGTCTCTATTGAGAAGTCGTGAATAGGCGGCTCGTAGCCCTTGTCTATCAGCGTAGAACGGCTGTCGACGAATGTCCATGTCGAGTCGGGATAGTTGTCGAGGGTGAACTCTCTCTCTTCTCCGTTCTTCGACAGTATGAACGTTGTCTCGTATTTCGGCTGTGGGGCTCCTTCGGGTATCTTCATGCTTTCGAGGATGTTAGCTCCAACGTGGTAGGGACGGAAGTCGAATAGGGGAAGGTCGTAGAGACTCCATCCGCTAAGTGCCAATACTGACAGTACCGTTAGGTTCATTATAATCCACTGGTGGGAGCGCGAAATGAACCGCACCATCGTCAGCGGACGCCAAGCCACAACAGCGCTGCATGTCAGCAGCACCACGTTCTTTATCAGCGTTTCACCATTTGTCAGCTTCACGGCATCGCCGAAACACCCGCAGTCTTCCACGGGGTTGGCTATCCACAGCCATAGTGTCACGATGGTCATCACGACCATAAACACTGTTATCGTCCGGGACACCACCCGCCGGTGGATGGCAAAGAGTAACAGTACTCCAAGTGAGAACTCTAGTGCCGACAGGGCTACCGATGCTCCGAGTGTTACCCATTCCGGCACATAGGACAGTAATCCCAGTGCCCCCAGATAGTCGTCTATCTTATATTGTGTGCCTAAAGGGTCGATGGCTTTGACAAATCCCGAGAAGATAAATGTCAGTGCCACTACCAGTCGGCAGATGTTCACAATCCATTTCATCACTCACTCAGCCTGATGGCTCCGAACACAGCGTAGTTTATAATGTCCTGATAGTTGGCATCGATACCTTCAGACACGAGGGTCTTTCCGGCAAGGTCTTCTATTTCCTTGATGCGCTGTATCTTGGTGAGGATGAAGTCTGTGTAAGAGCTGACGCGCATGGAGCGCCATGCCTCGTCGTAGTCGTGGTTCTTGCGGAGCATCAGTTCAAGCGCTTCACCGGCATGACGGTCGTACAACTTCATCGCCTCGTCGGGCGTCATGTCCACCTCGTCGACAAAGCCGCGCTCCAGCTGTATCAGTCCCACAATACCGTAGTTTATCAGTGCCACGAACTCCGGACGTATGCCCTCATCGACAAGAGCCTCGCCTTTCTCCTCGAGCGAGCGAATGCGCTTAGCCTTGATGAAGAGCTGGTCGGTGAGTGATGACGGGCGCAGGATGCGCCATGATGCGCCGTAGTCGTGCAGCTTGTTGCTGAACAGCTCGCGACACTCCGCCATAACGTCCTTGAACTGCTGTTCTGTATTCTGTTCTTTTTTCATTGTTTGTTCCCTATTCGGCGACAAAGGTACGAAAAATCTGATTAAGTGAGAAGAAAAGGAAGATATTTCTTTTCTCGAGCGTGAAGATTTTATGCAATAAGTGAGCGGAAAACCAAAGAAAATCCGATATTTTTGGGGAGTTAACACGAAACCAGACACTGGCAGATAAGTCATCTGCCAGCGTCTGGTTATATTATGCCCGATGAGTTGTCTATTAAAGTAACAACCCGGATGCCTCTGATTAACAAGGGCGTTTCTTCGGCAAGTTGAATACGTCTTGTACCTCTTTCATCTGTGCTGCAGTCATGCCGTCCGGCTCCGACCCCATGGAACGGGCGCACATATAGATGTTTGCTGCCTTGCAGAGGACGTCGGTCTGGTCGAAGGCATCCATGATGTCCTGTCCGACAGCTACCGTTCCGTGCTTTTCCCACAAAACGACATCATGCGTCTTTATCTGTTCGAGAGTTGCTTCCGCAAGGTCTACTGACGAAGGCAGGGCATAAGGTACAATGCCGATGCCGAGCGGAGCAAACGCCAGAGTCTCTGGAATCATTGACCAAAGGACGCGGGTCATCTCATCCCCCTTCAGGAAACGCTGTATGTGGCTCATTGCAACCAACTCGATAGGGTGGGTGTGGAGTGTTGCCTTGTAGCACGAACCCGTCTCCAGCAGATAGTTCTGCAGAGCCAAGTGGGTGGGAAGTTCGGATGTCGGCACAACGGGCACATCGGCGATAACCTCATAGGAGGCGCAGTCGTCGCAGATGCGGATGATGCTTCCGTTCTGCATCGGTTCGCGGGCAAGATCGCGCATGCGCTTTCCTGTTCCCTTGCAGTAGAAATACTTGCCCTTAAGCTGTGGTAGCGTCATGCCAATCCGTACCGCAGACGTGATTGCCGGCATTGCCCTGCATTCTTCGTCCATGAATTCGGTGACGTTGACTGTGATGTTTCCGCCATTGCGCTCTGCCCAACCCTTCTGCCAGAGATATCCTGTGACCTCGGCTATCTGATAAACAACCGCTTTGAGTTCGGGGCGACCTTCTAATATACTTTTCATATTTATTCTTTTTTTTCGTTTGTCTTTTAATAATTGTCTCCATATCTTTCTCTTGTGATTTGGTCAAGAGACTTGCCGCGGGTGTTGGGCATGCCAATGAGACCGATAACAAGAGAAGTGAGCAACAGTGCTATCATGCAGTATGCTGCCATGGTGAATCCCTCTCCGTTCTCTCCGTAGATGAAGGTGAAGACGAGTCCCCACAGTGCAGACAAGCCTCGTACGATGAAGAACATCAGTCCTTGGGCTCCGGCACGGAATTTGGCTGGGAACAGTTCAGAACCCCAGAGGGCATAGAATATCTGAACCGAGCTGCCGTTGTTCACGCCCCACAGGATAGTGAACAGCCATATACCACCAATTGTAGATACACCGCCACCGATTATCAGCAGCCATGCCGTAAGAGCAGCGGCAAGACCGAAGATATAGAAGAAACGGTGTGCTACCTTGTCGACAAAGAACGATACGATAAAAGTTGTTACCACAACGAATACCCAGCTGATGCAGCTAAGCATATTGGCAGTTTCATTGTTGAGACCTCCTGCCGTCTCATAGATGTGGGGCATGAAGAATCCCATTACCGATGCCACAAGGTTCCATGTGAGGTAGATGGCAGCGAGGAACGCTACTGTCTTGACTGCTACCTTATTAGTGAACAGCAGTTTGATGTTGTCAACGATACCGCTCTTGTCCTTGGCTTTGTTGGCGGTGAATTCTGCACTCTCCTCAAGCTGGCGTTGCAGGTTCCAGGCTATGAATGCCACGATAAACAGCGTGAAGAACACCACTCGCGAACTGAACACCTCGACAGCCGCTTGAGCAGCGTCAATGCCGACGATGGCATGAGCCAGGGACTGCACCGGAGCATAGAGATAGCCGCCAGGAGCGAACAACATTCCGAAGAGCAGTATGACCATAGGACCGATGCCCCACGACATCTGTGATATGCAGATGTTACGTCCTCGGTTGTTGACCTCCGAACTTTCAGAGATGTATGTCCACGAAGCGGGAACACCGATGCCAACAGAGATTCCTGTAATCATGAATCCGATGAGCAGCATGGGGAAATTAACAGCGAGCATGACTATCAGTACACCCAACATATACACCAGCAGGTTGTATGTGAAGATGAACTTACGTCCAAACTTATCTGCCAAGAACCCGCCAATGATGGCGCCGATGGCAGCACCTAATGCGTTGGCACTAAGGGCGTTCAGCCATCCTAAGTGCATTTCGCTCAGTCCAAGATAGTTCTGCCATAAAGTAACACCACTTGCTCCTGCTACAATAGCACCGGCATCAAGATAGTTGTTGAGTGATACCGCGATGGTGCTTTTAAGACTTCCTGTTTTTGCCATAATGGTTTAATTTCTACAGATGATATCTACCTTTACGTTAAAAATCTTAGCCACTTTGAGAATAGTGTCGATATGGTTGCCTACAGCGGCTGCCATGTGGTGAGTAGGACCAGCCTCGCTCCATCGGTTACAGAACTCACGGGCACCGATAGCGAAGCGAGTACGCATGTTAGTGTCGCCAAAGGTGAAGATTGGTCCGTCTTCGTTGACACCTTCGGCAACGACGAACTTGAACACACCATTCTTGTCCTGGGTTATTCCAAGATATGTCACCGCTCCTGTGGGAGGATAGAACTGAGTGAGATAACCGCCTCCGCTCTTTCCGTGGAATACAGGAACGATCTTCATTGTAGGCTTCTTGGCCTGTGAAATGTCATAGTCACCGGAACCGGAGTGTCCGATAATGCATATATCCTTGTCAAAATCAATAGAATACATTTCACTGAGAGTTCCTGTGCCGCTAATGGTCTTCAGGATAGACATTGCCATAGCTACTTTTATGTCACCCTCTACAGCACAGGCAGTATGCTGCTTAATAAGCATTGAGAAAGCAGGAATTAGCATGGAGTCGAGTTTGCCTGCAACACCCTGTGCGAAGCCGTCGTAATGGGATGCAATGAGTCCTAACTGCTCATCTTTTACCCACTGTTCGAAAGCTACAACGTAGCGTGCCATATCCCAAACCTTCTCAATGGAGTTTCCACCCTCAATGTCAAAGGTGTTAAGGATGTCCTCCGCTTTATTCCTGATGGCAGCCTCGTCAGTTATATTGTCGGCTATAGCCCACATCTTCTCCCAGTCAAACTGCTTAGTGTAAAGCCACATGCGGTGATAGAGGTTTGTCTCGTCGATATACAAATCCATCATACCGGGATATGGTCTGCCAATCTGTGCGATGTTAGTATCGCGGAAACGGCGGCGCACCTGAGCAGCACGGCACCAGTCCTCTATTTCAGCCTGTACCTGAGGATCGCCACCCTCAACAACTCCTGTGATGACGGCATGACGCTTGCCGGCACGTTCCAAGTCGGCTACCATCTCTCCAACAGCTCCGCAAGCATACAGTTCGCCAAGCCATGTAGGGATGTCGGTATTCTCATAGTCGGGTGCTTTCTTCTTCTGTACATTTACTAATACAACAGGGACATCGAGGTCGCGTACGGCAGGAAGCATATTATAAGAGGTAGCGTATGTCAGCAATTGCAGGATTACGAGGTCCACATCGGCAGCACGAAACTTGTCGCCGGCTGCCTGCGACTGCTCCTTAGTTGTTACCATACCACCATCTACTATGTCAATAGTATCAGGCAAAGTCTTCTTGAATGCTTCATATTGTGCCTGAAATTCAGGAACAAGTTGCGGGAACTGGGGAAGATATGCTCCCAGGGCGATGGAGAATACTCCCACTCGTGCTTTTGTTTCAACTAATGGTTTGCTCATAATATTAAATTTTGTTTGTTATTTCCAAATACCGTTCGTATGCAGAATCCCATACCGTCTTGTCCTCAGTGGGATGATATGCCACCAATTCTATGCTGTTGGCTATGATTCTGCGCATCTCCCAAATGTCACTGACAACTCCGGCAGCCTTTGCCTGAATCATGATATTTCCTATGGCTGTTCCTTCCTGTGGACCTGCCAGTACCTCAACACCAAGAGCATCTGCAGTGAACTGGTTGAGGTACTTGTTCAGTGAACCGCCACCAATAACATGTAATACGTCCAGGTCGAAGTCGGCAAACTCCTTGAGCCAGCGGAATACCTGGCGATAACGCAGTGCAAGTGAGTCAAAAATACAGCGGCATATTTCGGCTGGAGTTTCAGGAACGACCTGTCCTGTCTTCTTACAGTATTGCTGAATGGCTGTTATCATTGACGTAGGATTAGCAAAGACCTTGTCATCAGGATTGATAATGCTCTGGAATGCCTTAACTTCCATTGCCGATCCTTGCAATTCTGGATGCGATAGTTTTCTTATTTCATCTGGCCACTCCCTGCGACAACATTCATAGAGCCACATTCCGCAGATGTTCTTAAGGAACCTGGTCGTTCCTTCTGCACCACCTTCATTGGTGAAGTTCAGGTCGTAACTGCGTTCGCTAATCATTGCCTGCTTTGTCTCGATACCCATCAGGCTCCATGTGCCGCTCGACAGGTAGGCGAACTTCTCGTCTTTTGCCGGGACGGCAGCCACGGCAGACGCCGTGTCGTGACCGGGAACGGCTATGACAGGAACAGGACCTAATCCCGTTATTTTCTGTACTTCTTCAGTTAGAACTCCTATCACCGCTCCTGGATTAACCATCTTACCAAATTTAGAGCGCGACAGACCTAATGATGCCAGGAGGCGTTCGTCAAGTTGCTTTGTACGCGGGTCTAATAATTGTGATGTGGAGGCAACGGTGTATTCACACACCTCGTTACCGGTAAGCATCCAGCTCAGTGTGTCAGGCAAAAACAGAATTTTCCTTGCAGACTTAAGCGCACTGTTCTGTTCGCGTTTCATCGCATAAAGCTGGAAAATACTGTTGAAGTTTAGGAATTGAATACCTGTAATATCGTACACCTCCTTGGCGGGGATGACGTGTTTCAGATAGTCGTCCATAGCATCAAAAGTAATCGGGTCGCGATAAGCACGCGGGTTGCGGAGGATTTCTCCATCATCGCCTATAAACACGAAGTCAACACCCCATGTGTCGATACCTATTGATGTGATGTCTATTCCTCGTTTTCCTACAATCTGCAGACCCTTGATCATTTCCAGATACAGGGCATAGATATCCCAGTAGAAGTGACCACCGGTATCGATGAGGTTGTTGGGGAACCTCGTTAGTTCATCCTGCTCCAATTTGCCGTTGACTAAGGAGCCAAGAATGGTTCTTCCACTCGTGGCTCCCAAGTCGACTGCAAAGAAGTATTTGCTATTATTCGTCATTTTGCAAAGAATTTCTTGCCGTTAATGATTACTATTCCCTTGTAATCTTTTCCTACTTTCTGTCCTGAGAGGTTGTAGATATTTTGACCTTCGTACTTCGTAACTCCACTTTCGTACTTCGTAATTCCAGAGGTTTCGTCATCTGTACTGTAGTCGGACTCCCATACTACTGTCTGAACAGACATTACATTCGTTCCATAGATGAAGAATGTACCCGCTTCTTCTACCTTAGACTTCACTTCAATAAGATCTGTAGTGGCAGCCTTTGATACAACATTGTAGGTGTTATCGCTTGCTTTCTGGAAACCAATGCGAACCTCACCGGCAGTTGTCGTGTTGTATGCACGTGCTACGACATACATAGTACCCTTACCTTTTACGTCAACAGCGAGATTGTCAAGGTTCAGACTCTTCGAAGCGCGATTTCTGTCAGTCATGCTTTCTGCAATCGGGTCTGTCTCGCTGTTTGCTGCTCCCTCTAAGGTCAGAGTGTGAGACATATTACAGCTGTAATTGTTTGACAGGGTGAATGTCTTCTGGTAGTCAGCAGCATCTCCAACTTTCATGAAGTGACCAGCCTTAACCTGTAAGTATAGACTATTGATGTTTGTGGTCTTGCTATAGGTTGTTCCTTTAACCATGTCTGCAAGATCCCAGACGATTAAGTTCTCCGGAGTCTCTCCCGGTTCATCTCCTGGTTCATCTCCTGGCTCATCTCCTGGCTCATCGCCCGGTTCGTCACCTGGTTCGTCTCCAGGTTCATCACCCGGTTCGTCAGCAACAGGAACCCAGATAACTGTCTGTACTGACATCTTTATCGAGCCATATATGAAGAATGTTCCCGCCTCAGTAACGTCAGTCTTTAATTCCACGAGGTCCTTTGTCGCGGTTTTGCCAACTACCTCATAACTGTTGTCGCTTGCCTTCTGGAATCCGAGTCTTACTTCTCGTTCTGCGTTGTTGTCGTTAGCTCTTGCAATGACGTACAGCGTACCAGCCCCAGTAGCATCAAGGGCAAGGTAGTCGTAATTCATCTCTGTAGCAGCAGTTCTTCTGCTATTCATTGCATTTGCAATCGGGTCGTTAGTGGCATTTGCTGCTCCCTGTAGAGTCAGCTTGTGAGTCATTGTGATTTCCGCACC
>JAFTFC010000226.1 GCA_017449725.1 Prevotella sp. | reverse complement strand
TTTGTCGCGGGTGTGGCAGAAGGGGTCGTCGACGCTGACGAGATAAGGCTTGGGATTGTCTTCACAGCAGTACTGGAACTCCTCGGTCTTGCCTCCGCAGCACTTCGAGAAGCGTGCGTCGCAAATCTCGTCGCCGTACATAAGTATCTGTCCGCGAGTAGCTTTGATGGCATCCGCTACGTGGCGGTTGGTCTGTTTCGTGATGCCCTGATAGCGCTGGAAGTGGTCGTCGGCACAGACGTCGAAGATGCTGTGGTCGTCGCGGTCGTACCAGCGGATGAGCTCGTCGTCCTTCTTTATGAACGAGAAGAAACCGCCGCCCTGCCCCTGCTCTTCGTGCTCCTTGCGCCGGCGCATCTGAGCCAGCAGCCACGAACGCGAGATAACGGCGTGAGCCTTGAGGAACTCGAGTGACGACGTGGCTGACATCTCGCTCGAAATGACGCTCGTAAGATACTGTTCCACGGGCAGTTCGTTGATGGCGCAGATCTTGTCTTCCTCGACAACGAGGCGGAGCACTCCCTGGAACGTCTGCGTCTCCTTGCGCTCCCAGTGGAAGTTGACACCGATGGTGACGTCGTTGAGCGAGAACGAGGCGTCCTGTGACTTCGGAGTGAAGGTGAGTTCGCTGTACTGCATTCCGCGCCATAATATGCCGCCCTCGGAGAACTCCACGCGCTGTTCGCCGCTGATGTCCTCGCCCTTGGCAGTATAAGGTTTGTTGAGCGAGAAAGTGATGCTTTCGGCGCTGACTATTCCCACCTGCACATGCGGCTGCTGGGCGTCGGCAGGGAAGATACTTACTGCGGGCTTACGGAAGTCGGTCTTTATCTGATCCACGAGCCGATCCATATCTCCGTCGGTGATAGCCACCTCGCAGAGAATGCCGAGTGCCTTCTCAGTGGACAGCTGCTCGAAGTCCTCGCGGCGAGTGGTTATCACCATTCCCGCCATATCGAGTGCGCCGGGACTCACCATCGGGTTTGGGAACGTGTGCGAGCGGTGGGCGCGGCGCGGGAAGATGACTGTCAGGAAGTCGTCGCCCTGTCGCCAAGCCACGATATTGCCGTCGTCGGCGCCCGACTCTGTGCCAACTCCGGAAGTTTCCCACGCACTCTCCAAGAGCCTCCACAGGCGCTCATCGCTCTCCTGCTGACGGCTCTTGATAAGCAGGGCAGGTACCGGATAGTCGCTGATGCGGAAGATGCCCTCATTCTCATTGAGCGCAACTATTTCCTCGAGATTGCGGCTCAGTCGCTGCCACATGCGCTGCAGTGGAACAAGTCCGCTGCTGCCGCCCTGGAAATGCATGTGGTCGGGAGCCGAGGCGCCGCAATGGGGACCATTATAGAAAAGCATAAGGTCGGGATAGCGCTCGAGCAGCTTGTGCAGGTCGCCGTAGTAGCGGCGTATCGACTGCGGCTCGTGCTTAAGCGACGGCAGCGTGAAGTGCATTGGCAGAATGGGGTAAGGATTAACCAGCAGGGCATAGCGATTGAGAAGCACTTTCTTCATCTGACCTGCCGGACGGTTTTTCTCGCAGAGGAAACAGGGACGTTTCTCGATGTCTGCCTTCAGAATGCTGGCGGCGGTGGAGATGCTGCGGGCGGGATTGAACTGCGTCAGCAGCGTAAGGTCGCCAACCGCCAACTCCTTCTGCTCCACGTCGAGCAGCATGCGGTTGTTCTGACTTGCTTGTTCCCACGTCTCCAACTGGCGATCGAAGAAGCGCACGAGAGGTCCGCTGCCTTCGCTCGAACCATTCTTGATTTCCTTCTTCTGGCGCGCCTCAATCTCCATCGTGCGCAGGCGATCCTTATATAGGTTGTTTGCATTTATGCGGTCGATACTGAGGGCAGCATCGCTGTTGCCACCCCAGCGGCGGCAGAGATAGAGTTCGTCGTAGATACGCCCGATGCGCCACCTGCGGCTGAAAGCCAATCCGAGGGCGTAGTCTTCACCGTAGCTCGTATTGGGAACTCCTATCTCGCGAAGCAGTGGAGTGAAGAATGCACGGGGCGCTCCTAATCCGTTAATTCTCAGAGCGTTATTCATACCGTTTTCATCCGTCCATTCAGCATGCGAGATGAGCCCCGGCGGCAAGGTGTTGAGGTCGAAGTCGCACATGCGATAAGAACCCACAATCATGGCTGCCTTCTGCTCGTAGAAGGCGTCGACTATGCGCTGCAGGGTATGCTCGTCGGAATAGAGGTCGTCGGAGTCGAGCTGAACGGCAAAACGCCCGCAGCGCTCATCGCTCACGGCGGTGTTCCAGCAACCGCCGATTCCTAAATCCGTTCGTTCGGGAGTAATCACCACGAGGCGGTCATCGCTTTTCTGCAGTTCTGCGAGAATTGCAGCGGTCTTGTCGGCAGAATGATTCTCAACGACTATTACGTTATAAGCAAACTTAGTCTTCTGTCTAAGGGCGCTCTCTACGGCATCGCGGATTGTTTTCTCACGGTTGAAGACGGGAATTACGACACTCGCCTCAACAGGGAACTCCTGCTCGTCGAAGTCGGGCGCAGAGTAGTTGGCGGCATTTATCAGCGCCCCTATCTCGCGAAGGTGCATCGTGACAACCTTCTCCATTTCAACCTGCACCTCACGGTTCTTCGGGTCGACATAGTCGAACTGTTTCTCACCGCTACGACGGAGGTCGTCTTCCTCTTCGGTGTAAAGCAGCTCGTCGAGGTGGAACAGTTCGCCCTTGCGGCTCAGCCACAGGCGCAGCTCGTACATTCCTGCCCATCGCCACTGGCTCTGCACGTGCTCAGCAACGAACTGACGCACGAGGTCGGTGGGAATAAGGAATACCGAACCGAAGTCGAAATCATCGCGAACTGAACCCTTCTGGTAGTCGATGACGGGGTGCTTCACCCGGCGACCGTCCTCCACCTGCCAGCGGTCGCTATACACCAAGGCTGCCCCAGTGCGGTCGGCTGTCTGCACAAATCGCGCCAAGGCTCCGTAACCCATCGTCAGGGGCGACGGCTTAGTGGAGAGCAGTACGTAGCGGGCACTCGCCTTCTGGGCAATCTCGCGGATGGCGGCAGTGCTCGAGGGCGGCTCTTCTACTGTAAAAATATGTCTTACTTCTTGAATACGGCTTAGTGCGGCAACAGACTCCTCGTCTCTCTGCCACACGAAACAATCAACAGAATATCTCATAGTCTTGGAAACTTTTCACGTTCTTAACTTTTAAGGGGAGAGGTGATTGTCTCACTTCTCCCCTCTTTCATATCTCACCTTTGAGTTATTGTGGAGCTGGAGGGAGTCGAACCCTCGTCCAAACAGGGAAACCATACGCTTTCTACACGCTTATCTTGGACTTCGTTTTCGTGCTGCGACAAGACCCAAGCCACCAATCACAGCCTTATCCTCTAAAACTTCATCGGGCAGCCGAGGCGTCTACCTGACTATTTCCGATTTAACCTGCGCCGCTGATTCTTCGGATTCGGAACAACATCCTCGGAGCGACGTCTCGTTCCATCACCTGGTGACGGAATAAAGCCAGTAATCTACTGTACTTCGATTAGGCAGCGAGAGCATACGTATTGTTGCCAATTAATTGTTTGACGGCTGAGATTTAGGAGCCAACCACCGACGCTCCGCGTGCTTACGTACCATCTCTACCCGCTGTCAAATCCAGTCAACCCCAAGAGAGAAATACATAATTTCGCTGCAAAGGTAATAAATATTTCGGAATTCATAATGTTTTATCAGATATTTTTTCGTACCTTTGCACGAAATTTGCAAAAACTCCGTTATATAGGATATGAAGAGAATAATATTTTCAATATTAGCAGCCCTTGTCATTATGTCCGCTCAGGCACAGACAACGGGCAGTAAGTCAGGCGGCATGAGCGACGAAGAGGTGCTCGCCTTCGTAATTAAGGAGCGTCAGGCAGGAACCGACAACGCCCAAATAGTAACGAAACTGATGCAGAACGGCGTGGACATTGCTCAGATACGCCGTGTCAAGGAGAAATACCAAAACGGCAGCGGTAGCTCGAAGATGATTGGCGAGGCTAACATCGACCGTTCGAGAACGAACAACGGGACGGGCGCGGGAGTCGGTTCGGGTACTGTCAAGAAAGAAGACCCCGCTTCAAGAGTAAACATGCCAGATGGGATGGACTACTACCAACTAAATATGTTTGGGCATAATTCAGCAACCTCTCTTGGTTCTTATGACACAAGTTCTGATTACGAAAAGATGTTGGTAACCCAGTCGTTGGACGAATTTGAAGTCGACTCGATGACGATGCTTCGCACTATGCTTGCCGAGCAAAAGAAGAAGAAAGTCTTTGGTCGAGACATCTTCAATAACAGCGAAATGACTTTCGAACCGAACATGAATATAGCAACACCGCAGGACTATCGTTTGGGACCAGGTGATGCTGTGTTCATCGAGATTTACGGAGCATCACAACGCACCATCGAAGGAACGGTCTCACCAGACGGAGAAGTCACCATTGAAGGATTCGGTCCTGTGCAACTCAGTGGACTCACCGTAAGCCAGGCAAACTCAAAACTTCGCTCCACTCTTGGTTCACGCTACCAGAACAGCCGTATAAATCTCACAGTGGGACAGACGCGAACCATAATGGTAAATGTTATGGGTGAGGTAAACTACCCCGGCACTTACACCTTATCGGCATTTGCATCCGTGTTCCACGCGCTTTATATGGCAGGAGGCATCAACGACATAGGAACACTGCGTAACATCAAGGTATATAGAAACAACCGTCTTGTGTCTACTGTCGATATTTACGACTATATGCTCAACGGCAAACTCTCTGGCAACATCAAGTTGGCAGACAATGACGTCATCACCGTGGGTACATACGACTGCTTGGTAAGTGTGGAAGGCAATGTTAAGCGCACAATGTACAACGAGATGAAAAAGAACGAGAGCGTCTATACATTGCTCAAATATGCAGGTGGCTTCACAGGAGACGCCTATACAAAATCGGTTAGGGTGTTCCGCAAATCAGGAAGGGAGTATTCTATCTTTAACGTTGAGGAATTTGACATGAACGCTTTCTATCTGTTCGATGAAGACAACGTAAAGGTAGATAAGATAATACCACGCTATTCAAACATGGTGGAACTGCGAGGTGCAGTATTCCGTCCGGGAATGTATCAAGTGGGTGGAAACATCAACAGCGTGCGCACCCTGCTTGAGGTAGCCGATGGAGTTCGCGAGGAAGCATTCACTGAACATGCCGTGATGCATCGTATGAAGACCGACCGGTCATTGGAAGTTATTGCCGTGGATGTAGAAGGTATCATGAACGGAACCGTTGCCGACATTCCCCTAAAGCCCAATGACGTTCTTTTTATCCCGACAAAGTCAGAACTCTATATTAAGAAATTCGTGTCTGTCTTGGGAGAAGTACTGCGTCCTGGCAATTACAAGTACGCAGATAATATGACGCTGGAAGATCTCATTCTTCAGGCAGGAGGTTTGAGCGAAGCTGCCTCTACAGTGAAGGTTGATGTGGCTCGTCGAATTGTTGACCCTGATGCTTTGACCACAGACAGCATTATAGCAAAAACATATTCGCTGGCACTGAAAGATGGTTTTGTTATTGACGGACAAGCAGGTTTCGTGCTAGAACCCTTTGATAGAATATACGTCAGGAAGAGTCCTGGCACTATCAGCATGATAAACGTCACCGTTGAGGGTGAAGTAGCCTTTGCCGGTTCATACACATTACCTCTGCGCCAGACTCGATTGAGTGACATCATCAAAGCTGCCGGCGGGCCTAACGACAGGGCATACATAAAGGGGGCTCGCCTTGAACGTCAGATGACCAACGAGGAGCGACTCCGCATGGAGGCTGCCGTTACCGCATTGTCCAAGCAGAGCGAAGTATTCAGCGACACTGCATCAGCACGCAAAGCTCTTGACACTGCCACCTCATACTATGTTGGTCTTGAACTGGACAAGGCTCTTGCTAATCCTGGTGGTGAGGACGACATCCTGCTGCGTAGTGGAGACAAGATTATCGTTCCACAATACACCGAAACAGTGAAGGTAAACGGCGAAGTGATGTATCCAAATACCGTAGGCTACGTCAAAGGAAAGGGTGTGCGCTACTATATAGATCAGGCAGGAGGCTTCGGACAGCGCGCCAAGAAGAGCCACACCATAGTAATATATATGAACGGAAAGGTGGCTAAGGTCGGACACAACGCCAAGGTGATGCCGGGATGCGAAATCGTAGTGCCGAGCAAACCCAAGAAAGACCCGGCAGCTATTACACAATGGCTCAGCATAGGTACATCGATGGCCACGATAGCCACGATGATAGCTACTCTGGCAAATATTCTTAAATAGTAAACGACACAAACTTGCAACTATTAGTTATGGCAAATATAAAAGAACAGGAAGTAATTGACCTTCGTCATATTGTAAAGAAGCTATGGGGCAGAAAGAAACTGTTCTACAAGGCTTGGGCAATAGCATTTATAGTGTCATCAGCACTCATACTCCCTGTACCACGCACCTACACTTGCGATGTAGAATTAGCTCCTGAAACAGAATCTCCCTCCATAGGTGGCGGAGCACTGGGGTCCTTAGCCGCATCGTTTGGCGTTGACCTTAATTCGGCAATGTCGAATGATGCCATTCAGCCTACGTTCTATCCAGACTTGATAGAGTCGAACGACTTCATTGTAGAACTCTTCAAAATCAAAGTTACCACAAAAGACGGCGAGTTGACAACCACCTATTACGACTATCTGAAAAATCATCAGAAGAAATCATTCTGGACAGTACCTTTTACCTGGATTAAGAATAGTTTATCCTCCCTCTTTAGCAGCGATGAAGAGAAAGGAGTCAAGGAAATTGACCCCTATCGACTTACCAAAGCCGAGTTTGACATTACGGAACTTGTAAGGGACAACATCGACTGCGATATAGACAAGCGCACCGATGCCATTACGATAACCGTAAAAGACCAAGACCCCCTAATATGCGCATTGATGGCTGATTCCGTGATGCATCGTCTCCAGAACTTCATAACAGATTATCGTACGAGCAAGTCTCGCATAGATTTGGTTTACTACAAAAAACTCACATCGGATGCCAAACAAGAATATGAGAAGGCACGACGCCTCTACGGCAGCTATGCTGATGCCAACAACGACATCGTACTGGAAAGCTTCCGCGCCAAGCAGAACGACCTGGAGAACGACATGCAGTTGAAGTACAACACATACAGTGTCCTAGTGACTCAACTACAGGCTGCCATAGCGAAGGTTCAGGAACGCACACCTGCCTTTACCACTATTCAGGGAGCAACGGTTCCTGTTAAGCCTACTGGTCCTAAGCGTATGCTCTTCGTCCTGGCCATGTTGCTCTTTACAAGTTTAGGAGTTACAGGATATATTCTCAAGGACGATTTCAAATAGTATAAACTCCTATAGTTTTTACATCACCTGCGAATGGAAGCCGGAAAGCGAATCATTGTCAACACCGCTGCTCAATACGTAAAAGCCATCATCAATACGTGTCTTTCGCTCTATTCTGTGCGTTTGATACTTGATGTGCTTGGCGTTTCTGACTATGGTATCTATTCTGTCATAGGCGGCGTGATTGCAATGATAGGTTTTATAACCAATGCTTTGGTAATAACAACCCAGCGCTATCTTTCTTATTATCACGGGAAGCAGGAAATGTCTCTTGTAAGGAGCATGTTCAACAACAGTGTGTTGCTTCACATTGTGTTTGCCGTAACGTTGTTTCTGCTCTTCTTGATTTTCAAGAACTACATTGTATTCCATCTACTGAACATTCCTGCCGACCGTATTGTGACGGCATCTCATGTTTATGTCATCAGCAGCATCATTCTGTTCATCACTATTATTACAGCTCCCTTTAAGGCCATCTTCATCGCCCGCGAGAATATAGTATTCATTTCTATCGTAGAAGTGCTGTATGGCATACTCAAAGTCCTCGTAGCCATATTCCTTTCATGGGTGACTTACGACAAACTTCTTGTCTATGCCTTGTTGATGATGCTTTTGATGGCTGTCAACTTCTCTGTTTTCGCCGGTTATTCATTGATGCGGTTCGAGGAATGTTCGTTCAAGGGTTTTCGCAAGTCTATTGACAAACGTTATTTCGGACAACTGATGGGCTTCGCAGGATGGACGACCTACGGTATGGGTGCTATTGCCTGTCGCACACAAGGCACTGCTGTTATCCTTAATCGTTTCTTCGGGACAGTAATGAACGCTTCCTATGGTGTGGCAAACCAGATATACGTTGCACTGAACTTTGTTTCTTCCTCTGTTCTCAATGCCATGAATCCCCAGATAATGAAGGCTGCTGGAAACGGAGACGTGCCATATATGCTAAGTTTGTCGTGTAGGCAAAGCAAATTCTCGGCAATGCTGATGATGGTTTTTTCAATACCTGTGATGTTTGAGTTGCCAGCATTGTTGGAAGTATGGCTGAAAGAAACCCCACCCGATGTGACAATGTTCTGCCGTTTCATTCTGATTGCATTTATCTGCGACCAGTTGACAATAGGGCTGAACGCTGCCAACCAA
>JAFTFC010000225.1 GCA_017449725.1 Prevotella sp. | reverse complement strand
GGGATAGTGATGGCGGCGGCAGTCGTGCAGTACGCCTTAGGACTGTTGGACGATGCCCGCTGGCTTAACTATGTGAGGTATAATTTCATCGGTGGGGTGCTGCCCTTCTGTGCGGGAATATGGTTGTCGAGGTGGGAAAGGAACCGGACAGACTACGGCATGACTACCTTAAGAAACACCCAGATACTGATAATTTCGCTGGTGGCAGTCCTTGCCGGCAGTTTTATGTTGGAGACGTGGCTGTGGGTGCCGCTTTTCATCGTCAGTGGAGCGGTAGCAACAGTAAAACTCCTTCCCGAGAAGATCAACAAAGCCTTTGTGTGGGTGGGAGTAATCTCTGCCGAACTCTTTGTCATGCACCCCCTGATGCGCGAACTGGTGCTGAGTCATTACCGTCGCATCGACGTGTATTTCGGAATATTCATCTATTTATTGGCGTCAATAGCGCTGGCAGCAATCTATCATGAACTACGCACTTCTAAGTAAATACCGCGGAGAGCTGATGGGAGCAGCGATGCTGTTCGTCATCCTCTTTCATGTGTGGCTCCCAAAGTCCCACATGTTCTACTCGCTGCATAAGTGCGGCAACGTGGGTGTTGACATGTTCCTTTTCCTCAGCGGCATCGGTCTGTGGTTCTCTTGGACTAAGAACTCTAAACCCTCAACACTCAACTCTAAACTGTTAAGTTTCTATCGCCGCCGTCTGGTTCGTATATATCCGGCGTGGCTTATTATCGCAGCCCTGTACTATATCCCCAATTATCTCAACGCACCCAATGGTGGCTATAGTCCCGACATACCCAATCTCATTGCCAACATTGCGGTGGGGTGGAGCTTTTGGCGTATCGATGACCTGACGTTCTGGTTCGTCCCTGCAATAATGATGCTATATGTCTTCGCTCCCTTCTACATGATGCTTATTCAGAAGAATGAGCAGTGGCGCTGGCTGCCGGTAGTGTTCCTCGTGTGGATGGTGATGGTGCAGTACATGCCGCCGGTGCATGCTGCCGTAGGACATGTGGAGATATTCTGGAGCCGCATACCTATTTTCCTGCTTGGCATTAATTGCGGAGAGTTAGTTCGAACTGCGAAATGTGATGATAACCTGAAAGCAGGAACCCTCATCCTCCTTCTCATTACCTTCGCAATGTCCTTGGCGATGTGTATGGAGCTTGAGCAGCATTGGCGCGGACGGTTCCCTTTGTTCCTCGAGCGAATGGTGTATATCCCCCTGTCGGTATCAGCCATGTTGCTGCTCTGTCAGCTGTTCCTGCGTGCGCCCCACTGGATACTTCGCGGACTCGCCTTTGTCGGAACTGTCTCACTGGAACTCTACCTCATTCATATTGAGTTTGTATACAAGAAAATCACCCAGTACCATCTGGGCTACTGCCTTAACTTCCTCATCACCTTCGGTGTGGGACTGTTGCTGGCGTGGATATTACATAAAGTGGTAAGTAAGATAACGAGTAAGATATGATAAAACTGATACGCCCACATCAGTGGATAAAGAATGTGTTTATCTTCATGCCGATGTTCTTCGGCGGAAAGTTGACCGACACGTACGACTGGCTTCAGGCGATTATTGCCTTCGCATCGTTCAGTTTCGTAGCCTCGGCGGTATATTGCCTTAATGACATTATGGACGTGGAGGACGACCGCCGCCATCCCGTGAAGTGCAACCGCCCTATTGCTTCTGGCAAGATAACCATTCCACAGGCAATGGGTATCATGGTAGTGCTGCTGACAGGAGCAACCGCCCTGCTTACGCTGCTTACCCAGAACCGTGAGGCTGTGGCTGCAGTAATCCTCGGCTACTTTATTATGAATACATGCTACTGCACGTGGCTCAAGCACCACGCCATAGTCGATGTGTGCATCGTAGCCTTTGGCTTTGTACTCCGCCTGATAGTCGGCGGATTGGTGACAGATACCCCGCTCAGTAAATGGATAGTACTGATGACCTTCTTGCTAACGCTCTTCCTGTCGTTTGCCAAGCGTCGCGATGACGTGGTGCGCATGGAGCAGACAGGAGAAGCACCGCGCAAGAATACCATCCGTTATAATCTTACGTTTATAAACCAGGCCATCACCATCACTTCGGCAGTAACACTGGTGTGCTACATCATGTATACCGTGTCGCCTGAGGTTACCAGTCGTGCCAATTCCGAGTACTTGTATCTCACTACGGTCTTCGTGCTTCTGGGACTATTGCGCTACATACAACTCACCGTGGTGGACAAGCGTAGCGGTGATCCCACCAAGATACTCCTGCACGACCGCTTCGTGCAGGTAGACGTACTCCTGTGGGCACTTTCGTTCATACTAATAATATATTATAGATGAGAATATACGCATTCGATTTCGACGGCACACTGACAACACGCGATACCTTTGTGGAGTTTATCCGTTTTGTACGCGGTGACAAGGAGGCTTTGTTGGGATTTCTCCGTTTCTCGCTGTTGCTGATACTGATGAAACTTGGTGTTTATCCCAACGGCAAGTGTAAGCGCCAGGTGTTCACCCACTTCTTTAAGAACATGCCTGTCTCAACCTTCGATGACTACTGTCAGCGGTTTGCCCGCGAGCGTTCGGCGCTGCTTCGGCAGAAGGGTGTTGAGGCTATTCGCCAGGCACAGGCAGAGGGGAGCAAGGTAGTTGTCGTCAGCGCTTCACCCGTAAACTGGGTGCAGCCGTTCCTGCCCGATGTCGAGGTGATAGGTACTCAGATAGAGGTGATGAACGATAAACTGACGGGACGTTTCGCCTCGCGCAACTGTTACGGAGAAGAGAAGGTGCGCCGACTCTTGGAGCGTTTTCCCGAGCGAAATACATACGAACTCATAGCCTATGGCGACAGCAAGGGTGACCATCAGTTGCTCGATGCTGCCGATGAAGGATACTATAAACCATTCCGCAGATGAGATACCTAAGATTATTTAAAGTAAAGAAAGAGGAACTGTGGGCATCACTTATTGCCCTGGTTGCATTCATTGTGCTGCATATCTTGCTTATAAGTAAGTACTTCGACCTCTTCTCCGATCCCAAAGCCCATTTCTGGGACGTGTTCATCAAGAACTTCCGTATGTCGGGTTTCGACCCCATAACCTACGCCGTTACAACCGAGTGGGGCACCTTCTATAATGTCTACCGCCATCCGCTGTTGGCTTTCTTCGTGTGGCCTTTCTATGCCATTAACCAAGGACTGACAGCCCTCTTCGGCATCAATCTGGTGCAGTTGGTTATAGCTTTGCCGCTGTTGTTCTTCAGCTACTACACCTTTATCTTCATCTACCGCATCTTCCGTGAGGTGATAGGAATCAGTCGTACCGACTCCACTGTGCTGTCAGCGCTGTTCTTCTCCTTCGCCTACACCATAGTTACGTTTATTGTTCCCGACCACTTCGCCATTACCTGCTTCATGCTCGTCACCACCCTCTACCTCTCGGGTAAGTGCATTCAGAAGGGGCGCCATCTTAATCGC
>JAFTFC010000224.1 GCA_017449725.1 Prevotella sp. | reverse complement strand
ATCGAGGCTATGCTGACCTCCAGTCAGCGTAACGTCACGGGCACAGCCATCCTGAAACTCCGTCCTTACTGCTTCGAGACTGTTGGTGTTGATTCAGACAACGATTTGACCAAGTCGAAACTTGGGGAGTATGGCGAGACACAGAATGGATGGACTGCCGATGAGGCAAAGGGATTCATAAAGGTCAGCTCTACCCCATTGCGCGTTTATTACGGAATTCATAAAGACGAGAAAAGATGAACACAGAACCCAAAAGATTTTATCTGTCCACCCGTGACAAGAAGATAGGTGGTGTATGTGGCGGTATTGCAGAATACTTCAACATTGACTCCCTGTTGGTAAGAGCCATTTTCCTGTTCTTCCTCTTAGGCTATGGCTCAGGACTATTAATATACCTGATACTCTGGGCGTTAGCACCTAAAGACAGTGCGCTATGATAAGAATAGGAATATTAGGCGCAGCCGGTTATACTGGCGGCGAACTCATCCGTCTGCTACTCAACCATCCCGAGGCAGAGATTGTCTTTGCCAACAGCGAAAGTAATGCCGGCAACCATGTGAGCGACGTGCACGAGGGGCTTATCGGAGAAACCGATTTGAAGTTCACCGATACGATGCCGTTCGACGATGTAGATGTCGTCTTTTTCTGCTTCGGTCACGGCAAGAGCGAAGCGTTCCTGAAAGAGCACAGCATACCAGCGAATGTTAAGATTATCGACCTTGCTCAGGATTTCCGCATTCGTGGTGACCATGACTACGTATATGGTCTGCCCGAAATAAACCGTGCGGAAATCAAGAAGGCACAGCATGTAGCCAACCCCGGGTGCTTTGCCACTGCCATTCAATTGGGCCTGCTCCCCGCCGCCAAGATGGGACTCTTGACACAGGACGTAAGTGTCAATGCCATAACCGGAAGCACCGGTGCCGGTCAGAAGCCCGGAGCCACTACCCATTTCTCGTGGCGCAACAATAACCTCAGCATCTACAAGGCATTCACCCACCAGCATCTGGCGGAGATACGCCAGTCGCTTATTCAGGAGCAGGGTCGTCTGGATGTATCCATTGACTTCATCCCCTATCGTGGCGACTTCGCCCGCGGCATATTCGCCACCGAGGTTATCCGTACCGAGAGTCCCGCAGATGACATCATTGCCGCCTACAAGGATTTCTACCGCGATGCCGCCTTCACCCACTACGTAGACAAGGCGCTCGACTTGAAGCAAGTCGTCAACACCAACAAATGTCTTGTGCATATTGATGCCTTCGACGGTAAACTGCTCATCACCTCCTGCATCGACAATCTCCTGAAAGGCGCCGTCGGTCAAGCCGTTCAGAACATGAACCTTATGTTCGGCATCGACGAGACCACCGGGTTGCGACTGAAAGCATCGGCATTTTAGAATATCATAGCATGTTTCGAAACCTACTTTTAACAATTACACTTTTATCAGCATCGCTGACTTACGCTGACGACCGGCTCAGCGGCACCGTCATAGGTACCGCTGAGTCGGTTGACTATAATAATTCCTGGCAGCCGTCAACCACGGTCAACACCCGCACTAATGCCTTCGACGGCGATCTTACCACCTTCTTCGCCTCGTGGGAGCGAAGTTACACTTGGGTAGGACTCGACCTCGGAACGCCCCATGTTATCACCCGCGTGGGCTGGTCGCCGCGCAACGACGGACTGGGCGAAGGGCGCGTCGTTCTTGCCGTGTTCGAAGGAGCCAACCGCGAGGACTTCATGGATGCCGTACCTATTTATATCAACAAGGAACGCGGTACCATTGGTCAGATGTCATACGCTGACATCAGCTGCTCGCGCGGATTCCGTTATGTCCGTTACGTAGGACCGTCGGACTCTCGCTGTAACATCGCCGAGGTGGAGTTCTACGGTCACGAAGGCGAGGGAGACGACAGCCACCTGTACCAGATAACAAACCTCCCGCTCGTGAGCATCCACACCGAGGAAAATGTTGAGCCCTACGACAAGGAGCACCAGATACCGTCGCAGCTGACGATTATCTCCGACAACGGCACCCATATCCTCTCCGAATCCGGACTGACGCGAGAGCGCGGCAACGCCTCACGCGGATTTCCCAAGAAGCCCTACCGCATAAAGTTCGACGTTAAGCAGAACGTGCTCGACGCCCCCGCCAAGGCCAAGAAATGGACGCTTATTAACAACTATGGCGACAAGACCCTTATGCGCAACCTCCTTGCCTTCCACCTAAGTCAACTTGTTGAAATGCCCTATACCCCCTACGGAAGAGCCGTCGACGTGATGCTCAACGGCGAGTACAAAGGCTGCTACCAGCTATGTGACCAGATACAGGTGCATTCAAAACGCGTAAACATTACCGAGATGACCACCGAGGACAACAGTGTCAATGCCCTTACCGGAGGCTACCTCATCGAGGTTGACGCCTACGCCGACCAGGAACAGTCGTGGTTCTCCTCCGCCAAAGGCACCCGAGTAACCATCAAGTCACCCGACGAGGAGACTATAACGTGGCAGCAGAAGAACTACATTCAGAACTTCTACAACAAGATGGAACAAGACTGGCGCACCTATCTCGACTCTGACACCTACCTAAGGCATTTCCTCGTTGGTGAGATGTCGGGCAATACCGACACCTACTGGAGCGTGTATTTGTACAAAGAGCGCGGCATTGACAAACTCTATGCCGGTCCGGTGTGGGACTTCGACCTTGCTTTCGAAAACGACAACCGAACGTACCCCATCAACAACCACGCGCAGTGGGTGTTCCAATACGGCAGTGTCGAGGGATACATGCGAGTGCTTACCAACAACATTCTAAACGACCAAACGGCTAAAGCACAACTCATGGATATCTGGGACGAAGCACGCCACAACGGACTCAACGAGGAGAGTCTGCTTGCTTTTGTAGATAATCTGAGCAATGAACTCGACGAGTCTCAGCAACTCAACTTCACGCGCTGGCCCATTATGAATGAATATGTTCATCAGAACCCTCGCATTTGGGGCAGTTATGCGGCAGAGGTAAACAATGTAAAGAATTACATAAAAAACCGCATAGTATGGATGGACAAGAAACTCGGCTACACCTTTGTTCCTCGTGACCCGGAGCCCGAACCCGACCCCGATCCAGAACCAGAGCCCGATCCAGAACCCAATCCCGAGCCTATTGACGGCATCCATGCCCCGAGAGTGAACTTCGACCTGCCCTATCAAGTATATTCTCTTTATGGACAGTTTGTCGGAACTGACCTCAATGCAGTTCCAGACGGAGTGTATGTAGTCCGTCAGGGCAGAGTAACCCGTAAGACTGTTGTACGGAAATAATTAGATAAGTTACATAGAGAAAGACGAAGAAGAGCCGCGGGAACAATCTCGCGGCTCTTCTTTTATACTACAATCAAGGTTATTATGCCTTGAAATTATCGAGGTCTTCAACACGGAAGTTCTTGATGTATGCAGACTTACCGAATACGTCTTCCTCGGTCATGCGAACATATACCTGTGCAGACTTCTCGAAGAGTTCAGGAGCCTTGGCAGCATCACGGATGATGAGCAGTGACATAACGAGCTCGGCAGTCATGTCGTAGAGACGACGGGCGAGGAAGTCCTGTGCATCCTGACTCTCGAGAGCCTTGACAGTAGCCAAAGCCTCCTCGTAAACGGGAATGAGAGCTTCAACACGAGCTTTCAGAGTAGCATCAGCCTCTGCTGGCAGAGCGGTGAGCATCTCCTTGATGTTATTCAGCATCGTACCGTTAGTAATATAGCGGATAGCGGCAACTACCTGCAACTGTGTTGTTCCTTCGTAGATAGAGAAGATACGTGCATCACGGAAAAGGCGCTGTGACTTATACTCCATTATGAAGCCTGAACCACCGTGGATAGAGATGGCATCATAGGCATTCTGGTTGGCGTATTCAGAGTTCATACCCTTTGCGAGCGGAGTGAAAGCATCAGCGAGGCGCTGATATTTCTTAAGTTCCTGCTTCTCTTCGGGCTCCAGTTTACGATCACGTTCAATATCCTCAAGACATTTGTAAACATCGACATAAGCGGCAGTCTCATAGAGCAGAGAACGACCGGCATCTAGTTTCGCCTTCATGCGTGAGAGCATATCATAAACAGCGGGGAAGTTGATAATCTTCTCACCGAACTGAGCGCGCTCCTTGGCATATGCCAGACCTTCGTTATAGGCTTCTTGTTCAACACCTACAGACTGGGCTGCGATACCCAAGCGTGCACCGTTCATAAGCGCCATGACATACTTAATCAGTCCGAGGCGGGTGCTTCCACAGAGTTCTGCCTTAGCATTCTTGTAAGTCAGCTCACAGGTAGGAGAACCGTGGATACCGAGTTTATGTTCGATGTGGCGCACGTTAACGCCGCCCTGACGCTTGTCGTAGATGAACATCGACAGACCACGTCCGTCCTTGGTGCCCTCCTCAGAGCGAGCCAGTACGAGGTGGATGTCAGAGTCACCATTGGTAATAAAGCGCTTAACACCATTAAGGCGCCAGCAGCCTTCCTTCTCATCGTAGGTAGCCTTAAGCATTACTCGCTGCAGGTCAGAACCTGCATCAGGCTCCGTCAGGTCCATACTCATACCCTCACCGGCACAGACGCGGGGGATGTACTTCTGGCGCTGCTCCTCTGAGCCGAACTCATAGAGGGTATCGATACACGACTGCAGGCTCCAGATGTTCTGGAAGCCGGCATCAGCAGCCGAAATCATTTCACTCAGCATCGAGAACACAGCGTTGGGCAGGTTCAGACCGCCGTAACGGCGAGGCATCGAAACACCCCAGAGGCCAGCCTTGCGGGTGGCGTCGAGGT
>JAFTFC010000223.1 GCA_017449725.1 Prevotella sp. | reverse complement strand
GTCGCAACAGCAAATCTTTTGCTCCCTTCTGCTCGCTGAACAGTTCGATGGCATCGGGCTGTTCTACGAAATTGATTTCTACAACATTGTCAAAACACTCCTTACCGACCTTCCTAATGGAAAAGGTCTTGCCAACTTGTCTGGCTCCTGTTACCAACAGAGAACGTCTGTCGTTGAGTATAAAGTTGCGTATCAGCTCGTCAGCTTTGCGTTTTACCATATCAACTTGTATTTGTGAGTGCAAAGATACAACATTCTACTTAAATACAAGTATAAAAAGCAAACAAAATACACTTTTCCAATAAAAATATTGCGACTTTCTTACACTTTTCCAAGTTAATAATGGCGTAAAAATAACATTTTTCCAAGATTTAAGAAATGAGCTCATGCTACAGATCGTGTTTCCTGGACCCAGCGACTTACCGTTCGTAATCAACGAAGGAGTACTGGTATTCGTGGCGCTCGTCCTTGGGATGATCCTCGCGACAGGTTTCTTTCCACTCTCTGTAGTCAGGGAAGAAGGCGTCGGCATCTGCGGGGGTGTCGGCAATCTCGGTGAGACAAAGACGGTCGGCGATGGGGAGCGCCTGCTCGTAGACCGAAGAACCACCTATTATATATATGTCTTCGTCGGCACGACAGTGCTCAAGAGCCTCATCGAGGGAACTGTAGCAGTCACAGCCGGGGAAGATTTGGGCGCTGCGACTAAGTACCACATTACGACGATTGGGCAGCGCTCCCTTGGGAAGACTCTCAAAAGTGCGGCGCCCCATGATAATGGTGTGTCCCGTGGTCAAAGCCTTGAAGCGCTTGAGGTCGTTGGGCAGCCAATATAACAGTTTGTTCTTATAGCCGATGGCACGGTTCTTTGCTACCGCTGCAATAATTGTAATCATTACCTTTTTACTTTTTTACCTTTTTATTTTTTCTTACACACTCACTTCTGCCTTGATATGCGGATGGGGATCATAACCCACGAGCTGGAAGTCCTCGAAGCGGAAGTCGAAGAGGTCCTTGACATCGGGGTTGATCTTCATCACGGGCAACGGGCGGGGCTCACGGGTGAGTTGCAGGCGTGCCTGATCGAGGTGGTTGAGATAGAGGTGGGTATCACCGGTAGTATGGATGAATTCTCCTGCCTCGAAGCCCGTAACCTGTGCCATCATCTGTAGTAGCAGGGCGTATGAAGCGATATTGAAAGGCACACCGAGGAAGGTATCGGCACTACGCTGGTACAGCTGCAGCGAAAGTCTGCCGTCGGCAACATAGAACTGGAACATGGTGTGGCACGGCGGCAGTGCCATCTTCTCCACCTCAGCCACGTTCCATGCCGAGACGATCATGCGGCGCGAGTCGGGCGAGGTCTTCAGCTGCTGAATGACGTTGCGTATCTGGTCTATCGTGCCACCCTGATAGTCGGGCCATGAGCGCCACTGATGTCCATAGACAGGACCCAGTTCGCCGTTCTCGTCAGCCCACTCGTTCCAGATGCGTACTCCGTGTTCCTGAAGCCAGTGAACATTGGTGTCGCCGCGTAGGAACCACAAAAGCTCATAAATGATACTCTTAAGGTGGAGCTTCTTGGTGGTAAGCACAGGGAACCCGTCAGCGAGGTTATATCGCGACTGGGTGCCGAAGATACTCAATGTTCCTGTTCCTGTACGGTCTTCTTTCTTGATGCCCTCCTTGAGGATGCGGTCAAGTATGTCTAAATATTGCTTCATATTCTTTTAAGTATTTCTTCGTATTCTGGAATGTGCGTGCTCTTAATCCTCCACTCCTTGGGGTAGAGGTTATTAGCGCGGTTTCCGATATTCTTGCATTGTCCGAGGGGCAGTCCTTGGTAGGTGACAGTAACGATGCCGCGGGGAGCTTCCGGCGGCAGCACGATGGCTTCGCGACGCAGGTATTTTATCGCCGTTTGGTAGTCGAGATTTATCGGGGGTACGGGGGTACGGGGGCACGGGGGTACGAGTTTAGATTTATCCGAGTATTCCGCGCGTTTAGCACATTTCTCGTACCCCCGCGCCTCCGTGCCCCCGTACCCCCGTTTGCGAACAACCGCCATGAATAGTCCCTCACCACGGGTGCGACCGGGCAGGAAACGGTATACGGGTGCGTTGAAGTCGGGCAGAAGCGAACCGGTGATGCCCCACTCTGCTTCGGTTGGTATCGGAAGAACCTCACCTTCTAATTCTTCCCGAATCCATCGGACATTTTCCTCATTTTCGCGCGTATTGAGCGTGCAGGTGCTATAGATAAGGTAGCCTCCCGGTCGCAGACATTTCCACGCCTCACTGACGATGTCGCGCTGCAGCTGCTGGCACTGCTCAACCTTCTGCAGGCTCCATTCCCCTATTGCCGCCTCGTCCTTACGGAACATGCCCTCGCCAGAGCATGGAACATCAGCAAGGATTATATCGAATTTCTCCTTGCTGCGGCTGAAGTCCTTAGGGTATAGGTTTGTCACCTCATGGCGAGGATAACCCCATTTCATGACATTCTCACGAAGCACCTGATAGCGGTTGCGCATGGGTTCGTTGCTTATGAGAACACTTTCTTCGGGAAGCACACTGCGCATCAACGTGGACTTGCCGCCAGGCGCTGCACAAAGGTCGAGCACCCGCAAAGCATTTCTCGTACCACCGTACCCCCGTACCCCCGCACCTCGAAGAATCTCCCTCAGCACGTGGTGGAGGAACATAGACGAGGCATCCTGCACGTAATAGGCTCCGGCATGGAGCAGCGGATCGAAGGTAAATGCCGGGCGGCTGCTGAGATAGTAACCATACTCGCACCAAGGTACCCTACCGTCGGCAAGGGGTATCTGCCAATCCTCCAAGTTTATCTTCGAGGGATTGACACGTATGCTCACAGCGGGTTCTTGGGCAAGACCCTCTTGCAGGTCGTGCCATAAATCAGGCGGCATCTGCGCCTCCATCTGACGTATAAAATCTGACGGTAGCTGCATTATCACGCCACAAAGGTACGAAAAATCTGACTAAGCGAGAAGAAAAGGAATATATTTCTTTTCTCGAGCGTGAAGATTTTATGCAATAAGTGAGCGGAATACCAAAGAAAAAATTGATTTTCTTTTTACTTTCCGATAAGCTTCACTTCTGAGTTAAGGCCACTTGGCACGAGAGCCCAGTGGGCATACGTTGTCTTCTTGTAATTGATGTCTACTACATTTATCTCCTTCATTTTTCGCCATTCCGCTCCCTTCCTGTCAAGGTCTGCTATGCGATTAGCAGGCAGATTGGTCACCTCTATGCGCAGTTCGTTGTTGCCGGGTTTAAATGCGTTTTTACAGTCAAGCATAAACGGTACTGCCCATGCACACCCTATGAACTGCCCGTTGATATATACCCGGGCAGACTCTCTCACGTCGCCCAAGTCTATGAGCCACTGTCTTTTGGTATCCTTCTTACTTAGTTTGAAGTTTGTGGTATAAACCCCCGTACCAATTGTTACCGAGGCCTCCTCACTGAGATTCTCCCATGTCTGCAGTTTGTCAAGACGGAATGTCCTGCCTACAGCGGGTGCCTCTTCGGTAAACGACAAGGTCCAAGGAGTTGTTATCTGGATTGTCTTCGGGGATGCGTTTTGAACAAAATCATCCTTGGCAATGGCGATGTCGTCGGTCTTCAGTATGCGACTTTCGCCTGAGCGCAGAGAGATAAGCACTTTCCCGTCCTTAATCACCGCTGCGGAGATGTCGCCAGTCATTGGGTCGTACCAGTTGGCATTATTGAAAGGTACTGCCAATGCCACTTCACGCTCCACATCCTCGGGGGTCAGGTTGGCTATAAAGTAGTGGTAGCCCGTCTCATTCCTACGACGTATAGCCCTAAGTTTCATTTGAGTTTTCATCTCTTCAGATATAGCAAACTGAGCCATTGCCTTGTCGTCCTCACCGTACATAATATAAGGTGACAGGCGAGAAAGTTCCTTCGACAGGCGCTCATCGATGGTTGTCCCGGTTGGTATGATGAGTCCTTTATAGCGGGTTCCTCCCTCGGTCACCAGGCGTCCGTTTTCAACCTGGACCTTCGCCAACTGGCGGTCACTGATATAGTCGCAGTCGTACCCCAGGCTATCAATAGTCAGTATGCTACGGATAAACTCGGGTGCCTTCTCGTCCATGGCATGTATATCAAACTGCATCAGCAGGTCGTCGCCAAGATTTCCCCGTTTGCCGTCCTTACGAGGTATTCGCTTATGCCACATGTCACGCACCGGCAGATATACCAGGAAGTCGTTGTCGGGCTCTCCCAACTGCAAGAAACTCTGACAGCGTTCTATGTACTTCATCATGAAAGGTGCATCCCGCCATATGGAGTTTGTCGGCGACATATCTATTGAAGCATAGAATTTCCATCCCGGCCACGGGTCATCCTTCGGCGAGTAGCATGTGCCGTGGAAGAACACGTGGTTTACTCCGCATGTAAACATAAGGTCGAGGTCGGGCTTCATCTGCGACAGAGAGGTGCGAAAATGCTCGGTGAGCCACGTGAAAGTCTCGCTTGAAGTGAACGGTTTGCCCATGACGTGTGCTGCCGAAGGGGCGTACTTCAGCATTGACACATCACTGAAGTTCTTCTTCGTCATTCCCGGGTCAGTCCTTAAGCCCTTAATTCCGAATTCTGACAAGCCGAATCCCTCTATTTCTGGGATATCCACAGCAGCATACAGATCAAGCAGATTTGCGGGGGATCCGTGTGCCTGATTACGCACCAAAACCCCGTGGCTGTGTGCCCAGTTCACCCACTGCTGCGTGAAATTCTCGTAGAGCAGGTCAGAAAGAGTTTCGCGATAGTCAGCCAAGACATTATTACCGTCGTCTTTCACTCCCAACAACTCAGGCAAGTGTGCCCTCAAGTCATATCCGCGACGTTTCTGGAACTCGTCGAACAACGTCGGTGTCCAGTTAGCCCCATACACCTCATAACTATCGTTAAAGAATGTCTGCGGCCATGCCACGCCCGACGAAGCGAAAGCCTCATCGAAACGGTCAAGATAGTGACGTACGGCAGTACTGTCGAAATGGTCTATCACCCATCCTTCTCCTCCGGGGGCAGCCCTCTTCACCTGCTGCTTGGTATTGCCCAATTCAACCGTAAAGGTGGGAGAACCGCCTTCAGACGGCATTTCCTTAAAGACAGCCTTGCACGCAGCCTCATGCAGCAGCACCGTCGGTCCTCCGAAGGGCCATCCCGTACCGCAGTTCATATCCACCTCTATGCCTAGCGGTCGTGCTATATCCTCAACATCCTTTAAAGCCTGCATCCATGGCTTGGAGAGAAACGGCAGTTCGTTCTTCTCATTGCCCTGAACCCCGTAGAGGGGGGTTATCTCCACAGCGCCAATACCGGTCTTAGCATATTCTGCCAGATTCCATTCAAGGTTTTTCCTGTCGACAGCCGACCCCATCCACCACCATCGTGTTCCTGGTTTCGCTTCGGGATTAGGTGTAGGCCACTGTTGTGCTTCAACTGAGATAGAGGCTAAGATGCCGATTACTGCTAAGAGGATACGTTTTACTGTCATGTGATAATATGTTTTTTGTTCTGTCTGCAAATTTACCATTATTACCATTTTATAGTAATGTATAATAGTCCCCTTCTCTTTGTTTGGGTTCATTTCTTGCTCCCCGTTGAACTTTTCTCCATATAAACGTACTTGTTGCGCGTACGCATAGTAAGAAAGCACTTAATTTTGCAGAAACAACAAGAAAAGCACGCACAAACAAACAACAAAATAATATACCTATGAAGAAATTTTGTCTTATTATTCTGTCGACACTGTTTTGTCTCGGCATATATGCCGAACACGGAGCAGTAACACTACAGCAAAGCGGTGCTAACAACAGAGCATGCACCATACGCAATGACTTCGTTGCCGTGTATATCAACACAAGCGGAGACATCACGTCACTCCTGTATTACAAGGACAACGACCGCAATTACGAAAATTCCGTCCAACTCGTCAGTGGCAGTGATGCGAAGGGATATTTCAGTTTCGCCACTAACAACAGCAACACCAATTATTCTATCAGCGAGTTCTATGTCAAGCAAAACACTGACGACGTCGTTGAGGTGCAGTATGTTACGAATTGGCGCGGTGGTATCCGTTGGGTGATAGAGTATATCGTTGTTCGCGACATTCCCGGGGTATATAACTATGTTCAGATAGAGGGCTCATCGTCAGCAACATCATTGAGCGAAGCCCGCATGTGCTTCCGCGGAGATCCGAATTTGTTCAATTATGCCTACGTCAATGATGACTTGCAGGGGCAGTTGCCTACTCCCTCTCAGATAGCCAATGGAACCACGGTGACCGATGCCACGTATGAGATTGAACCGGGAAATATATATACTAAGTATGAGTATGCTACGTTCCAGAAAGATGACTACCTTCACGGCATGATGGGAGACAATATTGGCATTTGGACAATTTCGCCAAGCATGGAATGGCTTAACGGAGGTGTCATGCGTCAGGATTTGACAGTACACGCTACTGAGACCACTCCTATATTGCTGCGCCATTTCCACGGCAACCATTTCGGCGGCATGGGAGTAACCTACGGCAGTAGTGACAAGAAAAAACTTTACGGCCCACACCTTATCTATATCAACCAGTCTAATTTAGGTGATGTGACGGCAGCCCACAACGCCATGATTGCTGACGCCAAGGCGCAGACGACCACCGAGCGTTCCTCATGGCCCAATTATAGTTGGATGCGCGATACCGCCATCAAGACTCGCGGCAACGTAACAGGCAGAATAACCATGTCGGCAGAGGATGCCGCATATTGTGAAACAACGAAAATGCAAGTCGTTCTTGCCCAGCCAGGCACGAAGCCGATGTTACAGG
>JAFTFC010000222.1 GCA_017449725.1 Prevotella sp. | reverse complement strand
GTTAAGAATTAAAAGTTAAGAATTAAGGGTTATTGCATCGCAATTAACAATTAAGAATTAAGAATTACTATGGCAAAGAAAACAGTCACAAAGAAAAGAAACGTCAAGGTTGATGCTCTCGGACAGCTTCATGTTCACAGCTCTTTCAATAACATCATCGTGTCTTTGGCAAATAGCGAAGGTCAGGTGATCTCTTGGTCTTCTGCAGGTAAGATGGGATTCCGCGGCTCTAAGAAGAACACTCCGTATGCTGCACAGATGGCAGCAGAGGATTGCGCTAAGGTTGCTTACGACTTAGGTCTGCGCAAGGTTAAGGCATATGTTAAGGGACCAGGTAACGGTCGTGAGTCTGCTATTCGTGCTATCCACGGAGCAGGTATCGAGGTGGTAGAGATTGTAGATGTTACTCCGCTTCCACACAACGGCTGCCGTCCTCCGAAGCGCCGTCGCGTATAATATGCGGAATAACGTAATAACGAAATAACGAAATTTTTATCTAAGAATTATGGCAAGATACATAGGACCGAAATCAAAAATTGCACGTCGATTTGGCGAAGCCATTTTCGGCGCCGACAAAGTTTTGTCCCGCAGGAACTTCCCCCCGGGACAGCATGGCAATAACCGTCGTCGTAAGATGTCGGAGTATGGTGTCATGTTGGCAGAGAAGCAGAAGGCTAAGTACACTTATGGCGTACTTGAGCGTCAGTTCCGCAACCTTTTCGAGAAGGCAGCTAAGGCTGACGGCATCACCGGTGAGGTGCTGCTGCAGTTGCTTGAGAGTCGTCTCGACAACGTAGTATTCCGTCTTGGAATCGCTCCTACACGTGCAGCAGCTCGCCAGCTCGTGAGTCACAAGCACATTGTAGTTGACGGACAGGTTGTACATATTCCTTCTTACTCAGTGAAGGCCGGACAGGTAGTCGGCGTTCGTGAGAAAGCTAAGTCTCTCGAAGTAATCGAGGCATCTTTGGCAGGCTTCAACCACAGCAAATACCCCTGGGTAGAGTGGAACGAGCAGACCAAGAGCGGCAAGTTCCTGCACCGTCCGGACCGTGCCGACATCCCCGAGAACATTAAAGAGCAGTTAATCGTTGAGTTGTACTCTAAGAACTAAAATCAATTAAATCAATGGCGATATTAGCATTTCAAAAACCCGATAAAGTAGTCATGCTGGAGGCTGATGAGCGGTTCGGCAAGTTCGAGTTCCGTCCTTTAGAGCCTGGTTTCGGTGTTACTATAGGTAACGCCCTGCGCCGCATACTCCTTTCATCGCTTGAGGGTTATGCCATCAACACTATCAAGATTGCCGGTGTTGAGCATGAGTTCTCCTCAGTTCCCGGTGTAAAGGAAGATGTTACCAACATGATCTTGAACCTGAAGCAAGTACGCTTCAAGCAAGTAGTTGAAGAATTCGAGAATGAGAAGGTTAGTATCACCGTAGAGAATTCCACCGAATTCAAAGCAGGTGATATTGGCAAGTATCTGACTGGATTTGAAGTGTTAAATCCTGATTTGGTGATTTGTCATTTAGATGCCAAAGCATCGATGCAGTTAGACTTGACCATCAACAAGGGCAGAGGCTACGTTCCTGCTGACGAGAACCGTGAGTTCTGCACCGACGTTAATGTCATTCCTATAGACTCTATTTACACCCCAATCCGCAATGTCAAGTACAGCGTAGAGCCTTATCGTGTTGAGCAGAAGACCGACTACGATAAACTCGTGCTCGAGGTGACAACGGATGGTTCCATTCACCCGAAGGATGCCCTTAAGGAGGCAGCCAAGATCCTCATCTTCCATTTCATGCTCTTCTCAGATGAGAAGATCACGATTGAGAATACCGATGAAATCGGTAATCAGGAGTTCGATGAGGAGGTATTGCACATGCGCCAGTTGCTCAAGACCAAACTCACAGACATGAACCTCTCTGTTCGTGCCCTCAACTGCCTCAAGGCAGCCGATGTAGAGACTCTTGGCGATTTGGTACAGTACAATAAGACCGACCTTCTTAAGTTCCGCAACTTCGGTAAGAAATCGCTTTCAGAGCTTGATGATTTGCTCGAGAGTCTGAATCTGTCGTTTGGAACTGATATTACTAAGTACAAATTAGACAAAGAGTAAAAAACAATGAGACACGGAAAGAAATTCAATCATCTGGGCCGTACTGCAGATCACCGTCGCGCTATGTTGGCTAACATGGCTATCTCGCTGATTATGCACAAAAGAATCACTACGACCCTCGCAAAGGCAAAGGCACTGAAGAAGTATGTCGAGCCGCTGATTACCCGCAGTAAGGAAGACACTACCAACTCACGTCGTGTAGTGTTCCGTTACCTGCAGAACAAGTATGCAGTTACAGAACTGTTCAAGGAAATCGCTCCTAAAGTTGGTGACCGCCCCGGAGGATACACACGTATCATCAAACTGGGTGCTCGTAAGGGCGACGGTGCTGACATGGCATTCATCGAACTCGTTGACTTCGATGAGAACATGGCTAAGGCTCCCAAGGCAGCTAAGAAGACTCGTCGTAGCCGCAAGGCTGCTCCTAAGGCAGAAGAGGCTCCCGCTGCTGCTCCCGAAGTTAAGGCAGAGGAAGCACCTGCAGCAGAAGAGGCTAAGGCTGAATAAATCAGTTTTGCGTATATATAACTGCCGCATCTCCCATGGAGTTGCGGCAGTTTTTGTGTTGTAGGGAAATCCCTAATCTTTTTTAGGGATTTTGTTTTTGCATAAAAAGAAGAAAGGTTGTATCTTTGCACCATCAATGAAATATAATATAGTGAAGAGATATGAAGAAAGTTCTTTTTATAACAATAAGTGCGGCACTGATTCTCAATAGTTGCGGCACGAATACCGGTCAGGGCGCTTATGTAGGTGCCAGTTTCGGTTCTATTATCGGTTCCGCTGTCGGCGGTATAAGCGGCGGATGGCGTGGCAGTGATATCGGAACACTTGTAGGAATGGCGGGCGGTGCAGTTGTGGGAGCCGCTGTCGGTGCTCAGGCAGACAAGGCAGCCGCTGAAGAGTATCAGGAACATAAGCGCCGCACTATGGAGCGCATAGAACAGCGCCGTCAGAATGGTGGATATCAGTCTCAGTCAGATACCAACGCAGTCAATAATATAAATGGCAGCGAAGGTGACAGCGGCTTCGACCCCTCTAACAGCGGCGATGACCGTTTTGACTTTTCCGCAGGCAATGGCAGTGGCGCCTACTCAGCAGAATTGCCCTCTTCGTCCGAGGTGACCACCGACAGGATTCTTGAGATTCGCAACCTGCGTTTTGTCGAGTCCGATGGTGAAGATATGACCATTCGTCCGGGTGAGGACTGCCGTATCGTTTTTGAGGTTATGAACCGTTCCAATCGTGTAATCTACAACGTTCAGCCGCAGGTTATAGAGTTAACTGGCAACAAGCATCTACAGGTGTCACAGGGTATTATTGTTGAACGCATCGCTCCGGGTAAGGGCATTCGTTATACCGCTATGGTGCGTGCTGATAGTCGCCTTAAGGGGGATACGGCTCGATTTCGTGTTAGTGTAAACACTGCCGGCAATCCCGATACTGCCAAAGTGCAGGAGTTCAATGTGAATATCGGCAGATAGATAAAAGCAAGCGTTTGATGTATAAAAAAGAGGATGAAGAGTTTTTTATCCTCTTTTTTCGTCTTATTATTTGGTAATAACAAAAAAATAAGTATATTTGCAGTCGAAACACACTTAATATTAACCTTAAAAGATCTATATCGTATGGAAGTTGTAAGAATTATGCAAGACCTGGAGCGTAAGCATCCAGGTGAGTCGGAGTACTTACAAGCAGTGAAAGAGGTGTTGACCTCTATTCAGGATGTCTACAATCAACACCCAGAGTTTGAGAAAGCCAAGATTATCGAGCGTCTTGTTGAGCCAGAGCGTATCACGACATTCCGTGTTCCCTGGGTTGATGACAAGGGCGAGGTGCAGGTAAATATCGGCTACCGTGTACAGTTCAATAGTGCCATCGGTCCGTACAAAGGTGGTCTGCGCTTCCATCCCTCGGTAAACCTCAGCATTTTGAAATTCCTCGGCTTCGAGCAGACGTTCAAGAATGCACTCACAACACTGCCGATGGGCGGTGGCAAGGGCGGTAGTGACTTCGCACCCCGCGGAAAGAGCGATGCTGAGATAATGCGCTTCTGCCAAGCATTCATGTGTGAACTTTACAAGGTCATTGGACCAGATATGGATGTTCCAGCAGGCGATATCGGAGTGGGCGGTCGTGAGATCGGTTATCTCTTCGGAATGTATAAGAAACTCACATCGCAGTTCCATGGTGCTACCCTCACAGGAAAGGGTATGGAGTGGGGAGGTTCGATTCTCCGTCCGGAGGCTACGGGTTTCGGTGCACTCTATTTTGTTCACCACATGATGCAGACTCACGGACTCGACATCAAGGGTAAGACGGTTGCCCTCTCAGGCTTCGGCAACGTGGCTTGGGGCGCAGCAAAGAAAGCTACCGAGTTAGGCGCTAAGGTCATTACCATCAGTGGTCCAGACGGATATATCTACGACCCCGCAGGTCTTGATGACGAGAAGATAGAATACCTGCTCGAACTTCGTGCCAGCGGTAACGACATCAGCCAGCCATACGCAGAAGAGTTCCCGGGATCACAGTTCTTCGAAGGCAAGAAACCTTGGGAACAGAAGGCAGACATCTATTTGCCTTGTGCTACACAGAATGAACTTAATGGTGATGATGCCGATGCTATCTTAGCACAGAAACCGCTGTGTGTTGCAGAGGTGTCTAACATGGGATGTACCGCTGAGGCTGTTGATAAATTCATTGCTGCCGGTCAACTCTTTGCGCCAGGCAAGGCAGTCAATGCCGGTGGCGTAGCAACGAGCGGACTTGAGATGACCCAGAACTCTATGCGTATGGCATGGACTGCCGAGGAGGTGGACCAGCGTCTGCATCAGATAATGTCGGGCATCCATGAGCAGTGTGTCAAGTATGGTAAGGAGCCTTCAGGCTATATCAACTACGTCAAGGGCGCCAATGTTGCCGGTTTCATGAAGGTGGCTAAGGCTATGCTTGCACAGGGAATCGTATAGATTAGCCTAACCCTAGGGGGCTTGTGAAATATTATAATACTATATTATCAGAATAATAACCACTATAAAAGGATTAGGGCGACGCATAGTAATGCTATGTGCCCTGGTCCTTTTGTCTGTCTCTCTTGCTCCGGGTATTCCGCAGCAGCCGGTGGGAAATTCCTCCAAGGAGCGTGGTCAGGCATCATACTATCATCACCGTTTCCATGGACGGCGCATGAGCAGCGGTGTGCACTACCATCGCGACAGTCTTTATTGCGCCCACCGCCGTCATCCCTTTGGTACCCTACTAAAGGTTACCAATGTAGCCAACGGCAAGTCGGTTGTTGTAAAGGTAGCCGATCGCGGACCTTTTCATAGTCGGCGAATTATCGACCTCTCCTTTGCAGCTGCCAAAGACATTGATATGGTACGCATGGGTGTGGCGACGGTCGAAATAGAAGTGTATGATGGAGATACAGTGGAGGCAGACATTGTTCCGGTGGACAGTATAGCGAGTGACACAATTCGATAGGTGATAAAAAATACGAGACTCATAATATTGTGTGTCTCGTATTTTTTGTTTACCTTTGCAAGCGATGAGCACTATAACAGACAATATCCCCCAGCAGTGGAATAAGTTCATACTGCGCGATGTGTCGTTCGTTAACTTGATGACGCATCGTATTTTCAACGTTCTTATCGTTGCCAACCCCTATGATGCCTTTATGCTCGAGGACGACGGTCGAGTGGACGAGAAGGTGTTCAACGAATACACCGAGTTGGGTCTTCGCTACCCGCCTACGTTTACCCAGGTAAGTACTACAGAGGAGGCAGCTGCATTCCTCCGCACCACCAGTGTCGATCTCGTGATATGTATGCCTGGTAATGCCGACAACGACGCTTTCGAGGTGGCACGCGATATAAAGCATCACTTTCCCGACATTCCCTGCGTGGTTTTGACGCCATTCTCTCATGGTATCACCCGTCGTATAGAGAACGAGGATATGTCAGTGTTCGACTATATCTTCTGTTGGCTTGGAAACACCAACCTCATCCTTTCTATTATCAAACTCATTGAGGATCGTATGAATCTCGACCACGACATTCAGGAAGCTGGTGTGCAGATGATTCTCCTCGTCGAGGACAGCATCCGTTTCTACTCTTCGGTTCTCCCCAATCTATATAACTATATTTTGGCGCAGAGTCAGCGGTTTGCCACTGAAGCCCTTAATCCTCACAGCGCCACCCTTCGTATGCGAGGACGCCCCAAGGTGGTGCTTGCCCGTAACTACGAGGAAGCGATGGAACTCTACAATAAATATGCCGATAACACAATCGGTGTTATCAGCGACTGCCGCTTCCCGATGAATGGTGAGAAAGATGCTGAGGCTGGCTTCAAGTTGCTTGAAGAAATACGTAGACATGACGAATATGTACCCCTTATCATGCAGAGTTCCGAGTCGGAGAACCGTCAGCGTGCCGAATCTCAGGGCATTGCCTTCATCGACAAGAACTCCAAAAAGATGAATATCGATTTGCGTAACTTGCTTGCTGACCACATGGGCTTTGGTGATTTTGTCTTCCGTAATCCCCAGACTAAGGAAGAGATAATGCGTATCCGCAATCTCAAGGAATTGCAGGACAATATCTTCACCATTCCCAACGACTCCATGCTCTATCATATTTCGCGTAACCATATGAGTCGCTGGCTTTGTGCACGTGCTATTTTCCCCGTATCGGAGTTCCTAAAGACCGTCACGTGGCACAAACTACAGGATGTGGACATGCATCGCCAGATTATCTTCGATGCCATCGTACAGTATCGTCGCATGAAAAATATCGGAGTGGTAGCTGTGTTCGATCGTGGAAAATTCGATGCTTACAGTCACTTCGCCCGTATTGGTGACGGCTCGCTTGGTGGCAAGGGTAGAGGTCTGGCATTTCTTGATAATATCATTAAAACCCATCCCGAACTCAATCAGTTCGACAATGTCAAAGTGAGCATCCCTAAGACTGTGGTGCTCTGTACCGACGTGTTCGACGAGTTTATGGATTCCAATAACTTGTATCAGATAGCACTGAGTGATGCTCCCGACGAGACTATCCTTCAGAATTTCCTTCGTGCACAGCTTCCCGATAAGTTTATCGCCGATTTCTTCACCTTCTTCGAAGCCACGCGTCGCCCTATTGCCATCCGAAGTTCCTCGCTACTCGAAGATTCCCACTATCAGCCCTTCGCCGGCATCTATTCTACCTACATGATACCATATCTTGATGATAAGTATCAGATGCTACAAATGCTTGCAGCGGCAATAAAGAGTGTCTATGCCTCAGTTTACTACAAAGATTCAAAGGCTTACATGACAGCCACGAGTAATGTCATAGATCAGGAGAAGATGGCTGTTATCTTGCAGGAAGTGGTTGGTCAGCAACACGGTTCCAACTACTATCCCACGATTAGCGGCGTGCTTCGTTCGCTCAATTACTATCCTATCAATGATGAGACTGCTGAGGAGGGAATAGCATCGCTTGCCCTCGGACTTGGCAAGTACATTGTTGACGGAGGACAGACCTTGCGTGTTTGTCCTTACCATCCCACCCAGGTGCTTCAGATGTCAGAGATGGAAATAGCTTTGAAGGAGACACAGACACAGTTCTATGCACTCGACATGGATCATGTTACGGGCGACTTCAAGGTAGACGATGCCTTCAATATCAAGAAACTAAAGGTCAAGGAAGCCGACAAAGACGGTTCTCTGCGTTACATCGCTTCCACCTTTGACCCCTACGATCAAGTGATTCGCGACGGATATTATGAGGGCGGTCGCAAAATTATTTCCCTGACAGGGGTCCTACAGCACGGCATCATTCCGCTGCCAGAACTTCTCCAGATGTCCATGAAGTACGGTAGCGAAGCCATGCGGCGACCCGTCGAGATAGAGTTGGCATGCAATGTCAACGACGACCGCACTGCTGAGTACTACCTCCTTCAGATTAGACCAATCGTCGACTCTAAGCAAGTTCTCGAGGAAGACTTGCAGTCTATTCCCGACAGTGAGTGCCTCTTGCGTAGCAATCATTCCCTCGGTCATGGTATCTCCGAGGATGTGGTAGATGTTGTCTACGTAAAGACAGACGACGACTTTACGGCCATGAACAACCCGAAGATAGCCGATGAGATAGAACAGATCAATCGCCGTTTCCTTGACCGTGGTGAGAACTATATCCTAATTGGTCCAGGTCGTTGGGGCTCCAGCGACTATTGGCTTGGCATTCCTGTGAAGTGGCCGCACATTTCTGCAGCCCGTATTATTGTGGAGCAAGGTTTGCAGAACTATCGTGTAGATCCATCCCAGGGTACTCACTTCTTTCAGAACCTTACCTCTTTTGGTGTAGGATATTTCACAATCAATGACTTCAACGGCGACGGAGTTCTCCAGAAACCGCTTCTCGATTCCATGGAAGCCGTCGAAGAGACTGATTTTGTGCGCCATGTGCGGTTCTCTAAACCACTTAAGATAATGATGGATGGTATGAAGCAAGAAGCAGTGGTCTTACTGCCCAAAAATTGATTTAAATCAAAAATTCGCTCAAAATCAGAAATTTATACCTTAATTTCTTGTATTGTGTACGAAAACACATTACCTTTGCATCGTGTTTTTCATAGTATTAGATTTAAGGTTAACAAGATTAGGTCTACGGCGGTAGACCATTTTTTATGCCCTAAAGTTTGCTGAATTCAAAATAAATAAGTACTTTTGCAAAGAATTAGGTATTAACTTTAAAAACAATTAATATGAAAAAGTATTTAGCAGAAGCAGTAGGTACAATGGTACTCGTGCTCATGGGTTGCGGCGCAGCCGTTTCTTTAGGTTGTAATAATGCAGATCCCGAAACAGTAATCGGAACTTCTCTCGCCTTCGGTCTGGCTGTTGTAGCCATGGCTTACACTATCGGTGGTGTTTCAGGATGCCACATCAATCCTGCCATTACTCTTGGAGTATGGCTCACAGGAGGTATGAAGGCAAAGGAGGCTTGTGGCTACATGGTAAGCCAGGTTGTCGGAGCCATTATAGGTTCGGCTGTTCTCTATGTTCTCACCACTTCAGCAGGACTCGAGGGTACTGGTGCCAATGATCTTCAGGCTAATGGAGCCGGCACTATTCCTATGCTCGGCGGACTGTTGGCAGAGATCTTCTTCACATGCGTCTTTGTGCTCGTAGTCCTCGGTGCCACAAGCAAGACTAACGGTGCTACCAATAATCTCGCAGGCCTGGCTATCGGTCTGGCTCTCGTGCTCGTTCATCTGTGCTGCATCCGTTACACAGGTACATCGGTTAACCCTGCTCGCTCTATTGGTCCGGCTCTCTTCCAGGGCGGTACAGCATTGGCTAACCTCTGGATATTCATTGTAGGTCCGTTCGTTGGTGGTGCCTGTGCAGCAGGTATTTGGAAAATGATTGAAAAGTAGTTATTTTTAAATAGTAGTTTTAAATAGTTTTATAATTTATGGTTAATTACAAAGACTTAGGTTTGGTGAACACCCGTGAGATGTTCAAAAGAGCGGTAGCTGGAGGCTATGCTATTCCTGCTTTTAATTTCAACACTATGGAGCAGATGCAGGCTATCGTTCAGGCAGCTGTAGAGACAAAGTCACCTGTTATTATGCAGGTTTCAAAGGGTGCCCGTAACTATGCTAACGCAACAATTCTCCGCTATATGGCAGAAGGTGCTGTGGCTTACGCCAAGGAACTTGGCTGTGAGCATCCAGAGATTGTACTTCACCTTGATCATGGTGATAGCTTCGAACTCTGTAAGGATTGTATCGACATGGGCTTCTCTTCTGTTATGTATGATGGTTCTTCACTGCCTTATGAGGAGAATATCAAGATTTCGCGTCAGGTTGTAGAGTATGCTCATCAGCACGATGTAACAGTAGAGTGCGAGCTCGGTGTCCTTGCCGGTGTTGAGGATGAAGTAGTAGCAGAGGAGTCTCACTACACAAAGCCCGAGGAAGTTATCGACTTCGCAACCCGCACAGGATGTGATTCACTGGCAATCTCTATAGGCACCTCTCACGGAGCATATAAGTTCAAGCCCGAGCAGTGTACACGTGACCCGAAGACGGGTAAGCTTGTTCCTCCTCCATTGGCATTCGATGTGCTGCATGAGATAGAGAAGAAACTCCCAGGATTCCCCATCGTACTCCACGGCTCTTCCTCTGTTCCTCAGGACGAGGTGGATACTATTAACAAGTATGGTGGAAATCTTCCCGATGCAGTAGGTATTCCCGAGGAGCAACTCCGCGAGGCTTCGAAGAGCGCTGTATGTAAGATTAATATTGACTCAGACTCTCGTCTGGCAATGACCGCAGCCGTTCGTAAGTACTTCGCAGAGCATCCCGAACACTTCGATCCTCGCCAGTATCTGAAGCCAGCTCGTGAGAACATGAAGAAGATGTACATCCACAAGATTAAGGAAGTACTCGGTTCTGACGGCAAACTTGCTCAGTGCTAAGTTGATGATTTACAATCTTAATAAGGAAGTCTTTTTGGGCTTCCTTATTTTTATGTATGTTAATAATGAAATGAGCTATTAAAGGGTAGACGTATAAAACGAAAGAAAAATTATGGCTTAACCATATTTTTTTAATATTTAATTTTTCACTTTTCATTTTTATTACTACCTTTGCAAGGTAATCTGGAGATATCAAAGTGAAAAGAACGAACTACAAATACTCAATCATACTTGGTCTTGCGCTGTTCTTGGCGGCATGTGCAGGCAGTGACGGCATCGGGGGTACAACAGAAGTTCCCGGTGAGCAGCCTCTTCCTGTTACTTTTGAACCAACATATGGTGAGATGGAGGCAGTGAGCCGTGCTGGTACGGTCGGACCAGTGAATGACGTGAACGATTTGAGAAGCCGTTTCGTCGGTGTATATGCATACTATACAGGCAATTCCAATTGGGCAACGGCTAGTGCATCAACCATTCCCAATTTTATGTACAATGAGCAATTGTCATATGTTCCTGTGGGTACCGACGGATTGGGCAATGACCTGTATGCCTGGACCTACGAACCAATTAAATACTGGCCCAATGACAATAATCCTGCAGACAATGCCGGCGCAATAGGTTCTCAGACACATAACTACCTCTCGTTTTTTGCATACGCTCCATATGTTGGCAACGGCGATGGAACGATGACTTCGCCTGCCGT
>JAFTFC010000221.1 GCA_017449725.1 Prevotella sp. | reverse complement strand
TACATTGAGCAGAGTCCTGACGAGCTGGCACGCAGCAACTACACCAGCGGCACGACGGGATTCTCAACGGGAGTGATGATCCCCTATCGCGCCATCTGGAGCAATGCCGACTTCGCCAACGAAGTGCTCGGCAAGGTAATCAAGCAAGGCGACCGCGTTATCAGCATACTGCCAATGGCACACATGTACGGAATGTCCTTCGAGTTCATCTACGAGTTCATCTCGGGATGCCACGTCTACTACCTCACGCGCGTACCCTCACCGGCAATCATAGCGCAGGCATTCGCCGACGTAAAGCCCATAATCATCATCGCCGTACCACTCGTAATCGAGAAGATTATCCGCAAGCGCGTATTCCCCAAGATTCAGAACAACCGCATGCGGCTGTTGCTCAATATGCCCGTAATCTCAAAGAAGGTGCGCGAGAAGATTTGCGAACAAGTAGTGAACGCCTTCGGCGGTGCCTTCCACGAGGTAATCATCGGTGGAGCAGCCTTCAACCAGGAGGTGGAAATGTTCCTCCACCGCATCGGCTTCCCCTATACCGTTGGCTACGGAGCCACCGAGTGTGCCCCGATTATCTGCTACGCGGGATGGGAGGACTTCATGCCTGGCTCGTGCGGACGTGCCGTAGTACACATGGAAGTGAAAATCGACAGCCCCGACCCCGAGAATGTTCCGGGCGAGATACTCACCCGAGGACTCAACGTCATGCTGGGCTACTACAAGAACGAAGAGGCTACACGCCAGGCTCTCGACTCGGAGGGCTGGTATCACACCGGCGACCTCGGCACAATGGATGCCCAGGGCAACGTCTTCATCAAGGGACGCTCTAAGAACATGCTCCTCGGTGCCAGCGGACAGAACATCTACCCCGAGGAGATAGAGGACAAGCTCAACTCAATGCCTCTCGTTGTTGAAAGTATCGTAGTACAACGCGACGACAAACTCGTTGGACTGGTATATCCCGACTACGACGAAGCCAAGAACATGGGACTCGGCAAGGAAGACCTGGTGCACATAATGGAAGAGAACCGTCAGGAACTCAACAATACCCTGCCCGTATACTCCAAACTCACCTCAATGGAGATCTACGAGGAAGAGTTCGAGAAGACGCCCAAGAAGAGCATCAAGCGATTCCTCTACTCGTAAGCCAAGCCATAAAACATAGAACAAAAAAAACGCGCTACAACTCTTCACGAGCTGCAGCGCATCAAACTATGTTTAACTAAAAATCCTTTTCTGATTCAAATGATAGCCTCACGGTTACCATTGTCATCCGTTTCAACAATCATGAAAACTTACCTTAATCTTAATAACTAAAAACCTAAATCTATTACTACTAACCTAAACAATCTATTAACCTTTTAAACGTCTTCCTCTTGAAGACACTGCAAAGGTACAACGAAAACTGCCCCCAAAGCAAATATTTAATGGGAAAAGGAACAAAAAAGCAGCTTTTATTGATTTAAATCAAGCGTTGTGTGCGAAAACAACAACTATTTTAGTCTTTTTCAATCAAAACTACGGCATAGGCACTGATGCCCTCTTCGCGTCCAGTGAAGCCGAGTTTCTCGGTTGTCGTAGCCTTGATGGATATGCTGTCGGGATCTGTGCCCATTACCTCTGCCATGCATTTACGGATAGCCTCAACGTGAGGATTTATCTTGGGGCGCTCTGCACAAATGGTAGCGTCGAGGTTTACGAAGCGGTAACCCTTAGTTGCAATGAGTTCCATTACCCGGCGCAGTATCACTTTGCTGTCCATACCAAGGGTGTCGTCAGATGTGTCGGGAAAGTGGTAACCTATGTCGCGCATGTTGGCAGCACCAAGCAGGGCATCGGCAACAGCATGAAGAAGCACGTCGGCATCGCTGTGTCCGAGAAGTCCCTTGGTGTGGTCTATGCGTATGCCGCCGAGCCACAGTTCGCGTCCCTCAACCAACTGATGGACATCATATCCGAAACCTACTCGTATCATCTTCTCTTGAACAGGTCGTTAATACCATCCATATCAAACCCGAGGGTGAAACGCAGCGTCTGGTCGAGCGGATTACTCTTGGCTGTAGCAATGACGTAGCTGGCATCGAGCGAGAAAACACTCATGCGGAAGCCGGCACCGACGGTGAAGTACTTACGGTTACCCTTTGACTCGCTCTCGTGGTGATAACCTGCACGGATTGAGAACTGGTCGTGATAGACATACTCGGCTCCGGCACTCCACTGAACCTCTTCCAACTCCTCCTTGAAACCGCGGGGAGCATCAGAGAAACTCTTGAAGATACCACTGATACTACTTACGTCGTAGTAGTCTTTCTGCACACGCTGCTGGTATGCCTCGGTGCTCTCGCCTTCTTCCTGCTTAGGATATGTCGGCACGAGCAGTTTGTTGGCATCGGCAGCAATCGAGAAACGATTGTACTCGTCGATGGGCACCATGAACGAGAAACCCAGACGGAGATTAGTGGGAAGGAACTCGCTGTTATCGTCGCCGCCGAAGGTAATCTTGCTACCCACGTTGCGCACACCGAGACCCAAGCCCAACTGACACTCGCGACTTCCTATGTTCAGATAGTCATTATAGTACATCGACAGGTCGGCAGCGAAAGCCTTGCCCGGCTCCTTCTCTTCTGTATAGTCCCACGTAAGGTCTGAATAGAGGAAGCGCACACCTGCTGACAACGAGAACTTCTCGCTAAGCATCAGTGAGTATGCCACGTCAAACGTAAACTCGTATGGATTGATTGTCATTGCTCCCTCTGCCTCGCTGGTATACACCTCACCGAGCGAGAAGTAGTTCAGCGATGCCGAAACAGCACTGTAGTCACCAATGCGATAGTAGCCGGAAACGTTAGCCAAATACATGTCGTTTACCAACTGGCGCAACCAGGGAGTATAGTTGATTGCTACTCCGGCACGGCTGATGGCAAACGGATACTTAGCGGCATTCCAATACTGCGAATTGACGTCGGGGTCGGTAGCAGCACCCACGTCACCCATACCACCGGCACGGGCATCGGGGGCTATTGTCTGAGAAACTATTGCAGTATGCACGGGGTCGAACATCTCTTCCTTGTCCTCCGCCATTGCTGCAAAGGGAAGAACTGTCAACAGGTATAATATAATGTTTCTTTTCATATTCTCGTCTATTCGTTTGTTGCTTTCGTTACGCATATAGGATAACTCCCAAGGGGACTATTTATTGTTTATGACTATGAGTTTCTTTGCTTTAGAAGCCTGACTGCTTCCGTCGCTGCTCAGGCGGACACGATAGAGGTAGACGCCAGTGTTGAGGCGGCGTCCGCTGCCCACGGTGAGATCCCAGTCAACGGTATAGGTTCCCGACTGCGACACTCCGCTCTCGCCAAAGCTCCATAACAGGCGTCCGCTCATGTCGAAAATATCGATTACTACGTCTATACTACTGCCAACACGATCGTGAACGATGATAAAGTTGGTAGAAGTTTTTGCCGGATTGTGCGACAGGCTGACGTTCATGAAGTTAGGCTGCAAGCCACGAACCACATTGAATGCCAGTTCCGTAGTGGTGGGGTTGTTCAGCATATCCCATGCGCGGAACTTCAGGCGGTGCTGTCCCTCCTCCAGTTCGGGAATGCTGTAGCTGGTGGTTCCGTTGGTATAGCTGCCGAAATCGTATGCAAAGTAGTCATTAAGAATGTACGTGCGCGACATCTCACCGTCGATTATCAGTTCCAGGTCATGACCTATGCCGTTGCCTGTGGTATTGATACCGTCCTTGTCCGATATTTCTGCCACGAAGTAGGGCGTGCTGTTAACATTGCCGCCATTGACGAACGAAGGCGAGTTAAGATAGCAGTAGATCGACGGTCCCTTGGTGTCGGAATTCTCTGCATCGCTTCCGCCTACCACGAAGTTCTCCCAAGCCCCGTTGGCTGTCTCTGAGCGTTCTGTATTTACGGCGAAGAAGTTCATCATTCCCGTCTCGTCGTTGTAGTTAAGGTCCTTTGGTACAACGAAAGAGAAGGCGAAGCGGCCAGCGCGGACACTGTCGGTTCCCTGATAGAGCACCTTCGTGCGGTCGGTATATTCGTAAGGCGTCGACGCGCCCTCGTCGGTAGTGTTGTTCAGTTTGCACACCACCAATTCCTTCGAGTCGCGTACCATTGCCGTCACGATGCCGTTGAATGCGCTGTGAAGCTGTGCCTCCTTCTCCACGTGTCCTTTCACCGTAGCCACCGTTCCGGCCTGCAACTGGCTGAGCGCCACTTTGTCTACCGACTCTCCGTTGATACTGTCAACCACAACCCTCAGCGTCGGGATGTGAAGCACCAGTGCCGGGTCGCCCAGCAGCGAGTATTGCAGTTTGTTCTGAGTGCGGTCGCGTCCGGTGGTTATCAGGTTATTCTTGGCTATTCGCTGTGCTTCGCCAAGGGATATGTACGTCCCATCGTCCTGCGGCGTGAACAGTGCGGTGAGGAATGCAAGGTTTATTGCGCGGTTACGGTCGGTGTACACCGTTCGGGTAGTACCATAGAAAGCTACCGCCCCACCCTTTTTGTTCAGCACCGTCTCTTCTCCGATATTCGGTTTCTGCCCGTCGAAGGGTGCTATGTCACACGAAGCGGTAATCCACAGCGGCAGGTTGGTATTGGTAAACTCCTGGAAGTCGTTGATTTTCAGAACAGTCTCGTGCGATATCGTCGTCTCTGCACCGTGACCGCTGTAGTTCATTATCAGCGCTCCGGCGTTCTGCTGCTGTTTTATCACCTTTTCAACGTCGGGATATCGGTTACCCGTAGAACTGGATACGCGGGTGTAGGCATCCCACATCACCCTCTTAACATACATGCCCGGGTTGAGTCCTTCCACGCACTTAGCCATCTCGTCGGCATCCTTCATGTGCAGGTTGTTGTTTCCGTCGTCACCCATCACCATCATGGTGTTCTGCCATGCTGCAGAATTGTCATTGGCGGCGTATGCCAGAACTTTGTCTACCATTATCTGTGCCTGGTCGGCATTGCGGACGGGGAAGCGTCCTACGGCGATGTCGTGTTTGTCGCTCGTAAGTGCCTTTCCGCCCTCACCGTCGTCGAGAGAACAGAAATATCCGTCGTCCACGTAACTGTAGGTCTTGCTGAACGAGTTCTCGCTCTCATAGCAGAGCAGGAAATCGTCAGTCGAATAGTCCTTCATCGACGTTGTAAGCATACGGTTGTCCCAGGCGCAGTCGCCGAAGAGAACGATGTATCGGGGCATCTTCGCCTCGTCGATACCTGCCTTGTCGTAGAGCATCTTCATGTAGCGGCGATAGGCGTTGGCATCGGGAGTACCGCTTGAGAACTCATTATATAGTTCATCTGCCGGAACAATCTTAACGTTAAGATTGTCATGCTCCTCGTGGAAAGCCTTCAACCGCTCTGCCTGCGTACGCAGTTTTCCTGAAGTGGGTATAACGATAACCATCTGTATGTCTTTGTCGGCATGCAGGTTCTGATTGGTTATGTTGTACACATATACCGCTGAAGGGAAGGTTGTTGCGCTTAACGACGGAACAGGAGCCGCAACGTCGCTGCGCAGGTCGATGAAGTCAAGACGCACAGGTCCGCCCGAAATGGTTCGTATCGTTACATCATGACTCTCACGGGCTCCCTCGAGGGTGTATATTCCAGTTGCTTCTCCACCCATGTCGTACGACGATAGCGAGATGCTAAGCCGTCCCACTTCCACGCCGTCGATACTTATTGCTGCTGTGGTTCTCGACCCTGCTGTGATCTTTACTCGCATCTCGCTGCTTGTTGCCGAGGGAACGGGAGAATTAACGGTATAGGTATGCGATGCTCCTTCTGCTATCGGTGTGTTCTCATAAAGGTTGCGCCCACCCTCGAGCCAGGCATACTCGTCTTTCTCGTAGAGTGTATGACGCTGGAACTCAGCTGGATAATGTGCATTGAGGAACGCCTCTTCAGAAACGGTCTTTACCGCTTCGTCGTTCTGCGTTATGAAATAGTAGCCGAGGTCTGAATAAGGGTTGCGTACGCGTTCGGCTCCCTCCTCGAAGGTCACTGTTCCGTTGGCAAAGAACAGGTGTTTGTCACCCACGATGCACTGCTCTACCTCCTTAAGGTCGTCGGTGTCTGCAAGATACTCACCGTCAAGAAGTTCGGGCTGCAGAGCTCCGCCATATCCGTAGATATGCACTTTGTTGATATCGCTGAAGCCGGCAGCCCTGATGACGTCTGGAGTCAGCTGGTGAATACCTGTGGCGGCAACACTTATCTTAGCCCATGAACCTTCGCTAAGTACAGACTTATTCGTATATCGCTCCGAACTGTCGTCCGCCCTGGTGCCGCCCTGTGAAACCTTCTTCATACGGCTTTTGGGCTGCGCCTTGACATCGAGCATGAAACTGACGAGTTTCTTGTATCGTCCGTCGCGGAACACTATCGGGGTAAGCGCCACCTCCATGCGTGCCTTCTTGCGCTCCACCACTATCTGCTGCGTTATTTCGGGCATAACGGGTAAACCGTTATGCACAAGTTTTTTTGTCTTGGCAACGTCCGCCGCACTCATATCCATAAACTCCGGATACTTTATCGAAACGGTGTATGTGGAGTCCTGCCAGGCAGTGCCCAAGGGTATTGCACATGCGAATTCGGGCAACAGCGAGTCTATCCTCACGTCGTCTGCCGTAAGGTTACAGAATCGCTGCTGAGCCAAGCCTACAAGGCTCGTCAGCAACAGCATCCACATCAGTATATAGCGTCTAATAAACATTATTCGATTAAAATAACGTACCAGCCGCCAATTTATTGTATACTATGTCCTATACAAACTACTTGACGTTAAACTCAAGTACTTTGCGGTCTTCGAGCCAGCCTTCAAGGTGATCGTTTATTTGTACCGGTCCGACGCCAACGGGGGTACCGGTATAAATGAGGTCGCCTGTCTTAAGAGTGAAGTAGCGACTGATGTAGGAAATCAATTCGTCGACACGGAAGAGCATGTCACTGGTGCATCCTTCTTGAACGGTGTTGCCGTTAATGTCAAGATGGAAATGTATGGCTTGGATGTCGCGAAACTTCTCTACGGGCACCCACTCACCGATTGCTGCAGCCCCATCGAATCCTTTGCAGAGATCCCACGGCTGCCCGTTCTCGCGCAAACGGCGCTGAAGGTCACGCGCGGTGAAGTCGATGCCGCAAGTTACGGCATCATAGTAGCGATGGGCGAACTTCTGGGGGATGCTCTTTCCCAAGCGGCAGATGCGCACCACCACTTCGGTCTCGTAGTCCACCTGTCCCAGTTCTGTTGGCAGGAAGAAAGGTTTGCGGTCCTTCAGTAGCGAAGAGTCTGCCTTGGTGAATATTACCGGCTCGGAGGGTTTGTAGGCTTTGCCATCCAACTCTTGGTTGTGCCGGAGATAGTTCATGCCGATTGCGAAGATTTTCATTGCGGTTATAATTTTACTAGATTAACTAGATTTTCTAGATTTTCTAGAATGTCTAGAATGTCTAGACTTCCTAGAATAAAAAAGGAGCAGCGGGCTGCTCCTTTTTTACTATTGATTGACTATTACTGTTTACTCAGCAGCCAGAGTGAAGCGCTTGAAGTCTACAATCTGGAGCTCTTTGTCCTGAGCCTGCATCCACATTGTGACTGTAGCCTTGTCGCCATCACCGAACTGGAACTCCTGGTCTACCAGACAGTTCTCCTTCAGGAACTTAGCAACACGACCCTTAGCGATATTCTCTATCATCTGAGCGGGCAGGTTGGCTGCCTTCTCTGCAGCTGCCTTCTCCTTCAGTTCGCGAGCCTTCTGAGCGTCCTCTTCTGTGAGCCAGCCCTTCTTGATGTTAGACTCGATGTGGTCTTCGCTGTCAACGAGGTTGGGGTTGATGCCAGCCTTCTTCAGTACAGACTCAACATACTTCTCTACCTGCTCAAGCTTAGTCTTCTCAACAGCAGTCTTGTACTCCTCGTCGAGAACTGCCTGAGGAACGCTGTCAGCATTGAGAGCAACGGGCTTCATAGCTGCAACCTGCATAGCAAGCTTGTGACCTACCTCTGCGTTAGCCTTGTTGAGCTGAACCATTGTAGCCAGAGTGTGCTTGCCCATGTGGTCGTATGCCTCGATGTTCTCACCCTCGAGTACGAGGTAGCCGTCGAGTTCCATCTTCTCACCGGTGATACCAGAACGCTGTGTTACAGCATCCTTAACCTTCTGACCGTCAGCGAGAGTCAGTTCGTTAACCTCGTCAAGAGTCTTGCACTTGTTAGCAATAGCTGCATCGAGGATGCTCTGTGTCAGTGCGATGAAGTCAGCACCGTTAGCCACGAAGTCTGTCTCACACTTCAGTGCGATAGTAGCACCGAAACCGTTCTCTACCTTTACGAGAACACAGCCGTTGGCTGTCTCACGGTCTGAACGCTTAGCAGCGATAGCCAGTCCGCGCTCGCGGAGCAGCTCCTTAGCCTTGTCGAAATCGCCCTCTGCCTCGGTCAGTGCCTTCTTTACATCAGCAAGACCGGCACCGGTCATAGCGCGAAGTTTCTTGATATCGTCAATTGAAATTGCCATAATTTTACCTTTTTACTTTTTTACCTTTTTATTTTACTTACTCAGCTGCGGGAGCCTCTTCCTCTGCTGCTGCGGGAGCCTCTTCTGCCTTGGGCTCTTCAGCCTTAGCCTCAGCCTTGGGAGCCTCAGCGTCAGCCTCCTTGCGGGTCTTGCGTGCACGCTTGGGCTTAGCATCCTCTGCCTCTTCAGCCTGCTCTTTAGCAGCCTTCTCGTCAGCCTTCTCTGCCTTGCGCTCCTCGAGACCTTCGTTGATTGCATCGCAGCAAGCGCTCAGGATTACGTCGATAGAATCCTTAGCATCATCGTTAGCGGGAATCATGAAGTCGATGTCCTTGGGGTCAGAGTTGGTATCAACGATAGCGAATACGGGAATACCGAGACGTACAGCCTCCTTGACAGCGATGTGCTCCTTCATTACGTCAACTACGAAGAGTGCGCTGGGCAGACGTGTCAGGTCAGCGATAGAACCGAGGTTCTTCTCGAGCTTAGCACGCTGGCGGCTGATCTGGAGGATCTCACGCTTAGAGAGGTTAGAATAAGTACCGTCGTTCATCATCTTGTCGATGCTTGCCATCTTCTTCACTGCCTTGCGGATTGTCGGGAAGTTAGTAAGCATACCGCCCGGCCAACGCTCTGTTACGTAAGGCATACCTACAGAGGTAGCCTTCTCTGCGATAACGTCTTTAGCCTGCTTCTTGGTACCAACGAAGAGAATCTTCTTACCGCTCTTAGAAATCTGACGCAAAGCATTTGCTGCTACGTCAATCATGTCTACGGTCTTGTGAAGATCGATGATATGAATACCGTTACGCTCCATGAAGATATAGGGAGCCATAGCGGGGTTCCACTTGCGTTTGAGGTGACCGAAGTGACAGCCAGCCTGAAGCAACTGATCAAAATTTGTTCTTGCCATTTTCTTTTTCTTTTTTTTAATGTTGTTGTTTACTTTCTTTTTTAATCTTTGCTAGATCAACCGGCGGGTAGTCTAGAAGTTCTAGATTTTCTAGACAGACTAGATTTTCTAGACAGACTAGATTTTCTAGACAGACTAGATTTTCTAGATTAACTAGCCAGAGTCTCACCTGTTTAGATACTAAACTGTTCAGTGGTTTAACGCTTACTGAACTGGAAGCGACGACGTGCCTTCGGCTGACCCGGCTTCTTACGCTCAACCTCACGACGATCGCGGGTGAGGAAGCCCTGCAGTTTCAGTGCCTTCTTGTCATCAGCGTTAACCTTTACCAGTGCGCGAGCAATAGCGAGGCGCAGTGCCTGGCTCTGACCTGTGAAACCGCCACCGTCGAGGTTTGCCTTGATATCATACTTCTCAGCAACTTCGAGCAGGTTCAGAGGCTGCTTTACAACGTACTGGAGAATGGCTGAGGGGAAATACTCAGTCAGGTCTTTCTTATTGATTGTGATCTTGCCGCTTCCCTCACTCATGTATACACGAGCAACAGAACTCTTACGGCGACCTATTGCGTTAATTACTTCCATTTTCTTCTACTTTTATTTATACTGGTTAATATCAATTGCCTTGGGCTTCTGAGCCTCGTGTGGATGCTCTGTACCATTGTAAACATACAGATTGTCGATGAGCTGACGACCGAGACGACCCTTGGGAAGCATACCCTTTACGGCGTGACGGAGAATCTTGTCCATACCATCGGGACGGCGACGCAACTCTGCGGGAGTGTTGAAGCGCTGACCACCAGGATAACCCGTGTAACGTGTGTAAACCTTGTCGGTTTCCTTCTTGCCAGTGAATACCACCTTGGCAGCATTGATAATAATCACATTGTCTCCACAATCTACGTGAGGAGTGAAGTTTGGTTTGTACTTTCCGCGGATCAGCTTTGCTACCTTAGAGCACAGACGACCAACAACCTGATCAGTGGCATCGATAACGACCCACTCCTTCTTAGCTGTTTCCTTGTTAGCGGAAATAGTCTTGTAACTTAAAGTGTTCATAAAATTTTAAATGTGTTACTAAAACGTTTTATTTATACTGCGGATATGTCGCCATCCGAGTGCGCCTGGCTTCACGTACCTGGAAACGAGCAGACTCTCCGTCTGCCAGTGAGCAGGAGATTCACAAACCGCAACGACCTTTCGGTAGGCTGCTATTTACACTCCGCCCTCGGGGGTTCTTATACGGCCCCTCTACAATCGGGTTGCAAAGGTAGTGCTTTTTCTTCGAAAAACATTCTTGGCTCCACTACAGGACCCAAGATTTATAATTATTTAACACACGAACTTCTGCTTACCGCTCGCTTATTCGCTTTTTTTGTGTACTTTTGCCGCAAAAAGATAAGCAGACAATGAATGTAGCGGTGATTCTTGCGGGCGGTGTAGGCAAAAGACTCGGTCTGTCAACGCCCAAACAGTTTTTCAAGGTTGCTGGAAAAATGGTAGTGGAGCACACCATCGACACCTTTGAACATAATTCGAAGATTGACGAGATAGCCATCGTCAGCAACGCTTTCTATATCTCTGAGTTCGAAACCCTCATACTGAAAAACGGGTGGAAGAAGGTAAAGAAGATACTGAAGGGTGGAAAGGAGCGCTACGACTCGAGCCTCTCGGCAATTTACGCATACGAGGGACAAAAGGACGTAAGGCTGATTTTCCACGACGCTGTACGTCCGCTGGTGAGTCAGCGGATAATCGATGATGTGGTGGAGGCACTTGACAAGTATGACGCAATAAATGTGGCACTGCCCTCGGCAGACACCATCATAGAGGTTGACGGAGACTTCATCTCTAACATTCCCGACCGCTCACGTCTGCGCCGGGGACAGACCCCACAGGCATTCCGTCTTGAGACTATACGTGCGGCATACGACATAGCGCTTCAAGACCCCGAGTTCAAAGTTACTGACGACTGCGGCGTCGTTATGAAATACCTCCCCACCACTCCTATTTTTGTCGTCGAGGGCGAAGGAAGCAACATGAAACTCACCTACAAGGAGGACACCTACATGATGGACAAGTTCTTCCAGCTGAGACAGAGCGGCACCGAGGGACTTTCGCTCGAAGGGGTGTCTATGGAAGGCAAAGTGGCTGTGGTCTTTGGCGGCAGCTATGGCATAGGTCTTGAAACGGTCCGACTGCTGCAACAGCTTGGAGCAAAGGTTTACAGTTTCTCACGCAGTCAGAACTCTGTAGACGTTGGTCTGCGCAGCCAGGTAGCCGAAGCGCTCCGCTCGGTGGCAGACAAGGAACATCGCATAGACTACGTAATAAATACCGCTGGAATACTGAACAAAGAACCGCTGCTGTCGACTTCCGAGGAAGACATCGAACTGGCTCTTCGCACTAACTACATGGGAACGGTAAACGTAGCCATTGAGTCGCACAAATACCTGCGCGACACCAACGGACGCCTGATTTTCTTCACCAGCAGTTCCTATACTCGCGGGCGCGCGTTCTATTCTATATACTCATCAACAAAGGCAGCCATTGTAAACTTCGTTCAGGCTATTGCCCAGGAATGGGAGACTGACGGGATATGCGTGAACTGCATAAATCCCGAACGGACAAAGACCCCGATGCGACAGCACAACTTCGGTATAGAACCCGAAGACTCACTCCTGTCGGCACAGGAAGTGGCTGAAGCAACGGTGAAAGTTCTTACAACCAATCATACCGGACAGGTTTTTGACGTGCGACGCAAATGAGTTCACTGAAGGAGAAAACTGCCAAAGGTCTATTCTGGGGCATGCTGAGCAACGGATCTACTCAGCTGCTCAATCTCATTATTGGCATTTTCCTTGGACGACTTCTGTCACCAACTGACTATGGTATCGTAGGAGTATTAACGATATTCACTGCCATCGCCGGCAATCTACAGGCGGCAGGCTTCACCCAGGCACTTATCAACATTCATCGCCCCAAGGCCAACGACTACAATTCCGTATTCTGGTTCAATGTTATTGCTTCGGTTTGTATCTATGCTGTCCTCTTCGCGTGCGCCCCGCTGATAGCACGCTTCTTCCATCAGGAGTGTCTGGTTGGAGTGTCACGTCTGGTTTTTCTGTCTTTTGTTATTGCATCGCTGGGAATAGCACATAATGCGTGGCTGGTAAAGAACCTGATGATTCGCGAAACAGCAATTATCGGATTCGTGGCTCTGGTGTGTTCAGGCACTGCCGGCATCACACTTGCCCTGCTCGGCTACGGATATTGGAGTCTGGCATGGCAACAGATAATCTATATATCAGTAACCAACATCGTACGCTTGAGGTATTCGAGATGGCGCCCGTCGCTGCACATAGACTTCGAACCCGTAAGAAGGATGTTCCCCTTTGCCGTTAAGCTACTGTTTACCAACATATTAAACACCGTTTCCCAACATGTGTTGACATTTATTTTCGGACGTCTTCTCCCCATCCGCGACGTGGGTAATTACAGCCAGGCATCGAAGTGGAACACTATGGCGCACTCGTTCGTCAGCGGCACCGTAGCACAGGTGGCTCAACCCGTTTTGGCAGAAGTGGCAGACGACGGCGAACGCGAACAGCGGGTATTCCGGAAGATGCTGCGCTTTACGGCATTCATGTCTTTCCCCGTCATGTTTGGACTGGCATTGGTAGCCGATGAGTTCATCTTCATCACTATTGGCGAACAGTGGAAAGATGCCGTTCCTCTGCTACGGATATTGTGTATTGGCGGTGCATTCATGCCGTTCTACACTCTCTTCCAGAACCTCGTCATCTCACAGGGGCGGTCAGACCTTTATCTCTGGACCAACATTGTTCAAATAGCGCTTCAGATAGCCGTGGTGCTTGCCCTTGCCTCACACGGAATAATCATTATGGTAACAGCCTATACACTGCTCACCATTGCCTATCTCCTTGTCTGGCAATTACTTGCGCATCACCTCATCAGAGTGTCCGTTCTCCAAATGTTTGCCGACACCCTACCCTTCTGTCTGATAGCCTTAGCAGTAATGATTGCCACCTACTTCATGTCCTCGTTCACTTCATCGCCTTATATTTTGTTTCCGATAAGAGTAATAATCGCAGTTTTACTGTATTTTGCAGTAATGAAGTTGCTGAGGGTGAAACTACTCGACGAATTTGTACAATTCAAAAATAATATATACCTTTGCAGGACCAAAAATAAGAGACATCAATGAAAATACTATTGTTAGGCAGTGGCGGCAGAGAGCACGCACTGGCGTGGAAGATTGCTCAGAGCGAGCGAGTAGAGAAACTATATATCGCACCAGGAAACGCAGGAACAAGCGACAGTGGCACCAACGTGGACATTAAGGTAGACGACTTCGAAAGTCTTAAGGACTTCATCGTTAAGAAGGGCATCAATATGGTTGTCGTAGGTCCCGAAGTGCCATTGGTAAAAGGAATCTACGACGATTTCAAGAACGACCCGCGCACGAGCAACATCCCTGTAATAGGTCCTTCCAAGGAAGGAGCAGTACTTGAAGGCTCCAAGGACTTCGCAAAGGGCTTCATGAAACGCCACAACATCCCTACAGCGCAATATGAGACTTTTGACGGGGAGCACCTGACCGAAGGATTACGCTTCCTGGAGACTCTCCAGCCACCCTACGTGCTCAAGGCTGACGGACTGTGTGCCGGCAAGGGCGTGCTTATCCTCCCCACCCTCGAAGAAGCGACACGGGCACTTAAGGAAATGCTTACCGGCAAATTCGGCAATGCATCGTCGAGAGTGGTTATCGAGGAATTCCTCAGCGGTATAGAGTGCTCGGTGTTCGTAATGACAGACGGTGAGCACTACAAGATTCTGCCAGAAGCAAAAGACTACAAGCGCATCGGCGAGGGAGACACCGGACTGAATACCGGCGGCATGGGCTCTGTCTCTCCGGTTCCCTTTGCAACCAAGGAATGGATGCAGAAGGTTGAGGAGCGTATCATACGTCCAACCGTCGACGGACTCCGCGAGGAGAATATAGACTACAAAGGATTTATCTTCTTCGGACTTATCAACGTCAAGGGCGAGCCAATGGTCATTGAGTACAACTGCCGCATGGGAGACCCTGAGACAGAGAGTGTTATGCTTCGACTTAAGAGTGACATCGTAGACCTCTTTGAGGGTGTTGCCAGAGGAGATCTCGACAAACGCAACATCGAATTCGACGAGAGGGCTGCCGTTTGCGTCATGCTTGTCAGCGAAGGCTATCCTGAGGAATACCTGAAGGGACTGCCCATAACGATAAAGAAGCAGGAAGAGTCTATCCTTTTCCATGCAGGCACAGCCATTAAGAGTGAACGTCTGGTAACCAACGGAGGTCGTGTAATTGCCATCTCCTCATACGGAAAAGACCAGCGCGAGGCATTGGCACGTTCTATGCAGACAGCCGAACTGGTTAAGTTCGACGGCAAGTATTATCGCAGAGATATTGGTAAGGACCTTCTCAAGTGAGGTATATTCAGAACAGAATTGCTGAGAGCAGGAACACGTTGCCTGTGACAGCCACACTCATATTGGGACTGTGGCTGGCAGGACTGTGGATTCGCCAGTGGGAGCCTATCGGCTGGCAATTCCCCATTGTCGCACTCTCCACCCTTATGATGGTTATCGTGAACAACGAGAATTCACTTATTCGCGTATACAGCCGAATGGTGTCCTGCTCTTTCCTGATATTCACGACACTGATTATCTTTGACACACTGACCCTCCGAGGGGCGATGTGTCAGTTCCTGTCCATTCTGTTCGTCTTCCTCATTTTCCGATGCTACCAGGACAGGCAATCAACGGGCTACACTTTCTATGCCTTTATCTGCCTGTCACTGATAAGCATGTTGTACATAAGGATTCTTTTCATCGTGCCGTTCCTTTGGATTATGATGGCATCCCTGATAATGAACGCGAACATAAAGACCTACGCCGCCTCGATCTTCGGACTGCTGACGCCCTATTGGTTTGTCGCCGCTATTGCGTTTTATCGCCAAGATGCAACTCTGTTCACCGGTTTCTTCAACGATTTCATTCCTTCGGCGATAGCAGATTTCAGTAGCGTCACAACAAACGAACTGGTATACGCTGCTGTTCTTGTGTTATTGGGGCTTATCGGTAGCATACACTTCATAAGATACAGTTATCGTGATAAGATAAGGGTGCGACTGCTGTACTATTTCTTTATCTACATACAACTGTTCCTGCTGGTTATGCTCGTTCTGTTCCCTGGTGACAGAGCTATCCTCCTGCCTCTGTTGACTGTTTCCGTCAGTCCGCTGATAGCCCATATTGCGACTCTCACCTCCAGCAGGCTGTCAAACATTTTATTCCTTGTATCATCGATATCCATTTTCTTTTTCCTAATTGTGAATACATGCAGGCTGTCATAGACCTCCTTACAGGATATGGATATTGGGGAATGCTTGTGGCTGCGTTCCTTGCAGGCTCCTTTTTCCCCTTCAGCAGCGAAGCGGTGATGCTTGCCCTGCTTGCCGCCGGACTCGATGCCAACGGGCTTATTGTATATGGTTCAATAGGAAATGTCCTTGGCTCTATGTTCAATTACGCAGTGGGACGAATGGGAAACCTCGAATGGATAGAGCACTATCTGCACGTCAAGAAGGCAGACCTCGACAAAGCCCAGCGGTTCATGGCGGGCAGAGGAGCCTGGATGGGCTTTTTTGCCTTCATTCCGTTCCTCGGAAGTGCCATAACAATCCTGCTTGGACTGATGCGGGCCAACATTCCGATTTCTTTCACCTCTATCACTATCGGCAAGGTACTGAGATATATCGTGCTCATATATGGAGCCAAAGGAATAGCGGCACTATTTTAATTCTTTAACTTCCATATCTTCGTTGTTCGAAGTAAATTACGTACCTTTGCAGGCTGTAAAATAGTTATTGAAAGCAAAGATGAAACAATTCAGATTAGTGGACAACATCCTCGGATGGGTGGCATTCGTGATTGCTGCCGTTGTTTATTGCTCCACAATAGAGCCGACAGCTTCGTTCTGGGACTGTCCGGAGTTTATCACTACTGGTTATAAACTGGAAGTAGGACATCCGCCGGGGGCACCCTTCTTCATGCTTACCGCCAATCTGTTCACCCAGTTGGTAAGCGACCCGTCTATGGTTGCCCGAATGGTGAATACAATGAGTGCACTGCTCTCCGCAACGTGTATATTGTTCCTCTTCTGGAGCATCACCCACCTCACTCGCAAACTGCTCATCGACAGATGGGAAGAACTCTCGTTGGCAAAACTCATTGCCATTGAGGCAAGCGGTATGGTGGGAGCACTGATATACACGTTCAGCGACACCTTCTGGTTCTCTGCCGTTGAGGGCGAGGTTTACGCCTATTCTTCGGCTTTCACGGCTGTCGTCTTCTGGCTTATTCTGAAATGGGAAGACCACGCCGACGAGCCTCACTCAGACCGTTGGCTGGTGCTTATCATGTATATGACAGGTCTGTCGATTGGCGTTCACCTGCTTAACCTGCTCTGTGTGCCGGCAATCGTACTGGTTTACTACTATCGCCGTTTCCCGAATGCCGACCTCAAGGGTTCACTCATTGCCCTGTTCATCTCGTTTGTCATCGTTGCCGCTATTCTCTACGGAGTAGTTCCTGGCATCGTTACCGTCGGAGGATGGTTCGAACTGCTGTTCGTCAACCAACTGGGCTTTGCCTTCAACACCGGACTCATCGTCTATATCATCCTTCTCACTGCCGTTGTGCTGTGGGCTATCTACGAGACACAGAACGACCATAGTGTAAAGCGTCAGAACATTGCTTTCACTGCTTCTGTTGCAATGCTCGGAATACCGTTCTACGGCTACGGCTGGTCGTCTGTCGTTATCGGTGTCATTGTGCTTGCAGCTCTCTGGCTGGCACTCAACTTCAAGACGATGCAGCAAGAAACGAAGAAGAAGGTGCTGCTCGTAACGGCACGCATGAAGAATACGGCATTGCTCTGCATGCTGATGCTTATGATTGGCTATTCTACTTATGCCGTCATCGTCATTCGTTCGGATGCCAATCCGCCGATGGACCAGAACTCCCCCGAGGACATCTTCACCCTCGGTTCATACCTCAGCCGCGACCAGTATGGCGACAGTCCCCTACTCTACGGACAGGCTTATACCACACAGGTAGAGTTCGACGTCGACGGAGCCTACTGCAAGCCCCGTATGAAGCAGGGAGCACCGATTTATCAGCGCAAGGAAAAAGCTTCGGAAGACGAGAAGGACTCCTACTTCATAGTAAACCATAAGAACAAGTATGTCTATGCACAGAACATGTTCTTCCCGCGCATGCACGACTCTGGCAGAGCCGGAGCCTACGAGAGTTGGATGTCTGGAGCACCTTCGTGGATTCGTGGCGGCAGGGACATTCCTTATGACAGATGCGGCGAACCCATCACCGTACACATGCCTTCGCAACTGGAGAACATTTTCTTCTTCCTCTCCTATCAGTGTAATTTCATGTACTGGCGCTACTTCATGTGGAACTTCGCAGGCCGCCAGAATGACATTCAGGGAAATGGAGAACTGGAAAACGGCAACTGGATAACTGGTATTCCGTTCATCGACAACAACCGACTTGGTAACCAGGACCTCCTGCCTGACGACCTGAAGAACAACAAGGGACATAATGTCTTCTATTGCCTCCCGCTCATTCTCGGTCTGTTGGGTCTTTTCTGGCAGGCATACCGCGGACAGAAGGGAATACGCCAGTTCTGGGTAGTGTTCTTCCTCTTCTTCATGACGGGTCTGGCAATTGTCATATACCTTAACCAAACGCCGATGCAGCCGCGCGAACGCGACTATGCTTACGCCGGCTCGTTCTACGCCTTCGCTATCTGGTGCGGCATGGGTGTCGCTGCAATCATCGACTTTATCGCCCGCTATCTCAAGAAGGAATCGGCGGCGATAGCAGCAGCGGTTGGTGTAGCATGCCTACTCGTACCCGTACAGATGGCTTCTCAGACATGGGACGACCACGATCGCTCCGGACGCTATTCGTGCCGCGACTTACGACAGAACTACCTCATGACATTGCAGGACGAAGGAAATCCCATTATTTTCACCAATGGAGATAACGACACGTTCCCGCTGTGGTACAACCAGGACACTGAAGGGGTCAGGACAGACGCAAGGGTTTGCAACCTGAGCTACCTGCAGACCGACTGGTATATCGACCAGATGGTGCGTCCTGCTTACGACTCTCCTTCGCTGCCCATAACATGGCCCCGACTCGACTATTGCGCAGGCACTAATGAGTATGTCGAGGTGGTTCCTGAAGCAAAAGAACAGGTACTTGAGCTTTACAAGGAATCTCCTGAATATGCAAAAAAACGTTTCGGAGATGAGCCCTTCGAACTGTCGAACATACTCAAAAACTGGGTACGTTCGCAAGACAAGGATACTCACTTCATACCTACCGACACCGTTTACATCACTATCGACAAAGAGGCGGTACGCAAGAGTGGCATGATGCTGGCATCCGACTCTATTCCTGACAAGATGGTTATTTCGCTCAAGGGTAAGGCAGCACTCTACAAAGGCGACCTCATGATGCTTGAGATGATTAACAATGCCAACTGGATACGTCCTATCTATGTTGCCATCACCGTTGGTGCAGACAACTATATGAATCTCGGCGACAACTTCATTCAGGAAGGTCTTGCCAACCGAATCACTCCGTTTACCACTACCGGAGACGGAGCTAAGAACTTCGATACCGAGAAGATATACACCAACATGATGACCCGCTTCAAATATGGCGGAGTAAACACCAAGGGCATATACCTCGACGAGACGGTAACCCGTATGTGCTACACTCACCGTCGCCTGTTTGCACAGTTGGCTCTCCATCTCATTAGCGAGCACAAGGAAGGCTATCAGGAACGAGTGAAGAAAGTCCTGAAGTACGCCGAAGAGCAGATTCCTGCCGAGAATGTACAGATGAACTTCCTCAGCGGAGGCATAGACATCGCCAAAGCCTACGCCATGATAGGCATGAAGGCTGAAGCGAAAAAGGCTCTTGCCGCAGTCTTCGAGAACTGCCGTCAGTACATGCGCTACTACATGTCGTTCTCGGGAAGCACCCTCTCTGGATATCAGCAGGAGTGCCTCACACAGCTGTACGTCATGAACGAATGTGTAGACGTGGCTGACATGATTGACCAGAAATGGGCAGACCAGCTCTACCAGACTCTCAACACCTTCAGCAACATGTACCAGAACAAGGGCGGACAACTGATGTACGAATGATAATAGAACAGCCAAAACCGTGGATTAGGTGGATGTACCCACAAGCCACCTGGCGGATGAACCGTCAGGAGCACTCGGTATATCTGACCTTCGACGACGGTCCGATACCCGAGAGTACGCCCTTCATCCTCGATACCCTCAGGGAATACGGTGTCAAGGCTACTTTCTTCATGGTTGGCGATAACGTACGTAAGTACCCACACCTGTACCAACAGATAGTCGACGAGGGACACCAGGTGGGCAACCACACCTTCAACCACTGGGGAGGACTCAGGCACAGCGCCTGGTCGTATGCCCAGAATGTAGAGAAGGCTAACCAGCTGATCCACTCGCACCTCTTCCGTCCTCCCCACGGCTGGATGCGCTGGGACCAGTACCTGTGGCTGAAGCGCAAATACCGCATTGTGATGTGGGACCTCGTTACACGCGACTACTCCAAATGGCTCAACGAACGGGATGTGCTGCGCAACGTCATACGCTATGCCCGCAACGGCTCCATCATAACTTTTCACGACTCTCTGAAAAGCATCAATAAACTGCACACTGCACTGCCCAAGGCGCTCGACTATCTAAAGCGAGAAGGATATGAGTTCAAGACTTTCGAATAGCATTAAAGCCGAGGCTTCGCGTCTCGGCTTTTTCGCCTGCGGCATTTCCAAGGCAGAGCCCGTCGACGAGAATACTCGCCAACACATGCACACGTGGCTGTCGCAGAAGGCTTTTGCCGGCATGGAATACATGAACAACCATGAAGAAATGCGCCTCAATCCTTCCCTGCTCATGGACGGCGTGAAGAGTATTGTGAGCGTCGCCCTTAATTACACACCTGCCAGAACACTGCCTGAAGGAGAGTACCAGATTGCCGCCTATGCCCTCGGACAAGACTACCACACCGTTGTCCGTGACAAGCTTCACCGGCTGGCTGCCGCCATAGGTCTTCAGCCCGGGGAATACCGCGCTTTCTGCGACAGTGCCCCGGTCTTGGAACGCTATTGGGCAGTACGTGGCGGACTGGGTTGGATTGGCAGAAACCATCAGCTGATAATTCCCCACGCGGGGAGCATGTTCTTTCTCGGCGAACTGTTCATCAAGGAGGAGACAGACTACGACACACCGATGAAGAACCGCTGCGGAGAGTGCCGCAAATGCATCGACGCATGTCCCACGAAAGTGCTTAGCGGCAACACCTTCGATGCAGAGCGATGCCTCAGTTACCAACTCATAGAGAACCGCAAGGAACTCTCTGAAGAAGCAATTCAAAACATGGGTGACACCATCTACGGATGCGACCGCTGCCAGCAGGCATGTCCCTGGAACCGCTTTGCCAAGCCCACCAGCGAGCCCCTTCTGCAACCCCGTGAGGAACTGCTTGCTATGACCCGCACACAATGGAAACAGCTCTCGATAGAAGACTACCGAAAACTGTTTAAGGGAAGCGCCGTCAAGCGCGTGAAATACGAGGGACTCATAAGGAACATCCTCGCCGCAAAGAAATAAAGACTTCTACTGTTAATATAAATTGAAATTAGGGAATCTAGTTCATCGCTCTGAAAATAGGTCATCCAACACAACTGATTGATTGACAATGCTGGCATGTTCTCCCCGTGCGATGCCCATCGTCGTAATCATCACCAGTTGGATGCTGTGCGTCTTGTTGTGCATCTTGCTTGCTGCAAAGGCCTCTATCTTATATATGCCCTTATGATACCAGACTCCATGAGGTTTTCAAGCAACTTGGTCAGCGTTCCGCCGCTTTTGACATCGATGGATGTGCTTATCTCTTTCTGGGTCATACCATAGAACTGAGTCCCAAGAATTTTGACGATGTCCACATATCTCTCCTTGCTGGCATAAAGGCCTGCATATACATCAAGGAACTCCTGATGTATCTTATCGTCGGCAAAGAAAATACGGTCTATATTCTCCGTGATGGTCTGGCTGTTGCGCAGCTTGTCAAGATAAAAGGGATGACTTGCCAATGCGTCTGCGCCCATAAAT
>JAFTFC010000220.1 GCA_017449725.1 Prevotella sp. | reverse complement strand
TCCTTCGTTGCGTTTCTCGTCAACAAATGTTTCCAGCTTGTCCACGCTGCCGATATTCACTGTAACATACGGGTTCTTGCCCGTCTCCTGGGCACTCTGCTTGAACACCTTTCTTATATATTCCTGCTTCACGAACATCTGAAGCGAGCCTTCGGGCTTGTTAACCACTATCTTCGAGGCATATCCCTTGTCTACCATTGTCTTGAACTCGTCGTAGGAAGCCTGCTTGCTTATGCTGCTGCCCTGACCGATGGCATTGTCGCCCATGAAGTATACCGCCATCAGTCCGATGGCAACAAGAAGATACAACCAGGTCATGTTGAACCTGGGCATCTTCGGGGGTCTGTTGTTATTATTGTTCTGCTGTTCCACTTTCCTTAACTTCTAATCAAAGAGCCCTTCCAGGTCGTAAAACTCACGGGCATCTGGCAGAAAGACATGCACCATCACGTTGGTGTAGTCCATAGCCACCCACTGCCCGTTCTCCTTTCCCACTATGTTAACCGGCTTTTCGCCGCGATCCACCCTGACCGTCTCCTCTACCGAGTCGGTCAATGCGTCCACCTGAGTCGGGGAGTTGCCCGTGCATATCACGAAATAGTCACATATTGCGCCGTCTATCTTCGTCAGGTCGGCAACGGATATGTCTATACCTTTTTTCTCTTCCAGTCCTTTTACGATTGTCTCTACTAATTCTTTTGCATTATTCATGGTGGCAAAGGTACTAATAAGCGCGCACAAAACAATAAAAAACAAACAAAACATACATTTATTTGAGATTTTTTTGCAAAAAACTTTGGAGGTTTCAAAAAATTGACTACCTTTGCACCCGCATTTCGGGAAGAGATGCAAAAGGACATTGGGGTATGGTGTAATGGTAACACTACAGATTCTGGTCCTGTCATTCTTGGTTCGAGTCCGAGTACCCCAACGCAGAAGCCGCTGAAACGGATGTTTCAGCGGCTTTCTGCATATATTACTCTTCTATTTTCCTCAGAACTTATAGTCCACGCCGATGCCGAATACACCATTGGTGCGCGAGTAGGTGTCGGTGCGGGTTGCCTGCTCCTGTTTGTAGTCGCTGTACATCGTCCAGAAGTAACTGGCGTTGATGCGCAGTTTCTCCGTTACGTTCACGGCACCGCCCAGACCGATGGAGTAGCTGTCGCAGGCGAAGGAAGTGTTCTGCTGGTATTCGTCGCTGAGTCCGTAGTCGGTACGCTGACCGCCGCAGCTTACGGTGAACATCTTGTTGATGTCCCACTCTATGCCCGCCAGCACCTCGTGGGTACCGTGGGTGAGGTGCTCCTGACGGTTGTTAGCCATCTTGGCGTTCTTGTCGTCGAAGAAGTGATACTCCACCGTTGCCCGCAGGTTGGGCAGAAACTCATATCCCGCTGCCACCATCAGCATGGCAGGCATGTCGTAGCGGGTCTTAGTGTTAGGCAGGTATGCCGCCATCATCTTCTCCATGCCGTTCATCTGCGGAGCCAGTGCGGCAATCGTCGCCTCGTTGCCCATCTGTTCAGCCATTGCCTTTATGTCTGTGGTCTGTCCCATTCGGGTAACGCTCAGCGCATTCGTTGTGTTGGGAATGTTCAACTTGGTGCGGAACTCGTATTTAGCCGCCAGCGTCAGCCGGTCCATGTGGAAGTCGATACCGATGATAGGACTGAAGCCCCATCCGCTCTGGTCGCAGTCGAGTTCCATCGCGAGAAGCTGGTCGGTACCAAGCGCGCCTTTTATTACATCGTTTCCTACGGCTGCCACACGTCCGCGGTAATATCCGTCGTAGTATGATGCCCTAAGTCCTGCCGACACCGACAGGTAATCCGTTATGCGGTAGGCTCCAACCACCTGTGCTCCGTAGATATACTGCTTACCCTTCATCCACGAGTCCATTGCGAACATCTGCTGGGGATTGGGGATACCTTGAGCCGCCAGAGCCTGAGTAACCGCCCCTGCCACGGGGATGTTGAGCATCGGGATACCCTCGTCGTAGCGCACGTATCCGCCGCTGCCGACTATGCCTATCATAGCACCTACAGCCCATCGGTCTTTCTTGTACGACGCAAAGAGTCCCGGTACGAATGGTGCCGAGGCTTCGCCCTTGTACTTGTGGCGATACTCCTGCCCCGAGCCAAGGAAGTTGGGAACGTAGGTGTCGATGTCGCGGTTCTGAGTCGGCATCTGCCAGTTGAACGATACCTGCCATCCCTCGTGTGTCCATGCCATTCCGGCTGGGTTCGAGTAAATGGCATCGATGTCGAGCGAGGCGCCGCGCGCCATCATCCTGTCGAAGGCTATGTGATAATTGGTGTTCGTCATTAATCCTCCAGCCGAAGCTGAAACCGAGAAGAGACAACCTAATAGCGTTGCCGTTACGATTCGTCTGCTTTTCCTTTTATCCATAGCCTTATTATTTAGTTAATACTACTCGCTGTTCTCTGCGTCGATGGCAAGAATTTTGTCTTTTACGAGGTTCATGTCGTCGCGCAGTTTCTGCACCTTGCGGTTCATCTCGTCAATGAGCGAGTTGCCCTTCTTCGACGCTGCGTTCAGGAAGCCCAGGTTGTTCTCGTAGGTCTGCACCTCCTGCTTCAGCTGGTCGTAGCGGCGCATCAGTCGTGCGCGCTCGTTGTCCAGGGCGTCGGCACCGCGGTCTGCCATCTGTTTGATAGACGACTTGAAGTTGTCCAGACGGCGGCGGCTGGCGCTGATGTTCAGTTCTTTGTACAGACGGTCAAGCACCTCGCGGTACTCCTTGTACACCTTGTCCTTCTCCTTATATGGCACATGACCTACAGCCTGGTACTTCTCTGTCAGTTCGTGCACCTTCTCCTGAACGTCCTCTCCTGCCTCTTCTATCAGGGCTTTCAGCTGCTCTATGATTGAGCGTTTCTGCTCCAGGTTCTCGCGCTCCTCGTTGCGTGTGCCGGCATTGGCGGCATTGCGTGCCTCGAAGAACTTGTTGCAGGCTCCGAGGAACTCCTCCCATAGCTGGTCGCCCAGTTTCTTGGGCACCACGCCGATGGTCTTCCACTCCTTCTGCAGTGCTATGAGCTTGTCCGACGTAGACTTCCACTCTGTAGAGTCTTGCAGCGCCTTAGCCTGCTCTATGAGAGCACGTTTCTTATCGGCATTCTCGGCGAACTTCTGCTTCATGTCCTTGAAGTATTCCGCCTTTCTTCCGAAGAAGTCGTCGCAGGCGGCACGGAAGCGTTCGAATATCTTGACGTTCATCTTCGGCGGAGCAAAACCGATGGTCTTCCACTCTGCCTGTATGTCGATGATTGCCTTGGTGAGCTTCTCCCACTCGCCGGCACCCTTTACCTCGGTCTTGGCTATTTCTTCCACCTTCTCGCATAGCTCGGTCTTGCGTGCCAGGTTCTCTTCTTCCTTTGCGCGCAGGTCTTCGAAGTGCTGCTGGTGGCGCTTGTTGATAACGGTCGAAGCCGCCTTGAAGCGGTTCCATATCTCCTCGCGCAGATCCTTGGCTACCGGTCCTGTCTCGCGGAACTCCTGGTGCAGTTTCTGCAACTGGTGGAAAGCGCTTATTACGTCCTCTTCGTCGGCAAGGCGTTCTGCCGCCTCGCACAGGCGCGTCTTTATCTCGAGGTTCTTCTTGAAGTCATACTCGCGGGCTTCGTTGTTCAGTTTCAGCAGGTCGTAGAACTGCTCAACGTACAGCTGGTAGTTGCGCCACAGTTCGTTTGCCTTGTCTGCCGGCACCAGTTTCAGTTCTTTCCACTCTGCCTGCAGTTGCTTGAACTCCTGGTACGACTTGTTAGCCATCTCGGGGGTCGTAACCATAGCCTTTATCTTCTCAATGATGTCGAGCTTCTTCTTCAGGTTCTCCTGCTTCTCTTCCTCCTGTTCCTTGGCGAATTCTGCCCGGCGCTCTTTCACTACACCCATTTCAGCCTTGAACACTTCCTCGTCCTCGTCGGGCAACACCTGGTATTTCTCGGGGTCGCCGCCGCCGTCGAGGTAAGCCTTCATGTCGGCTTCGCGCTGTGCGAAGTGCAGCTTGTAGAACGTAGTCTTCAGCTGTTCCACCTCGTCCTTCTGGGGTACTTCTTCACCATGAGCCAGTTCCTTGATTCGCTCAATTACTTCTTGCTTTGTTGTGTACACTTTCTGTGTTTCTTGAGAGTCCATCATTGTTTTAATGATTTAAAGTTCGACATTATAATTTGCAAACATACAAAAAAACTTGAACTAATCCAAGATTTGTTCAAGCTTTTTATGTTTTTTTAATTATCGCGCACCTCGACTATACCAGTCTCTTATATCTCATCAGCAACCACGAAGCCACTGAGACGACAGCCGAGATAATCAGCGCCAGGGCGAATCCCACGGGGCTGTCCTCCATGCCGTTTATGAGGTTCATGCCGAAGAGCGACGCCACCAGCGTGGGCATCATCATGATTATCGTCACCGACGTCAGCGTACGCATCACCGTGTTCATGTTGTTGTTGATGATACTCGAATAGGTGTCCATCGTAGACTCAAGGATGTTTGAGTATATATTAGTGGTTTCGCGCGCCTGCGACATCTCGATATTTACGTCCTCGATGAGGTCGGCGTCGAGCTCATCGACCTGCAGTTTGAACTTCAGTTTCTGCAGCAGGTTCTCGTTGCCGCGGATAGAGGTTATGAAGTAGGTCAGCGAGTCCTGCAGGCGCGACAGACCGATTAGCGACTCGTTGTTCACACCGTGGTCCAGGTTGCGCTTAGCCTTCTCTATGAGCACGTTTATCTGCTTCAGTCGCTTCAGGTACCATACCGCCGACGACAGGAACAGACGGAAAATCATGTCCACATGGTCGGTGAAGCCCGCATTGCGCTTCTGCTGAAACGATACGAAGTCTATCATCATGTTAGTCTCGTAGTAGCACACCGTTATCGTCACGTCCCTCTTGTGGATAATACCCAGCGGCACCGTCGTGTAGGGCGTCCTCGAGCGTACCTCCTTGACGTATGGTATACGCAGGATTATCAGCGTCCAGCCGTCGTCGTACTCGTAGCGCGCACGCTCGTCGGTATCGCTGATGTCCGAGAAAAAGTAATCGGGTATCTGGAACTTCTTTTCCAGTTCCTGCTCGTCCTCCTCTGTCGGACACGTCACCTGTATCCAGCAGTTAGGCTCCCATTGGGGCAGCATCGTCAGTGCGCCCGTAGTATTCCAGAATGTCTTCATTTTGCCAATCCTCTTTTTGAGATAAAAACTACTTCGCGAGGATTGGCTCTCTTGACCATATCCTCACGCTTAATAATTAAAAGTCTCCGCGTGATAATCGTCCATAAATATATTTAAAATTGATTTGCGGGTGCAAAGATACGAAAATTTTGATTAAGCGAGAAGAAAATTAAGATATTTATTTTCTCGAGCGTGAAAAATTTATTCAATAAGCGAGCAATAGCATCGCACTCCCCGTGGTTATGGGTCAGAGGAGCGATGGTTATTCCAAGGTCCGAGTATGGTATAAGTTTATCGGGAAATTCTCTAGAGAATTTGCTTCCGAGGTTATTCCATAGTCGAACCGAGGTATAAGCATCACGATGAATTCTCTAGAGAATTTCCCACAAAAGTTATGGGTTGGTCCGACTGAGGTTATTGCACACTCAAACCGAGGTTACGGCTCGCTGCCAGCGAGGTTACGGGTCACTGCCAGCGAGGTTACGGCTCGCTTCGGGAGAGGTTACTCCTCTCTACGAGGCGCAAATCATTTCCTTACATGAAATTTTTCGCATCAAAGGGTGTTAGGGTGTTGTAGCCCTCTGTTTATCGGGCTTAGAGCTGCACACCCTAGGGTGCAAGGGTGTTGCAAGGGTGTACACCTTTAATTATGAATTATGCATTATGAATTATGAATTAATGTACACCCTTACCACACCCTTA
>JAFTFC010000219.1 GCA_017449725.1 Prevotella sp. | reverse complement strand
CGATTCTCCTCCCTTCAAGATATACATTCTCTGGTAAGCAATCTTTCACAAGAGATTGACCAAATAGGATTTTCAGAAAAAGGTAATCACGACAATCACACTCTGTGCGTCGTGGAAATGCAGTCAAATTCAATTTTAAAAGACAAAATGAACAAAGTTCTACAGACATGCTTAGGAGCAGTAGGTCTGCTTTTACTAATCAGTATAATATTCAATATCGTCAGCTTCTCGAAAATCAGCGAAATGCCAAAGATAGAGGCTCTGAAGAATGAAATTGCAGACCTGAAGGAAAGGAGCAAGATGGTACAGCAGATGAAGGACGGTGACACCAAGGACTACATCACCCGCATTCAGGACCTTGAATACGAGAAAGAAGTGCTGCTAAGTGCTCAGGAACAACTGATTTCAAAAATTGATTCACTGGAGAAAGTAATCGCAGAACTACATAAAGCCGTAGCACAGCAGACAACAGCTAAAGTTAAGACCCTTACTCCTCAGGAAGTTGCCTCTAGTATTATTACACTCTTTACAAAGATGGAAACCGTAAAAGGCAAAGACCGTCAGGAGAGCATGAAGAAGAGGACCGAATACCGGCAGCAGATTGTTTCTGAACTTACGATTCTCAACAAGAAAACCGACGGAAAGTACAAAACAACAATAACCGGTATAAATAATGTCTTAAAAGGTGACCCGACAAACAAACAAATACAAAATTTTAAGGCTAAAATTCAAAATATAAAGAACAACTTACCAAAATAATTGTTACAGAAATGTCTATCATAAAACTACAAGGTGAACGCGAAAAGAGGTTGGGTATATACTACCAGCTCGACTCAAGCCAGGAGCCGATAGGTGTTGGTGGTATGGGACAGGTGTACGAAGGAATATGTGTAAATGTGAATACTAAGTCCACTCGCCCCGTTGCCATCAAGTTCATGTACGACGACCTCCCACCCCAGACTATTGAGAGAGCACGCCGTGAGGCTTCGATCCAACTGCGTAACGACAACCTCATTGAGATGTTGGGATTCATTGAAACCGAAGATGCGGGGTCGCTCGGAGAAATCAAACGTCACTATCACGTTGTTAGCGAACTGCTTAACGGCATATCCTTGGCAGACATCTTCGAAGGAAAGACAACGGACAGAAACGGTGAGGAAATACCCTTTGCCGTAAAGATGCTCCAGGACTACAAGAACGACTCCGAACACTTCGCGCGTACAATAGTTATAAACATCCTCTCAGGACTTATGGCGCTCCACGATGCGGGATACATACACAGAGACATCGATCCGTCGAATATCATGCTTACAAGCGACGGACACATTAAACTCATTGACTTCGGTATCGCTAAACAGATGAACACTCTGACTACAAGCGACAAGGCACTTACCGTTGCCGGCAAGTTCATGGGAAAGCCTGAGTATGCCGCCCCTGAACTGGCTCTGGGAGATATTCAGCATCAAAACCAGACAACGGATATATATGCCATGGGTATTCTGCTCTACCAGTGTATCGTGGGTCATACTCCATTCGAGGGTGCAAGATTCGAAATTCTCGAAAAGCAGCTCAAGGAGAAACTGCCGCTTGAGCAGATTAAGAACAAGGCGCTGAAGAGGATTATCTCTATTGCATGCGAGAAGAAGCAGGAGATGCGCTATCAGTCGTCTGCACAGATGCGTGTTGCTCTTGAAACGATGGACGGCAGTGGAGTAAGAACGGCAATGAGCAAGAAACAGAAAATGCTAATTGCTGCTGCCGCAGCCGCTGCTATTGTGATTCTCGGAGGCGGTGCCGCCATTCTCGGCATTCAGCACAACAAGGCTGAGGAACAGGCACTGGTGGCGTTGCACGAAATAGAGGTGGCAGAAAAGACGGCACAGGTAAACGAAAAGATTGCCGAGGCTGAGCAATTTGCGAAAGTTGGACTCAATACCGAGGAAGACAACTATGAACAATCGCTTATAAAGGCTTTCAACGCATACGAAAACATAGAGAAAATCATTGCCAAAGACAAGACTTTTGCAAAGACGCTTTCTGAAATCTCTACCCAGAAGACGAAACTTCTGTCAGCACTTGATTCTACCTATACAAGACTTAAGGAGCAGGCAGAAAGTCTG
>JAFTFC010000025.1 GCA_017449725.1 Prevotella sp. | reverse complement strand
GGTGCCCAGCTGCAGCGAGCACTTATAAACTTCTTCCTCGAAGAGGCACGCAAGAGCGGATATACCGAGATTATGCCGCCGACGGTAGTAAACCAGGCTTCGGGTTACGGCACGGGTCAGTTGCCCGACAAGGAGGGACAGATGTACCACTGCGAGGTGGACGACTTCTACCTCATCCCGACTGCTGAGGTGCCCGTGACGAACATCTATCGCGACGTCATCCTCGACGAGAAGGACCTGCCTATCAAGAACTGCGCATATACGGAATGCTTCCGCCGCGAGGCTGGTTCGTACGGCAAGGATGTTCGCGGACTGAACCGCCTGCACGAGTTCTCGAAGGTGGAGATAGTACGCATCGACAAGCCCGAGCACTCTAAGGAGAGCCACAAGGAGATGCTGGCACACGTGGAGGGACTGCTCAAGAAACTCGAACTGCCCTACCGCATACTGCTGCTCTGCGGCGGTGACCAGTCGTTCACATCCTCTATCTGCTACGACTTCGAGGTTTACTCGGAGGCTCAGAAGCGCTGGCTCGAAGTATCGTCGGTATCTAACTTCGACACCTATCAGGCAAACCGTCTGAAGTGCCGCTACCGCAACGCGGAGACCAAGAAGACAGAACTCTGTCATACCCTTAACGGATCGGCGCTGGCACTGCCGCGCATCGTTGCCGCCCTGCTGGAGAACAACCAGACAGAGGAAGGCATCCGTATCCCCGCAGCCCTCGTGCCATACACTGGGTTCGAAATCATCGACTAAAGCCCACCCCTGCCCCTCCCCAAGGGAGGGGAGACGGCATCTAAACATTTACAGAAGCATTATGAACAAGATTATAAGGAAAGAACAGTTCTCGGAGAAGGTATTTCTCTTTGAGATTGAAGCACCGCTGATAGCCAAGAGCCGCAAGGCGGGAAACTTCGTAATAGTACGTGTAGACCAGCGAGGAGAGCGCATGCCGCTGACAATAGCCGGTGCCGACATCGAGAAAGGAACTATCACGCTGGTGGTTCAGATGGTGGGACTCTCATCGAAGAAACTCTGCGCCCTCGGTGAGGGAGACTACGTAGCCGACGTTGTAGGACCACTGGGAAACCCTACACGAATAGAGAACTACGGAACGGTAGTTTGTGCCGGAGGAGGATTGGGAGTAGCTCCAATGCTGCCTATCATCCAGGCACTGAAGGCTAAGGGTAACCGCGTGCTCAGCGTAATGGCAGGACGTTCTAAGGACCTTATAATCCTTGAGGACAAGGTGCGCGAATCGTCTGACGAGGTAATCATCATGACAGACGACGGAAGCTACGGCGAAAAGGGCGTAGTAACCGTTGGTATGGAGAAGTTCTTCGAACAGGAACACGTAGACAAGGTGTTCGCCATCGGTCCTCCCATCATGATGAAATTCTCGAACCTCACGGCTCAGAAGCACGGCATCCCCTGCGAGGTAAGCCTCAACACCATCATGGTGGACGGAACGGGTATGTGCGGTGCATGCCGACTGACTATCGGCGGCAAGACGAAGTTCGTCTGCATCGACGGACCGGAGTTCGACGGAGCCCTCGTTGACTGGGACGAAATGTTCAAGCGCATGAATACCTTCAAGCGCGAGGAGCAGGAAGAACTGGCGCACTACGAGGAACACATAAACCATCTTGAAGATGGAAAATTGAAAATTGAAAATTCGGCTGCGCCCTCAAAGGCATCATCTGATGCAGAGCAATCTTCAATAGAAGAACTGACCGACCGCGACGCCGAGTGGCGCAAGGCACTTCGCGCTTCGATGAAGCCCAAGGAGCGCACGCAGATAGAGCGCGTGAAGATGCCAGAACTCGACCCCGTATACCGTGCAACGACACGTACCGAGGAAGTGAACATCGGTCTTACCAAGGAAATGGCTCTCACCGAGGCTAAGCGTTGTCTCGACTGCGCTAAACCGTCGTGTGTCGAGGGCTGTCCGGTGAACATCAACATACCTTCATTCATCAAGAACATCGAGCGTGGCGAGTTCCTCGCTGCTGCCAATGTGCTGAAAAACACCTCTGCCCTGCCCGCTGTCTGCGGTCGTGTTTGCCCTCAGGAGAAGCAATGCGAGAGCAAGTGTATCCACCTGAAGATGAACGAACCGGCTGTTGCCATCGGTTATCTGGAACGCTTCGCGGCAGACTACGAGAGGGAGTCCGGAAACATCGCCCTGCCCGACATCGAACCGGCTAACGGCATCAAGATTGCCGTAGTGGGATCGGGTCCTGCCGGACTGTCGTTCGCCGGTGATATGGTGAAGCGCGGATATGACGTATATGTCTTTGAGGCTCTGCACGAAATCGGCGGTGTACTGAAATACGGTATTCCAGAGTTCCGTCTGCCCAACAAGATTGTGGATGTCGAGATAGACAACCTGCGCAAGATGGGAGTACACTTCCAGACCGACGTTATCGTGGGCAAAACTATCAGCGTTGACGAACTGGAGAAGCAGGGATTCAAGGGCATCTTCGTGGGTTCGGGAGCCGGTCTGCCTAATTTCATGAATATCCCTGGTGAGAATGCTATCAACATCATGTCGTCTAACGAGTACCTCACCCGCGTGAACCTCATGGATGCTGCCAACCCGCAGACAGACACCCCGATAAACCTCGGAAAGAAGGTGCTTGTAGTAGGAGGCGGTAACACCGCTATGGACTCTTGTCGTACTGCTAAGCGCCTGGGGGCTGAAGTTACCCTGGTTTATCGCCGTTCGGAGCAGGAGATGCCGGCACGTCTCGAAGAGGTGAAGCACGCCAAGGAAGAGGGAATCAACTTCCTTACGCTGCATAACCCGATAGAATACCTTGCTGACGAGCAGGGAGCCGTGAAGGCTGCAGTGCTTCAGGTTATGGAACTTGGAGAGCCCGACGCATCAGGACGCCGTTCACCGGTTCCAGTAGAAGGAAAGACGGTAACACTCGACGTAGACCAGGTAGTTGTCGCTGTTGGTGTATCTCCCAACCCACTTGTTCCGAAGAGTATCGAAGGACTTGAACTTGGTCGCAAGAACACCATCGCCGTAAGCGAAGAGATGCAGAGTTCACGCAGTGAGATTTTCGCCGGAGGCGACATCGTTCGCGGAGGCGCTACCGTAATCCTCGCTATGGGTGACGGACGCAGGGCTGCTGCGAACATGCACGAATACCTTTCAAAGAAATAAATTCCCTTTTGGGAAAAGCATAAAAGAAAAATAGTTGTGAATTACTTCACAACTATTTTTTTGCCATTCTTTACGAAGATGCCCTTCGTGGGTTTGTCTACCTTCTGTCCTTGTAGGTTATATATTGAAGAATGCGAAATATCTGTCTTTGCAGACTTTATTCCATCGGGCTCTGGCTCGGGTTCGGGAGTCTCACCGCCAGCCTTAATGAAAATTGCATCTGATATAACTGCAAATACAGTTTCACTAACCTTGTCAGCATCACTGTTGTCGACAATCCACTGTCCTTCCTTCAGTTCTATTGTTCCCGACTCGCTGTCGTAGTTGAACACGAGGTCTTCCATTGCCTCTGTTTCAGCATTTGCACCTATTATAAATATAGGATAGTCGTAACTGTTGTAAGAATATGCTCCCTGATACTGCCCTGCCGGAATGGTGATGGTATTACCGCTAACTGTTCCTTCAACCCACGCCTGGCGCATAACAGAACTCATACCTTGAATATACACCTTGTCATCCTTGAAACCGATATATGCGTCTGTCTCGAAAAGTTCCTCACCCGACACTTTGCCATCGGCTCCGAACGACAAGTCTTTACCCATATAGAGATATGCATCTGGCACAAGGTCTGCGGGAGGTGTCACCACCTGATTTGGGTTGGTAGGATCATCGGGAGAATCAGGATTATAGTTGCTGTCAATATAAGACGTACTCCATTCTGCATAACCCATCCAGGCATGAGTGTCGCTACGCATAGCAGCAATTACATGGGTCTCGGCATCTGCGTCGGAACGGAGATGGATAACGTTATCATCGATTGTATAGACAATCTCTGTATTTGCTTCGTTGTACACGATATGGGTGCCCGAAACATCAGCCAGTTCAAGCAGAGCGGACACGCCAGTTGTTCCAGTATAAAGTTTCTGACCCGTAGGAACAGTTATGGTCTTTTTGTCAGCACTGAGCTGTCCACGCACCCAAGAGCCTTTATTATAATAGCACAACGGATCCTTTAGGTAAACGACACCCGTGCCATTTGTAGTAAATACAATATAGGCATAACCACTCTGAGAGAGATATTCAAGGTCTGTACCTGCAGCGTTGGGACGATTTGCTCCTCCTAAACGCTCATACTGTTTTAATGTGCCCTCGGGCTGCTCCATAATAGGACCGTCATTGTCCTGCGCGAATGAGGCAACAGCAACGAGTGTGGTAATGAATAAAAAGAAAAATTACTTCATTGTTTTCATAATCATATAGTTCATTATTTGTTTGCAAAGATACGATAAAAGTTTGATATAACAAGAATTTTGATTACTTTTGCACTCAAATTATAACGAAATGAACGGATTATACACCATTTTGCTCCTTATATTGAGCAATATTTTCATGACCCTTGCATGGTACGGACACCTGCGTTTGCAGCAGTCGGGATTCTCTTCCAACTGGCCGCTGATTATTGTAATAGCCTTCTCTTGGCTGATAGCATTCTTTGAATACTGCTGCCAGGTTCCTGCTAACAGGCTCGGGTTTGTCGGCAACGGTGGACCATTCTCCTTGGTACAACTCAAGGTTATTCAGGAATGCATATCACTGATAGTTTTTGCTGTCATTGCCAACTTCCTCTTTCAGAACCAGTCACTTCACTGGAACCATGCGGCAGCATTCCTATGCCTCGTCGCAGCAGTATATTTTGTGTTTATGAAATAAAAAATCTGCTTTTCATTCGTCGTTTACAGAAAAATTCCATACCTTTGCAATAATATTGTAAACTATTTAATCTTATACCAATTATGAAAAAACATTATGCACCTTCAGAACTTATAATAAATGAAGACGGCAGTTGCTTCCATCTTCATCTGAAGCCTGAATTTCTGGCTGATAAGATAATACTCGTTGGCGACCCTGCACGTGTGAATACAGTAGCAACCCACTTTGACTCAATAGAGCACGAAGTATCGAGCCGTGAGTTCCATACTATCACTGGTACTTATAAAGGCAAGCGCATAACCTGCCAGAGTCACGGTATCGGTTGCGACAATATAGACATCGTGGTAAACGAACTCGACACACTGGCTAACATTAACTATAGTACGCGCGAGGAGAATGACGAGCACCGCACGCTGACGATGGTACGCATCGGTACCTGCGGCGGACTTCAGCCCTTCACTCCCACCGGTACGTTTATTGCTTCGGTTAAGAGTATAGGTTTCGACGGACTGCTTAATTACTATGCTTGGCGTAACAAGGTATGCGACCTGAAGATGGAAGAGGCGTTCACCAAACACATGTCGTGGGACCCAATAAAGGGTGCTCCCTACGTTGCCGTTGCAGACCCCGACTTAATCAATCAGATTGCAGCCGACGATATGGTTCGTGGTTACACCGTAGCATGTGGCGGATTCTATGGTCCTCAGGGACGCGAACTGCGCCTGCCGCTGGCAGACCCCAATCAGAACGAGAAGGTAGAGTCGTTCGAATATGACGGCATGAAGATCTGTAACTTCGAAATGGAGTCGTCAGCTCTTGCCGGTCTGGCATCTATGATGGGACACCGTGCAATGACCTGCTGCATGGTAATAGCAAACCGCTATGCCAAGGAAATGAATACCGAATACAAGAACTCCATAGATACCCTTATAGCAAAAGTTCTCGACCGTATTTAAATGAACGATACAATATGTGCTCTTGCCACAGCAACAGGTGGCGCTTTAGGAATAATAAGAATCTCAGGCCCTCAAGCGCTTGAGATTCTTTCCCGTATATTCACCAAAGACCTGACGAAAGAACCCGCAAATACTGTACACTACGGACACGTCAAAGACGGCAGTTTGATAATTGATGAATCTATGGCTTCGGTCTTTAAGGCGCCAAGGAGCTATACCGGCGAAGACTCCGCCGAACTTACCTGTCACGGCTCGCGCTACATCCTAAACCAGATTCTGGAACTACTGGTGCAGAGCGGATGCAGAATGGCTAACCCCGGCGAGTTTACGCAGCGTGCCTACCTCAACGGCAAGATGGACCTCTCACAGGCAGAGGCTGTTGCCGACCTTATCGCTTCGACAAACCGCGCCACCCACCGTCTCGCCATGAGTCAACTGCGCGGAGGGATATCCTCGAAACTGGCAATACTGCGCGAACAGCTGCTTAAACTAACGTCTCTACTTGAATTGGAACTGGATTTTTCGGATCATGAAGACCTAGAGTTCGCTGACCGGGATGAGTTATTGGCATTAGCACAGACGATAGAGGACCACATCACTAAACTCTCTAAGAGTTTCGACATGGGAAACGCCCTGAAAGAAGGTATTCCCGTCGCCATCGTAGGTGCTCCGAACGTTGGAAAGTCTACACTTCTTAATGCCTTGCTTGGAGAAGAGCGTGCAATCGTCAGCGACATTCAGGGCACTACCCGGGATGCTATCGAAGACACCATAAATCTCGACGGAGTAACCTTCCGTTTCATCGACACTGCCGGCATTCGCCATACCAGCGACACCATAGAACAAATGGGAATAGAACGGTCTATGGCAGCAGCACGACAGGCACGAATAATCATCATGATGACTGAACCCGGAGTCCCCTACCCCGAAATCACAACCCGCAACGAACAGACCATTATTCGCATTGAAAACAAGACCGAAAAGTTTCAGGCAAAATATGGAGTGGGACTTGAAGAACTGAAGACCAAACTGATTGCCTCCATTCCCTCATACTCAGAAGACGACGTTATAGTAACTAATGCCCGCCACTACGAGGCGTTACAGCGCGCACAGATCAGCATACATAGCGTCATCAAGGGTCTTCATCAAGGGCTTAGCGGCGATCTGTTAAGTGAAGACCTCCGCCAAGTCCTCGACATTCTTGCTGAAATCACCGGCGGTCAAATCACCCCCCAGGAAACCCTCAACAACATCTTCTCCCACTTCTGCGTGGGAAAGTGATTTTTTGCAACGAAAAACATAATATCTGCAAAAATAGCTCGTAAACCACGTCATTTCAAGCATTTAAAATTAAGTCTATTTTTGCAGATTTTTGACTTTTAACTTCGATATTTGCAGATTTTCGCCCGTTTTGTCCCCCATCTGTCCCACGAGATAACCGAAAATTGCCGAGGGACAAAAATGTCTCATAGGTGGTGATTTACGCTTTCACATGTGATTTTGGAAGATAAACATTCCAGCTTAAAAAATGTAAATCGCCACCTTTTTTTGCAATTTCTGCCATTTCTATTTGACGGATATTACAATCTTGGAATGCTTCTTGAATGTATTGTTGAGCTATTGCATCTTCTTCAATGTTGAATTTAGGCATTATGATGTTTTTACCAACCTGAAGAAAGTTGATATATGCCCAGTTGAGATTATAACAAGGTTTATCAACTTTGCCCTTGAAACGCATTTCTGTTACCTCCAAACCATAACTTTCAAGAATCCTACGGATGGATGCAGCTTCATCTGGATAGCAATCACCATGATTACCCATCAGTATTCGATTATCGCCACACCATTTGATGAATCCATCCGAATGTCCATACACATCATCTTCATGCGGAGTCCAAGGAATAATGATAACAGGATGCCCAATTTCAGATTCCAGCAAAACCTTGAAATCTGTATCTCCTTTCTCACGTCCATTTTCCATAAATACTTTATCAGTCATCACAATATATGTACCGCATGGTACCATATTACCACCATCTATGATGATGTCAGTCGAACGACAGCTAATCCCCATACCTCGTAACACTTTGGTAGCATCAGTAATTGTCTCAATATCTTTTTTATTCTTGCTCTTCACAAGATAATCGGGATAATAGCGATACTTCAAGAACTCATTTTCGCCCAATTGAATCGGCATATAATCTCGAGCCCAATAATCATTTGTCGATTTCAGTTCTTTGGACTCAATTCCCATTTCATTAAGCACATCCTTCAGACGCTTAT
>JAFTFC010000218.1 GCA_017449725.1 Prevotella sp. | reverse complement strand
GAGAATTGAATAATTTTGGCTATAATCTAGATTAACTAGCCGGGCTAGTAATACTAGAAATACTAGAGAAAAAGATTATGGGAAATTTAGTAGCGATAGTAGGAAGACCCAATGTGGGCAAGTCGACGCTGTTCAATCGCCTGACGAAGACCCGTCACGCAATAGTCAGCGACGAGGCAGGAACGACGCGCGACCGCCAGTACGGCAAGTGCGATTGGAACGGTCGTGAGTTCTCAGTAGTAGATACCGGCGGCTGGGTGGTAAACTCAGACGACATCTTCGAGGAGGAGATTCGCAAGCAGGTAGTCGTGGCTACCGAGGAAGCCGACCTTGTTCTGTTCCTGGTAGACATCAAGAACGGCGTGACCGACCTCGACATGGACGTAGCCAAGATTCTGCGCCGCGCCAAGCTTCCCGTAATCCTCGTTGCCAACAAGGCAGACGACGGCAAGGACCTGTACTACCAGTACGATTTCTTCCAGCTGGGTCTTGGCGACCCCATGTGTATCAGTGCGGCAACGGGTAGCGGCACGGGCGACCTTTTGGACGCCGTGTTGGAGAAACTGCCGGCGGTCGAGAGGGAAACCCTCGAGGACAATACGCCTCGCTTTGCGGTCGTCGGTCGTCCTAACGTCGGTAAGTCGAGCATTATCAATGCCTTTATCGGTGAGGACCGCCATATCGTCACCGACATTGCCGGCACCACTCGCGACTCTATCTATACCAAGTACGATAAATTCGGTTTCGACTTCTATCTGGTCGATACCGCCGGCATCCGCCGCAAGAACAAGGTTACCGAGGACCTCGAGTTCTATTCAGTGATGCGCTCTATCCGTGCCATCGAGAACTGCGACGTCTGCATACTGATGCTCGACGCCACCCGCGGCATCGAGGCGCAGGACATGAACATCTTCCAGCTTATCCAGAAGAACCAGAAGTCGCTCGTTGTGGTAGTCAACAAGTGGGATCTCGTGGAGGACAAGTCGCAGAAGGTTATCGACACCTTCACCAATGCCATCCGCCAGCGCATGGCACCCTTCACCGACTTCCCCATCATCTTTGCCTCGGCAATGACAAAGCAGCGCATCTTCAAGGTCTTGGAGACTGCCAAGGATGTTTACCTCAACCGCAAGGTTAAGATCGGCACGTCGAAGCTCAACGAGGTGATGCTGCCGATTATCGAGGCAACTCCGCCGCCCTCCATCAAGGGTAAGTACATTAAGATAAAGTACGTGTCTCAGGTTCCCGACACGCGCATTCCTACCTTCGTGTTCTACGCCAACCTGCCGCAGTACATCAAGGAACCATACAAGCGATTCCTCGAGAACAAGATGCGCGAGAACTGGACGCTTACGGGTACGCCGATAAACCTTTTTGTAAGACAGAAGTGAGGAAGTTGTGCTTGATATTGGCGGCTGCCCTTATGATGGCAGCCTGTGGTGGAAGCGATAAGCCCGACTTCGCCGCTGCCGAGGCGGCGAAGGGCTACTATGAGCAGCTGCTGAAGGGCGAGGTAGACGCCTTTGTCGACGGAATGCTCGGGGGCGACAGCCTACCTGCCGACTACCGCGAGCAGATGGTAGCCAATGCGCGTATGTTCGTAGCCCACCAGCAACAGCTGCACCAGGGCATTAGCCGCATCGCCGTGCAGAACTGCCTTAACGACAGCCTTACGCCCACCGCCCAGGCATTCCTGCTGCTCACCTACGGCGACAGCACCAGCGAGGAAATCGTCGTGCCGATGGTGAAGCGCGGTGAGAAGTGGTGCATGAAGTGACGGCGGTAGTGAAGTTTTTAGGCTCCACTAAAAATTGTTTTTTGCGAAAAAGATTCCACATTACGCAAAACCAGTGGTGGTCGGCGATATAAGGCGGTTTGTTTAAGAATCGGAAAGGATATCCAGTTTCTTAAAAGGTTGATATTCAGGCGGTTAAGTTTTTAACATTTTGCGAGTTGCGTAACCTTCGTAATACTTTTTCTTTGTAACATGCTGATTATCAGCACGTTTACTTCCGAAAAGTGTTAGCATTTTCAAGTTATTTTTCGACCATTGTAAAGATATTTCAAACCCCAACATGCACAAAATCTTCGATTTGAGCCGTTTTTGCCGATTTTATGTCGAATTCTGACCTTGCTTATGGTTTGGTCCAACCGTGGAATAACCTTGGTCCGACCGACCCATAACCTTACTCGGACCAAGGTTATGGGTCGGTAAGACCGATATTATTCCAAACTCACCCCAAATTGGTAAAGAAATTTCCCCGTAAGGTGGAATGTTTTTTCAAAAACCAAAATTTCGGGGAACCTGAAAATAATGAAGTATAAATGATGAGGAAAGAGGGGAAAAAAGGTGATTTATGCATTGTTTAATTAAAAAAGTTGTCGGTTTAATACTTTTTTGTTACTTTTGCAGACTGATTTCTTACAAAGTAACATAATTATATGAATATATAACAATGAAGAAATTACTATTATCTTTTGCTGCGCTCTTGTCGCTAACGACAGTACAGACACAGGCACAAACCATTCTCGAAGAAGATTTCGAGACTGGTGCTACCGCATCACAGGCATCTCCGATTGCCAAAGGTGCCGGTTGGACAACAGTTAACAGCTATTCTGGTTCAAACTACCGTTATAACTGGTTCAATGAGTATCGTGACCCCTCCGGTCAGGCAGGTCCTACAATCAGCGGTGCAGGCTGTGCTGCCTGTGACGCTCCTATCTCAGGAGCCGAGGGAGCAGGTCCGCGCGAAGAGATACTGCTCACCCCTGAGCTCAATCTCAACGACACCTACGAGCTGCAGTTTACATGGGTGGTAAGTCCGATGAACAGCAACGACAACTCGAAGTATGACTTCCAAGTTCGCGTTGTTGAGGAAGGCGGAAACCCTGCAACAGCCGAAACGGTGTTCTCTATCCAGAACGAGCAGATGCTGCGTGAAAGCGGTGTTACCGTTTTCCCCATCACCACATGGGACCGCCATACGTCAAAGGTTGACTTGAGCGACTGGAAGACAAAGAAAGTAAAGCTTGCCTTCGTCTTCAAGATGCTTAAGCCCATCGCTAATATCGTATGGCTCGACGACGTCAGCGTGAAGAAGTTCACTCCTGCCACAGGTCCTGTGGCCTCGGTAAACTTCAATAGCTACAACTTCGGTCAGGTATATATGGGCGAGAAGATGTACAGCGAGGTGATGACACTGACAAACACTGGTAAGGACGGACTGAAAGTGACTGGTTTCACCATGCCTAACGGCGTGAGCACCAATCTCGACAAGGATGCAATCAATCTGCGTAAGTACGACACCGTGAACTTCAACCTCATCTACGAGGCATCGACAACGTCGGCTGCAAGCGGCAATGCCGTTATTCACACCACCGGCGGTGACGTTTCCATCGCCATACAGGCACAGAAGCAGTTCATCCCCGAGGGTTACAGCCTGGAGAACTTCAACAGCGAGTACTTCCCGCCGGCAGGCTGGAAGAGCAACGGCTGGAGCAAGACAGCAACAGCAATCGAAGGTGACTACAGTGCATATAGCGGCGGCGGATACTCTGCAGAAACACTGCGTTCGCCGAAGCTCGACCTGACATCAGGCGGTAGCATTACCTTCACATACCTCAACGTATATGACGGTGAGCAGGGCTATCCAGACTATGACGTATCGGTAGAAGTAAGTACCGACGGAGGTGAGACATGGACAGAGAAATGGGTCAGCCAGTATGACCCCGAGCACATGAACAAGATTCTTACCGAGACGGTAGACCTTGGATACGGTACCGACGAGAGCTATGTGCGCTTCGTCTATCCGCAGATTGAGATGGATGACGAGTCGTACCCAGAACTGTCAAACTTCATCCTCGACCGCGTACTGCTGCCCCACCTTGTAGGTGCCGACGGTGTTCCCCAGAAGGCTACCATCGTTGCTCCAGCACTCGGTGCAGAGAACGTTTATCCGAAGGATATCGAACTGAAATGGGGTCCGGCACAGTTTGCCGACGGTTACAAAGTTTACGTCGGAACATCTGACAACTGCAACGAGCTTGTCAACGGACAGGATGTCGGCAATGCACTGAGCTACACTCTCGCATCAGCACCATATGAGACAGTCATCAAGTGGAAGGTTGTTGCCTATAACGCCAAGGGCGACGGTGCCGCAAGCGTATGGCGCTTCACCACCCAGGCAGACGCTTCTGTACTTGAGTTCCCCTACGAGGAGAACTTCGACGAGTGCACCAAGGACATGCCCGTTCCTACCGGCTGGCTGAGCACTACTACTAATCAGTATGCTTTTGCAGCCTGGAACCCCAACGGTATCTATCCATACGGCAAAACCGGCAACTGCATGGCTTCAGGCTGGATGAATGCAGGCAACGAGTCAGTGCTCCTGTCTCCCGAATTCGTTCTGCCTGCCGAGGGTAAGTCAATGACTATTTCCTTCGTATGGGGTGATGAGCATCCCGCAGACCTTATGATCGACGAGTCGGGTCTTCTCGAGAAGCAGAACGTAGAGGGCGGCAACGGCTACAGTGACGTTGTGTTCGAGGTTCGCGCCAACGGCGGCGACTGGCAGCAGCTCTCATATCTGTCAGAGAACCATGTAGACGGCACTGACGGCAAGAAGTACTGGCGCAACGAGAGCATCGACCTTGACGCATACAAGGGCAAGTCAGTACAGTTCCGCTGGACAAACCACAGCTATGGCAGCAAGCACGACGGTGCCGCACTCGACAATATCGTTATCAACGGTACTATCGAGGACGGAGTAGCATTCAACAAGGAGAACTGGGATGCCGAGAAGGTAAACTACAACATGTCAAGAAACTCAGGCAGTCTGCTAACAATGCGCAACAGCGGAAAGAACAAACTCACGGTGAAATCGGTTAAATTCACCACCGAGAACTTCGAGAGCGATATCCAGGCAGGTCGCGAGATTGCAGCCAAGGAAGGCATCGCATTCAGCATCACATTCAATGCCAAGACCTCTGCACAGGTTGTCAACGACGTGATGACCATTGAGTTCGAGGGAACAGACTATAAGGCAGAATTCCCCGTTAGCGGTGAGGGTCTTGCCGAGGATGTACTGTACTACGGTTTCGAGTATAACCTGCTCGACAACTTCTGGCAGAAAGACTTCTATCTGATCGACGTTGACGGTCGCCAGACAAAGGAACTGGGCTACTACCAGACAGTACTTGAGAACGACGGCGGTCGCTACGCTTTCACTTCTTGTACACATAGCAACGACCTGCTGAAGGCTCACAGCGGTGAAAGAACCATCGTGGCTTCCTCAAATGTCGAGGGTGCTGCCAACGACTGGATTGTAAGCCGTCAGGTAATTCCTGCTGCCGACGCTACATTCGACTTCTATGCACGTAACTTAGGTACGACAAACACCGTCTTCATCGGCGATAACGACCTGCACACCGTAGAGGTACTGGTTAGCGAAAGCGGTTACGACAACACCTCATTCTTCACAACAGTGATGCAGCCCACAGAGATGTCATACCTCGGCGAGAACGAATGGCACCACTTCACAGTAGACCTGTCAGCATATGCCAACAAGCCCGTCTATGTAGCAGTGCGCCATACCACCTCAACGGCAAATAACGTGGCATTCTTCGATGACTTCACCTTCAACCACATAGCACTGGGCGTTGATCCAGACGTTCCTTACTCTGCTATTGAGAAGGTTGCTATCACTGGCGATACTCTTGTTACAGTATATACTATCAACGGTCAGCAGGTTGGTAGCGGACGTGCTGCCGACGTCATGAACTCTCTCAGCAGAGGTATGTTCATTGTCAAGACCGCCAATGGTAAGACTATGAAGATGATGCGCAAGTAATGAGACAGACATTAACGATATTCCTATTTGCATTGTCAGTGATGGCAATGGCACAGAGTCGCAACACGCCGCTTACGATAACCGTAAGCGGCGTTGCTGGCGACAATCTTGATGGTCAGGCGGTTGAACTGACGCAGACCGACTATCAGGCATCCTACGGCAACCTTAAGCTCAATGCCGAAGGGCGCTGCACGGTGAATGTGTATGCCGGCAACCACCGGTTGACAATCAATCGCAGCGGTTTCGAGACAGCCACCAAGGATTTCACCATTACCGAAAATGTGGCGGCTGAGGTGAACATCACCCTCGTTGAGAAGACGCGCAACCCCTTCGCGCTGACAACTTCTCTGGTGCACGACGCATATAGCGGCAAAAATAGCGTAGAGATGTCGTGGAACATAGAACCGCCCGTTTTCTTCGATGACTTCGAGAGTTACGAGCCTTTTGCCATTGAGTTTGGCGAATGGACGGGTATTGATGCCGACGACGAGTTTGCTGCTCCGCTATTAGGCTCATATCCAAACCGCGGCGTAAAGCAATATGCACAGATTATAAATCCGCTGACGGTAACTCCCACATGGTGGTACGACTACCCCATTCTGCGACCCTATAGCGGGAACCAGTATGCGGGTTTCACCCGTACTAATACGGGCAACGCCAACGACGACTGGCTAATCTCACCCGTTATAACTCCCGGCACCGACAATGTTCT
>JAFTFC010000217.1 GCA_017449725.1 Prevotella sp. | reverse complement strand
TCTCTCCATTGTCAAAGCCAAAGGGAGAGCAGATTGATGCCTGTGCTGAAGGTCGTTTGTTAATGCTTTCCGTTTGGGAGCATAGCAATGAACGACAGAAACTTACAGCATACGACTGTCAGCAGATGAACTTGATGGCTTTGGAGTTGGCAAATTCCCGATAAACAGGGCTGAGGTGGAATGTGGAATGTTTTTTTGAAAACTAAAATTCGGGGAATCCTAAAATTAAAAAAGCACGCGAAGAAAAGTCTCCGCGTGCCGTTTTTATCTTAATTATCTTGCATTATTCTACGCTTACGAAGTATGCATTTGTTACTTCGGGCTTACCGCTGTAAGATCCACGGTTTCCTATGATGGTTATCTTGCTTCCATCCTTTATGCCCTTTTCTTTCATGAGGTCAGCAAATTTGGCTTTTGCACCTCCCTTTTCAGATACTACGCCATATACGTAAACAGTTCCGCTCTCGTCTGTGAGGTCGAAGTTGCCATAGGTGGTACTGTTCTTGTAAGTGCCGTCTTCGAGGTGAGAGATAGTTCCTGTAAGCTGATACCACTCTGTGGTACTCTCGGCAGCTGCGAGGAAGTCAGCAACTGAAATGGTTGTAACTGTTACGGGAGTATCAGGTGTGTCGGGAGTTGTTTCGCCACCTTCAACGATACCACCGTCGTTGGTTACGAGGACTGCATCGTCAACAAGGATTTCCTGTGCTACGGAATAGCTGCCGTTGGTCTTCGGGTTCATAATTACTAAGCAGACCGTCTTCTGAGCATCAAGTGTGAACGTAGATGTAAACTGTGTCCAAGAATTATTATCCAGCGATACATAGCCGCCGTACTTATAACCCTGACTGTCGGCGGTTCCATTGTTTACAGGTACATATCCGATTTCTGTCTGAGAAACGTCGGTAGTTGTGCTCTTAGCATAAACTGCGAAAGTGTAAGTACCAGGTTTCAGAGTGATTTCCTTGTAACCAAGTCGCTTATTAGAAGTCGTATTGAAGCCGATAGCTGCTGAATAAGAACCTCCGTGTGCGTCGGTGCTCTGAGTTACTGTTGCGTTACCTGCGGTAGAGGCAGTTTTCCAGTTAGTTGGGAGTCCTCCATCCCATGTCTCGAAGTCTCCGTTTTCAAGTAAGTTCTTTCCACTAAGGTCGGGAGTATCTGGAGTCACGGGGTTGTCATCCACGCCACCTTCGCTCACACCATTGAGAGAGTAGAGGAAAGCTTTGTTTGTAGCAGTTTCGGGAGTGCCGTTGTAATTATAAAGCTGACCATAGATGACGACATCGTCTCCTACTTGAAGTACGGTACCTGAAGAATAGGATGTGTTGCCAAGATACTTACATCCATATACGTAGAACTGACCGTTCTTAGAACCGTCATCTGAAATATAGAAGTCGGCAGATGCGGGGTAGTTGCCTTCACCATAATTGTATTTAATAGAAGCAACTTTTCCCTTGATGTAGTATGATTCTGTAGAGGCTTGACCAGAAGACAACTCGCTTGCAATATTGTTTGCAGCAATTGAGTTGTACGGGTCGTCGAGGGTTCCAGAACCCTTTGGTTCAAGCACTGGTTTCTCTTCGTTGCCGGGCAGAGTGTAGGGCTCGGGAACGTCGGAGCAACTTGCGAATGCCATCATTATTGTTGCGATGGCAAAAATTGATTTAATTGCTTTCATATCTTTATGTTTTTTTGTTATTATCGAATTAGATTACTAAAGTATTAATTAGCTGTTGAGAACTGAAGGTCGCTGGTACGGCGGCAGAGAATCTGCCAAGTGTCGGTACCCTTGTTGTAGTAGCGAGTAGCGATACCCGTGATGCTTCCTTTAGTCGATGGCATTGCTATGCCTGCGAAGTCAGCATAGGTGCTGGTGCGGATAACTACGTTAGAGCGACCCTTGATGTTGCGGTTTGCGCATCCTGCGAGCAGGTAGACACTACCGTCGGTGGGAGCCCATACAGCAGAACCGTCGGCGTCAGCCATTTCGATGTCCTTGATGGTAACGAGCTTAGCACAGTTGGCATCAGCGTCGTTCTTGATATCGTCGAAGTCAACGGGTTCAACCTCCTGAATGTTGTTGACACCCAGAATTTTGAAGTGTTCGTTCCATACTTCCTGATTCATACGTCCGATGCTGGTAACGTTGTATACGGTACCAATTTCAGGCTGTTTGCCATAGCATCCAATATAGAGACCCTTGAGGTTCACGAGGATTTCCTGACCAAGTGCCAGGTAACCGTTGAGTCCTCCCTGGTTGATACAGATGATAATGGCAGCTGTCTCGTCCTGAATGGCTATCTGCTTGTAGATGTTGCCACCGATGTCGTTACCGGTGATGCGTCCCTTTATCTGGATGTCTTCCTCGATAAGTTTGTTGGCATCAGAGTATGTGCTACCTGTAGTTGTTCCGAATACCACGTCGGCAAACTTCGTCTTAAGTTCGGCAATCGTTATGACGTTAGTCTCTTGAAGATCGTTGTTGCCATAGGGAGCCACTGTCAGGTTGGGAGCTTTCCAATCGTCGTTGGTGAGCTTGTCGTTGCCGTCCATGCATGATGTCATTGTCATAGCTACAACGGCAGCAGTAAGAATATATTTGATACTTTTCATGTCTGTGGCTTTTTAGAATTTGTAAGTGATGATAAACATACCGTTTGTGCCGTTAGCATAGAACTTCTTCGGGCTGTTCTGGAAGCTGTAGATACGGGTTGTTTCGCCGTTCTTGTTCTTCGGGTCGCGACGACTCTGCTCGTAACCGCCGGTACAAATCTTGATATTGTTGAGAATGTTGCTTACCATGAGGTTGAACGAGAGCATGCCCTTCTTCAGGTAGATGCTCTTACCGATAGAAGCATCGAGCATAAATCCGCCCTTGCCCTTAGCCTGATCAGGAACGATATAGTCGCCGTTTGGATCCTGATCGAGGTAGTTCTGGTAACGTGTTACAGGAGTATAGGAGAGGTAGATGCGGTCGTAGTAGTTACCGATAATGTCGATGAACCATCCCTTGTAGCGCATGTTCAGGTCGAGGCAGCCGGCTGTCAGCGGAGTACCGCTCTCACGCATACCTTCATTGAGAACAACGTCGGCTGAATATGCACCAGTGTTAGAGTTCATGTAAACAACATCGGCATTGTTAGAGTATTTAGCCTCGCTGATGGTACCCATTGCCTTGAGGTTCATCCAAGAGGTGAGTTTGAAGTTAAGACCCAGCTCAACTCCGTAGTACTGTTTGCGGATGTTTGTCAGCGAAACGTATGTAAATGCGCTGTTGCTTGCACCTGTCTCGGCGTTGGTATCGTCGTCGAAGTAGTACATGCTATACTCAGTAGAATTGTAGATGTGGCTGTAGAAACCACTGAGGTCTGCAGAAAGCCATGAACCTTTGTAGTGATAGCCAAGTTCAAGACTGTAAACATCTTCGTTCTTTAGGTTGTTAACGAAGTCGTTGTTAATCTCAGGAGAGATGAACGAGTTCTTAGCTGTTGGAGTCAGTTGTTCATAGCTGATACCGAAGGTTACGAAGTGGCCGGCACCGGCATTGAGTGTAGAACCGAGCTTAAGACCGCCGTCGATGAATTTCGCTGTGCTGCTCTTGCCAAGAGAGTTGGTGGGAGCAAGACCGTTCTGCATCTTACCGTCGCGCTGCATCGTTGTGCCGCCTACGCGGGCAGAGAGGCTGTAATGAAGAGGACCGAAGTTCTCGGCGTAAGAAGCCCATACGTTAGCCTTGTTCACGAGGATGTTATAATCGTAGCCAAAGCGGTCGCCTTCCTTAATCTCCTTACCGCCGTCACGGATGTCGTACATCGTCTGCTGGCTGCCTTCGGCGTATGTGCCGACAACGAAGTTGTTGACATTATGCCACTTGCCGCCCAGAGCGTCTACCAGTGTCTGGTAGTGGTAGCCAGTGTTTGTAGAGAGTGACAGACCTGCGTTAAGAGTAGATGTGTTTGTAAGCTGTCTTTTGATGGTTGAAGCGAGGCTCAGAGTGAACTGGTCACTATGGTAAGCTTTCTGAATGTACATAGCGTCGGCACCCTGAGAAGCAGCTGTCATGTTGGAATAGTAGAGACGGTTCCAGTCGAGCTGGCGGTTTTCCTTTGATGCCTTCAGGTAGTTGTATGCTGATGTCCAGTCTGCAAGTGCCTGTTCGGTGTTGCTTGCATTAGTAGGATCCCACACGTCATAGTAACTGCTAGGCATTGACTTGTAGTAGTCGGGAGCCGGGTTGGTGCTGTTGTTGTAGTCGAGCTTTGAGCTGCTGTACATAGCATACTTGCCGAACAAGGTTGTTGTGAGCTTTGTCTTCTCGTCGATTGTCCAATCCCATGTCAAGAGGGCAGAAGGAGCGAAGTCGTGAACGATGCGCGAGTTACGCTTCTTGCCGTCCTGATAACCCCAGTTGGGGTTGTAGAAGTTGTTGTTGGCAATCCAGTACATCTCGTCTGTAGAAGCACCCTGGGTAGAACGCTCTGTCGGGTTACCCCAAGTAACGAGAGACAGAGAGTGGTGCTCATTGAAGATTTTCTCTACGCCGAGGAAGTAGGAGAGTGCGTTGTAGAAAGTTCCCTCTACGTACGATGTCTCCATGTTTGCCCAGCGGTAGGTGAGACCTGCCGAGAACGCCCATCCCTTCTCTGTTACACCGCTGTTGTAAGAGTACATGCCGCGAACGGTGTAGTTGCGGTTGGCTCCTGCAATTGATGCACGGTGTCCGGTAGCCATTGCCGACGGACGGAAGTTGTAGTTGTTTGAACCACCCATTGCTGTCATTGAGAACGAGTTGTCCTCGAAAGGCAGAGAAAATTCTGCCGAACGGGTATAATTGTTAAGACCTCCAACCAGGGCGAAGCGGAACTGGTTTGACTCAGCGTCCTTCACGGGGTTGCCGTTGATGTACACATCGTTGTACTTCTGGTTGAAAGCACGATAGCGGAAGCGTACAGGGCTCCACTTATAACCAATCTCACTCGCGTAGGTGTTGCCGTTGGAACCGATAACCGTAGCCTCCTGAGAGATGTTATCGTCCTCGCCCAACTGTGCCTCGGTGAAAGTGAACGCCGACTCGTCTGTCGAGGCGGCTGCTTGCTCATCTGTTGGCTTAGGCGTAGGCACTGTCTGTGCATAGGCAAAAGTTCCGAAGCAGAGAGCAATAAAAGCAAATTTTAGCCTTTTCTGCATAATTGTTAGATTTAGATTTAAGTTAATATGCGGCAAAGATACGGCTTTTTATTTGAATATCAAAACAATTTTATGAATTTATTTTGTATCTTCAGAAAAATGCATTAACTTTGTAGGCAGAAATGAAAAACCTTAATATGATGAAAAAACTCAACTATGTGCTTTTAGCACTCTTGTGCAGCGTGGCGCTAAGCGCTTCGGCACAGAAGAAATTCGCTGTATACGGCGTTGGATTCTACAATCTTGAGAACCTTTTTGACACATGTCACGATGAGGGTAAGAACGACTTCCAGTATTTGCCGACAGGACAGTACAGATGGAACGGGCTTAAGTACAATCACAAACTTAAGAATATGTCGCGAGTTCTCGCAGAACTCGGTACTGATCAGTTACCGAACATCGGATGCTCGGTAATCGGAGTATCGGAGGTAGAAAATAGCAAAGCACTCGATGACCTTGTAGCACAGGAACCTTTACGCGCGCGTAATTTTAAATATGTACATATAGAGGGCCCCGACCGTCGTGGTGTGGACTGCGCTATGCTCTATAACCCGAAGTTCTTCACACTGTCTCACGCTAAGTTGGTGCCATATGTTCCAGAGCTCGAAGCCGACAGCGCATATAAGACCCGTGGATTCCTTACGGTTACAGGAACTTTGGCAGGCGAGGAAATCAATGTTATTGTGTGCCACTGGCCAAGCCGTTTCACCACTTCGTTCTATCGCGAGAGTGCCGGTCGTCAGGTGCGTGCCGTAGTTGACTCCCTGGAGCGTGAGAAACCGGGAGCTAAGGTGTTCGTCATGGGTGACATGAACGATGACCCCATTGACCCCAGTATGACTACAGCCCTCAATTGTCGTCCGGAAATAAAGCAAGTGAAAGCGGGAATGATGTACAATCCCTGGTACAACGTGCTGGTAAAGGAAAAGCGCGGAACGCTCCAGTATGACGGCAAGTGGAACCTCTTCGACCAGATTGTAATGTCGCCAACACTGCTCGACCAGAAAGGCACAAAGGACTATTCAACCCTTAAATACTTCAAGCACCAGGTGTTCCGTCGCGACTATCTGATGCAGACGGAAGGCAAGTATAAAGGAAACACCAAGCGTACACATGCAGGAGGAGTTTGGCTCGACGGATATAGCGACCACCTCCCTGTTGTTGTGTACCTCGTAAAAGAAGTAAAATGAAAGATATGACAATCATCGGTATCGCTGGAGGTACCGGATCGGGTAAGACTACCGTAGTAAAGAAAATCGTCGAGGCACTGCCGCCACACTATGTTGCAGTGGTGCCACTCGACTCGTATTACAACGACACGTCGCACATGACGGAAGAGGAGCGGCGGCAGATAAACTTCGACCACCCCGATGCGTTCGACTGGAAACTGCTGAACAAGCAGATTCACCAGTTGCGTAACGGTGAGGCGATAGAACAGCCGACATACTCTTACCTTAAATGTAACCGACTGCCCGAAACGGTGCACGTAGAACCGAAACCAGTGATTATCATTGAGGGAATCATGACATTGTGGGACAAGAAACTGCGCAATCTTATGGATCTTAAAATCTTTGTCGACACAGATAGTGACGAAAGACTTATCCGTAACATCCTGCGCGACGTCGTGGAGCGCGGGCGTACTGTCGACATGGTTCTCAATCGCTATCTCGATGTATTGAAACCCATGCACGAACAGTTCATCGAACCCACGAAGAAATATGCCGATATCATCATCCCGCAGGGTGGTGACAACTTAAAGGGAATCGGTATTATCTGTAAGTATATAGAGGGGATTGTCCGTTGACGTAGTCGAAGTAGTGCCCGACGGCTGTTCTTCCTGAGATATATCCTGAGCCTGTTCTTCTAGAACGGGCTCTTCTTTTATCTCTTCAACATCAGCATCCTCGGCTTCGCGAGCAGCCTGTTCTTCAGCCGCCCTCTTAGCTTCCTCAATCTTCTGGAATGCCTTTTTGGCACTGTGAATTTTTATTGAGTTGATAATCTCGATAACTCCGTAGAACATCATTGCCCATCCGATGATGCGGAAAGGCAGTGATGCCGAATCCATAGGGTTGGCAATAATGAAAATTCCGGCAAGTAGCGTTATCGTTGGGAAGATCCAGAAGATAAACGAGAATGTACAGAATTGTCGCGCACCTATAAGTGAGGCATATTGACCTATGGCTCCCAGAATGAGCAGAGCTGCAAGGATGTACATCATTGTGGTGATGAACGTAGTGGGCATCACTGCAAGGACGACACCCATTACCAAACTTCCCAAACCGACTATCGGGAACGTAGGCGTAAGACTGCTTATCGAACCGTCTTCGCTGCTTACCAACTGTTCCATGTGGCGACGCTCCACAAAATAAGATACCACTGAGATAAGTCCAGAAACGAAGAAAAGGATACCGATAATCTTGGCAAGCCACTCCACCATTTCCTCACGGTACATTGCCAGCAAGGCACCCACTACAATTGCGCATAGCGCACGGAATATTCCACTCTTGATAATCTTCATTATTTATTAAATTTTTCTGCAAATGTACAAATAAATATAGATTAAGAAACAAGAATTATGAATTATTTCGTAATTTTGCATGAAAATAATGTAAATATGACAAGACTGATACTCGCGAGACACGGACAGACATACGATAACCTAAACCAAATAATGCAAGGGCAGACTCAGGGTGAATTGACCGAAGAAGGCAGGAAGCAGGCGAGAGAACTTGCCGATGCGTTGAGGGCAGAGCGAATAGATGCATTTGTCAGTAGTGACCTGAAACGCTCGATTGATACGTGCAGAATAATTATCGATGAATTGTCTGGGAAATCTGAGGTCTTGGAGAACTCTGAACATGCCTGTTACTCAGAAACTCCGTTACTGCGTGAACGCGACTGGGGTGGCTTCACGGGAAAGTATATCCCGTCGATTCAAAAAGAGGTGTGGCCAGACGACATAGAAACGCTCGAAGCTTTGAAGTTGCGGGCAGCGGAATTCCTTGATTTTGTCCGTACATCATTCCCCGAAAAGACCGTTCTTGCCGTAGGACATGGCATTATAAACAAAGCCATTCAAGCGGTTTACTACAAAAAGACAATGCCTGAAATATCAAGAATGGAGAATGCTGAATATCGCATTCTTGATCTTTAGTGAAAGAAAAATGCTAAATTGTTTGGCAGATTGATAGAAAATCCTTACCTTTGCAGCGCAAAATGATAGTAAAATAGTAAAAAGGTTGTAAAATGAGTAAGATAATACGTCCCGTGGCTTACGAATCGGTATTGGATATGCGTCAGACTGAGCAGGGGATAAAGTTAATAAAAGAGTTTTTTCAGCAGAATCTTTCTACAGAACTTCGACTGCGTCGTGTCACAGCCCCGCTCTTTGTACTTAAGGGATTAGGTATTAACGATGATCTCAATGGTGTAGAGCGCCCCGTGACTTTCCCAATAAAAGACCTGGGTGACGAGCAGGCAGAAGTTGTTCACTCACTTGCTAAGTGGAAACGACTGACTCTTGCCGAGTATCGGATTGATCCAGGCTATGGAGTATATACAGACATGAATGCCATACGTGCTGACGAAGAACTCGACAACCTGCATTCACTCTATGTGGACCAATGGGACTGGGAGGCTGTAATAACCAAAGAACAGCGTAATCTTGACACCCTGAAAGACTTTGTTCGTCGTATATACAGTGCAATCCTACGCACAGAGTTCCTCGTATGCGAGCGCTACTGTAAGCTTAAGCCATTCTTGCCTCAGGAAATACACTTCATTCACAGTGAAGATCTCCTTGCGATGTATCCTGACAAGTCGGTAAAGGAGCGAGAGGATTTGATAGCAAAAGAGTACGGTGCCGTATTTATTATAGGTATAGGCGGTAAACTTGCAAACGGCGAACCTCACGATGGAAGAGCTCCTGACTATGACGACTGGACTACTGACTGTGGTGAGGGTAAGAAGGGACTCAATGGTGATATCCTGATATGGTATCCCGTACTGGGACGTTCAGTAGAACTTTCGTCAATGGGTATCCGTGTAGATAAGGATGCACTTCTGCGTCAGCTGAAACTGGCTGGTGAAGAGAAGCGTGCAAGTCTATATTTCCATCAACAACTCCTCAGTGACAAACTGCCTCTGAGTATAGGCGGCGGTATAGGGCAGAGCCGTCTCTGTATGGTGCTTCTTCACAAAGGACACCTTGGCGAGATTCAAGCCAGCATCTGGCCCGATGATATGCGCCGCGAGTGTAAGGAAATGGGCATGACACTAATTTAGGACAAGATTTAGGGCTTCCCGCAGTTTTTCTACTGCGGGATTTCTTTTTCTCATCTCATCAAACATCTCTCGTTTGCTGAGTACCTTCTTAACCTCGTCTCCACGTGCAACACGTACCGTTAACTGTATCTCGTCAGAGTTCAGAGCCTTAGCCAACGTTGCACGAATGCGGCGCTGTATGCTTACCATTTGGTTGAGCAGCACTTGGTTATCTACCACTATCTCGACTATGGGGTATTCGGTGATATGCGGTTTCATGTTCTTCATGCGCGAAGCCAGTCCTATCAATTCTTGGGGCATTCGTGCACACATCTTAGTCCATTCAATCATCACCTGCTCTTCGGTAAAAGGTTGCTGGGATGCAGAAATTCCTGAGGACATATTGTTTGTGAGAGTGCTGTCGTCAGCATCTTCCTTGGGGGAATTCTTTGCTTTTATTGCCGAGAAGGTAAAACCAAGAGGGTTAACTTTGCGCTTAGCAGTAGAAACTGTTGTTGTCGGAGCCACTTGTGTAGAAGTGGTAGGCTGGTGGGTAGACAAAGTGGGTTCGGCGGCAACCACCTGCTTAGTTGCCATAGGCTGTCGAACCGGCTCTGTCAATAGTCTTTGAAACAGGGATTTCAGTCGCTTAGGGCTGCGCCCCGCGGCAGGTGTGTCATCCTCCTGTGTTATCTGCGCCACCTGTATCAGAGTTAATTCTACGAGTAGTCGTTTGTTGGAACTCTGCCTGTAGTTTATATCGCACTGATTCATTAGTTTCAGCGCATCATAGAGGAATCGAACAGGGCATTTAGCAGCCTGTTCCTGATAGCGCTTGCGCTGTTGGTCGCTGGTTTCGAGCAGGGGGAGGGTAGAGGCTTCCTTTGCCATCATCACGTTGCGAACGTGCTTGGCGAGTCCCCCGATGAGGTGTCCTCCATCGAATCCCTTGTCAATGATGTTGTTCAACAGCAACATAACGTCTGCTACCTTGTTTTCAAGCGACAAGTCTACTATCTTAAAGTAGTTTTCGCTGTCAAGAACATTGAGGTCTTCTATCACCTTTTCGTAGGTGATGTTACCTTGGCAGAAGGAAGCCACCTGATCGAAGATACTCAGCGCATCACGCATTCCTCCGTCTGCCTTCTCCGCAATAACTCCCAGTGTTTCTTCACTGTCGTAAGTGATACCTTCCTTAGAAGCCACTTCCTTTAAATGACCAACAATGTTTCCCACCGTCATGCGCTCGAAATCATAAATCTGACACCTTGAGATGATGGTTGGCAGAATCTTGTGCTTCTCTGTAGTAGCCAAGATGAAGATGACATGTGCTGGCGGCTCTTCCAACGTTTTTAGGAAGGCGTTGAATGCCTGTGTCGAGAGCATATGAACCTCGTCGATAATGAACACCTTATATTTACCTACTTGAGGCGGTATGCGCGTTTGTTCCATCAGCGTCTTTATGTGATCCACGCCATTGTTGGACGCAGCATCGAGCTCGAAGATGTTATACGAGCGCTGTTCGTTGAAAGCCTTGCAGCTCTCGCATTCATTGCATGCTTCGCCTTCCTCGGTAGGGTTCTCGCAGTTTATCGCTTTGGCGAAGATTCTGGCACATGTGGTTTTACCCACTCCTCGTGGTCCGCAGAAGAGATAGGCATGAGCCAACTTCCCGCTCTTAACTGCATTCTTAAGAGTTGTAGTCAGAGCCGTCTGCCCTACGACGGTGTCGAAGGTCATTGGACGGTATTTTCTGGCAGATACTATGTATTCTTTCATAAAAAAACTGTTTAGCGGATGCAAATATAGCAAATTTTCTTTAATTATGCACGATGTTTGAAGAATTATGAACGAATATTTTTTATCTTTGCATCGAAATAGCGAATAAATGAAGAATATCGGATCAATAATTTGGAAATTCATCGGTCATAATAAATATTGGCTGGTTATCATTATAGGAATACTCATCGTTGGCTTCATCGATGAGAACAGTTTCGTAAAGCGCATACAATACTCGATGGAAAAAAGTGACCTCGAGGAACAGATAAAGGAATACAACGACCAGTATGCTCGCGATAAGGAACAGTTGCGACAGTTGAGCCGCAACCCCGAGGCTATACGTAAAATTGCCCGTGAGCGTTATTTTATGAAGACAGATGACGAAGACATTTTCGTGCTGAGCGATGATATTGAAGAGAAAGAGACAGATGAGACAGCTCAATAGGATACAGACCATAATATTCCAGTGTGGATGTCTGCTGATGGTGGTAGGTGTGGCACTTAACTTTTTCGGACTTCCACTTATTGCCCCATGGCTATTCCTCGTAGGTGCAATAGGTTTCGCAACCATGCAAATAGCTCAGGTCTACGAGGGAAGCGACTTCACCGTACGTCGACTGCGCCATATGATGCTTATTAGCGATGCCCTAATCCTTGTTACCGCTCTGCTAATGGTAGAAAATGCCTACCACTTCACGCTGCCTCTGTTTCAGCAATTTGGCATGGACGGTGTCCGAAACTATAATCAATACGTAATTCATAATAACTGGGTGGTGACGATGCTTATCGCCGCCATACTGCAAATCTATAGTATGCATCGCATTTCAAGTATTCTCAACTCTTTACTCGTACTGGCACTTTTTACGTCGTGTGCTCAAACCTATAATATTCAGGGGTCAAGTGACCTTGCTGCACTTGACGGTCAAAAACTGTATCTTAAGATCTACGATAACAACGACCTTAAGAACGTTGACTCGTGTGAGGTGATTCATGGACAGTTCCACTTCGGAGGCGTGGTAGACACAATCAGTATGACAACTCTTTTCATGGACGACATGAGTCTGCTACCAGTAGTGCTCGAAGAAGGTAACGTAACTATGAAGCTCGACAATATGCAGCGCAAGGTCAGCGGCACTCCTCTAAATGACAAACTTGCAGAGTTCATGGACAAATATTCCAAGATAGAAGGTCAGATAAGTGATTTGAGTCATCAGCACAGTCAGGCGATAATGAATGGTGAGGACGAGGAGGTAGTTAACACTCGGTTGTCACGCATTGCCGACAGGCTTTTGGGAGAGGAGGATAAACTCGTGACTTCTTTTATCGAGGAAAACTTTGACAATGTACTGGGTCCTGGTGTATTCTTCCTTATGACCGCCGGCAGTCCTTATCCTGAATTACAACCTTGGATAGAAGCACTTATGAGCAAGGCTACCGACTACTTCAAGTCCAATGCCTACGTGCGCGACTTTTATGACAAGGCGCAGCAGAACGAGAAAATGATGAACGGAACGATGTTGCCCAATGAGAACCCTGATAAGTAATGGAACTATAGTCAATGAGCAACGCTCCATGAGGGCACATCTGCTTATCGACGGAGAGCACATAGAAGGCATCTACGAAGATGAGACACCCCGTAATGTCGACCACGTAGTCGATGCTACGGGATGTTTCGTTCTGCCAGGAGTTATAGACG
>JAFTFC010000216.1 GCA_017449725.1 Prevotella sp. | reverse complement strand
TTAGGACAATTCCGAATAACAGCAAACGCTTGTTATATTTTCCACTAAAACCGCACAGCCGCCCCGCACTCAGGGATCTCGCCATAGCGAGCGTCGTCTACGACGATTGGCCGTACTTGATTGCAAAAGTATAAAGAAATTTTGAATTTAAGCCAAAAACGGGCCAAAACTTCAAATAACAGCGAAAAAGTTCGGAAGATAACAGAAAAATGCCTATCTTTGTAACGTGAAAGGAGAAACCAGGTAGAGCCACGATGTGCGGAACGGTGGCATCTGCGTGATGATGAGCAATTCGACCTTGCCGCTTGGTTTCCTTCACTCATATAGGCGACCCTGTCACTCTATGGCGGGGTCGTTTTCGATTTTTACGTAGCGTTTGCCGTTGAACTCCTTTTTGTCAGTACGACGTGTAGCTGTAATGAAGTTCACCAACTTTACTATCTCGCGGTTCACCTTCATTTTATAATTCGGATGAACAATGAACTTCGACTGCCCATCGGTATAGATGAAGCACTCGCCATCATAGTACAGCTCCATCGAGAAACGGCTCTGCGGAAAGGCAATCAGGTCAGCGGCATCTACAACCAATCCTTTCGCATTCTTTGAAGCCCGCATACTGTGCTGCAACTGTTTGGCACTCATATAGAGTTCGTCGCTGGCAAGATCTATCCCGTTGGCATCAGCGAATTTGATCATTCTGACTTCCACACTCCCAATACTGAAAGGCATCACGGAAGAAAAGCCCTTCTGACTGATATCATCCAGAACGGCAGCTATAAGTTCCTCTACTGATTTTCCTTCCGTTTCCATAATACCTGCAAAGATACAAATACTTTTTAAATTTAAGCCAAAAACGAGCCAAAACTTCAAATAACAGCGAAAATATTTGGACGAAAAGAGGAATTCAATTCAAGACAATAGTGTTCTCGCGCGCACGCGCGCATACAAATCTCTCAGAACGCCTGTGTTTATCGGGGCTGCGCGAATTTAGGTTCCCTGAAACGGTGTTTAGCCCTTGACAAAAGTTTGTTTTGGGTATATCTTTGCAACCGAAAAAAATGAGCACAAAGGGTGTAAGGGTGTTAAAGCCCTGTGTTTATCGGGGTTTAAGCCTCACACCCTAGGGTGTAAGGGTGTGGTAAGGGTGTGGTAAATGTATAGGCTCGGCGGGAGTATGGTTATGGGTCGGCGGGAGTACGGAATAACGCCGGTGGAAGCATGCCATAGGTTTGGCGGGAAATTCTCTAGAGAATTCCCGACGAAGCCATAGGATTGGTCGGACCATGGTACTGCCACGGAGAGAAATTCTCTAGAGAATTCCCCGCCAATCCATAACCTTTGTCGGACCGAGGTTATTCCTCGGTGGCACGAAGGTTATTCCATGGTGGCGAGAGGGTTACGGCACGGACAGTGTGAGACAGAAAGACAGATTGTTTAACAAATAAAAATGATAGGATTATGATGAAAAAAGGATTTGAAAAGGGCGGTTTGAGTGTAAGGGTAAGGTACCTGCACAACCGCATGTGGAAAGAGAAAACGGTTGCTCTTGCGGAGGTATTCGCATGGATTTCCGGCGAGAAGTACCGAAAACGTGTTGATGCCGTGCGCGGCAGGGAGCTAATTATGACACGCGAGGGCATGGAGTCGGGCTATATTGCCGCCGAGGAGCTGCCGATGGTGTTCATCGGTTGTGAGACTGGACTGGTGCTGCTGTCCGTAAGGGTGGAGTATCAGGAGGAGTTGGAGGCTTTGCGCCGCCGTGTGAACCTTTTTCCGCAGACGGTAATGTCGTTCGCGGGGTCGAGCGGAAGGAGCCTGAAGATAGTGATGCGCTTTGCGCTTACCGACGGCAGCCTGCCAACCGAAGCGCGCGAGTCAGAACTGTTCAGCCAGTATGCCCTTCGCCGTGCTGCCGACTTCCTGTTCGCCACTACCGGCATGCGTGCCGATGAGGCAGGGAGCGACCATTTCCGGGTATCGGCAGACGTTAAGGCAATGCTCAACGAGACAGCCGTTGCCGTGATGATGCCTCAGCCCACGGAGCCGCTGAGCGACGCCACCGCTCCGATTCTGCACCGCAGCGAAGAGCCCGAACTGAACAAGGACGTGCTGCCGGGGTATACACGCAGGGAGATGGACATAACGAAGTTCAACATGCTGTGCCGCCAGCTGGCTTTCGACCGCTGGCAGGAGCCCGACGAACAGCTGCTGCAACTCTCCGTCGAATGCCGCAAGGCAGGGATAGACCATGAGGTGGCAGCTAAGTGCATACTGGCGCTGCCAAGGTTCCGCGAAAAGGAGTCGCTTGTAAGGTCGTCGCTTGAGAATGCCTACTGCAAGCACCCGGCTGGACGGAAAAATCCGCTGGAGCCGTCGCTGATATACCAGCAGCTGATGCAGGCATTTATAAAGCGCCGCTACTCTTTCAGGAAAAACACCGTGACGGGCGACATAGAGTACCAGGAGAAAGGGCGCTACAACCTCAGCTGGCGACCCTTCACCGAGGAGGTGCGCAACGACATGAACAGCGCCGCCATAGACGAGGGCATAAAGGTGTGGTCGCGCGACCTCGACCGCATGCTCAACTCCGCCACGGTGACGGATTACGACCCAGTCAGGGAGTGGCTCGGGAAGCTGCCACAGTGGGACGGTCGCGACAGGCTGGGCGAGATGGCAGACCGCGTGCCTACTGACACCCCCGAATGGCGCAGCGACTTCAAGGTGTGGATGCGCTCGATGGTGAGTCAGTGGATGGGGCGCAACCGCACTTATGGTGCCCAGATGGTGCTGATGCTCGTGGGTGCTCAGGGTACGAGGAAGTCCACCTTCATGCGATTGCTATTGCCCGATGAAATGGCACAATTCTACATCGACCGCATCGATTTCACCAACAAGAAGGAGGCGCTTAGGGCACTCAGTCGGTTCCTGCTGATAAACATCGACGAGTACGACCAGATTTCACCTTCGCAGACGGCATACCTTAAGCATCTCATTCAGCGCACTGACGTAAAGGAGCGCAAGATGTACGAGACTACCTACCAGCAGCTGCAGCGCTATGCCGCCTTCTGTGCCACCACCAACTCGCTCCATCCGCTGAAGGACGAGAGCGGCAGCCGCCGATACCTGGTAGTGGAGGTCAGCGGACGCATAGACACCGACACGCAGGGCGACCGCCGTATCGACTACCCGCAGCTCTACGCGCAGATAGTGGAGGAGGTGCGCCGCGGTGAGCCCTGCTACTTCGACGGAGCCCACGAGCAGCGCATTCAGGAGCGCAATCGGGATTACTACGAGACGCCCACCGTCGTGTCGCTCTTCGACGATATGTTCCGCAAGCCCGAGGCGGGCGACAAGCTGCTGAGCCTCAGCCCGACGGAGATACTATCGATAATCCGCAAGGAACGACACGTAAACATCGTGAACCAGTCGAACGCAACGCTCATCGGGGCATACCTCAAGCGGTGCGGGTACAAGAAAACGTATAGATCGTATAATGTGACTATCAGATAAACACACCCTTACCACACCCTCACACCCCAGGGTGTGAGGCTCAAACACCGATGAACACAGGGCTTTAACACCCTCACACCCTTAGAACCCAAAATTTTTTGTTTAACAATTAAAAAGTAAAGAATTATGAAGTACAGAATCGTAAAAGAAGTAAATCCCTCAAGGGACAACTGCGGACGCTACCTGGCAAAAGCCGTACATCCGCACACAGTAGAAACAGACGAGTTAGAGAAAGAAGTGCGCGACAACTGCTCTGCAACGCGCGGATGCGTGGCAATGGTACTCACGGAGCTTTCGGAAACCATCACGCGCTACTTGAAACGCGGCGACCGAGTGCGGCTGAAGGGCGTGGGACTGCTGAAGCTCGAGATAGAGAGCGACAAGGTGGACGACCCCAAGCAGTACGACCCAAGGAAGCATATCCGCAACTACCGCATACACCTCATCCCCGAGAGTTCCGCGGGCAGGCAGAAGCTGTATGAGGGAATCAAACTGGAAAGGGAGGCGTAGCGCCTCCCTTTGTTAATGCTTCGATCTTTGTCTTTTCCCATTTGAAGAACAACTATATCAGCCAACAAATGTTATAAATAAAGTTAAAAAGAACTAGGGCTTTTGTGCTTTATAATAAGATTATAATTATCTTTGCATAAATATTTAAGTCTTTTAGAATGAAAACGTTATGAATATACAGAATCCTATAATTACCAACGGATAAATCTCTCCGCACTATTTCTGTGACCGTGTGGAAGAAACTGAGTTGCTGACAAGACTGGTTACCAATGGCAACAACGTTGCCCTAATATCACCCCGCCGACTTGGGAAGACAGGACTGATACATCACTGTTTTGAGCAGGAAAGAATAAAAGAGCAATATTACACATTCATAGTAGACATCTATGCAACGAAGAATCTTCAGGAGTTTGTCTATGAATTGGGAAAGACCGTTCTTGGTGTACTGAAATCAAGAGGTCGCAAGGCATGGGAAAAGTTTCTTAACACGATAGGTTCGCTGCGTAGCAACATCTCGTTCGACATCAACGGCAATCCGGAATGGGGATTGGGTGTGGGCGATATTAAGGTACCGGAGTTTACTCTCGACGAGATATTTGCCTATCTGGAACAAGCCGACAAACCATGTATTGTAGCCATTGACGAGTTCCAAGTCATCGCCGACTATCCAGACAAAAAGACGGAAGCCGTACTACGTACCAGAATTCAGAAGTGCCGCAATGCCTGGTTTATCTATTCAGGTTCGCGACGTCATATGATGGCTGAGATTTTCGTCTCTCCGTCCCGCCCCTTCTATCAAAGCACAAGCCTCATGTCTATAGAGCCTATAGACTGCGAAAAATATGTAGCTTTTGCTCAGAGCTTATTTAGGGAGTATAAGAAAGAGATAACGCGCAAAACCGTTCTTGCTATCTACCAGCGCTATGAGGGAGTAACCTGGTATATACAGTCTGTGCTGAATGCATTGTTTTCATTAACAGGACCAGAAGCATCGTGTACGGAGGAGATGATAGAACCCGCCATTCAGCAGATTATTACTCAGCAGAGTTTTGCCTATAAAGCACTGCTCTTCCAGTTGCCACCAAAGCAGAAGGAAGTTCTGATGGCCATTTGTAAGGAAGGCAAAGCCACAAATCTGACATCTCGTCCGTTCCTACAACACTATCATCTCACTGCCAGTACGGTTCAGGGAGCCGTCAAAGGTCTTTTGGATAAGGACTTTATTACTCACGACGCAGACACCTACACACTCTACGATCAATTCTTTGCCCAATGGCTGCTACAGCAGTAGTCTAAGGCTCTGAGAAAAAGAAAATTCGAATTTTCTTTGGATTTGTCCTCGCTTAATTGTACCTTTGCCACGAAAACAAGCTACAAATCATCTAATAACAAACGGAATCTATGGGAAACGGAACTAAATTTGTGACGATGGGTGAGATAATGCTCCGCATGACCCGCCCCGACTACCAGCGTATTATTCAAGGTAACAAAATCGACGGTTTCTTCGGTGGAAGTGAAGCCAATGTCGCTATATCACTGGCGCAGATGGGCGACGACGTGGAGTATGTAACACGTCTGCCGAACAACATGCTTGGAGTGGCATGCCGCAACGAGCTGCGCCGCTTCAACGTGGGAACGCGGCACATCATCTGGGGCGGTTCGCGACTGGGCAAGTACTTCTACGAGCAGGCGGCATCGCTGCGCGGCTCGAGTGTTGCCTACGACCGTGAACACTCGTCCCTGATGACCCACCACACCCACATGCTCGACTGGCGCGAGATACTTCGCGGAGCAACCATTTTCCACTGGTCGGGAATATCGTGCGCACTGTCCGAAGGGGCGAGCGACGCTACCCTCGACGGACTCGACGAAGCGC
>JAFTFC010000215.1 GCA_017449725.1 Prevotella sp. | reverse complement strand
TCTCCATTGTCCGATATCGTGTCACGGTTGTCACTCCTGCAAATCCCATCATAGATAACAGTTGCGCCGTCCGGCAGATCAGTTCCACCGACACTACCTTCTTCCTGGTCTGCATTATCTGTCTCTCCTATATCATCCACCATCGGGTCGTATTCCGAAAGATCTGGCTGATCCTCCATTGGCTCCGTATCTGCATAGCGGATTATACGACAACGGTGAGGGAAACGAGGGTTGCGGATATTTGTCATTTGTATCTTCGGATTTTATGGAAACCAGTTCCCTTCATACCCCATTTGGGGGCTAAAGATTCTATCCTGGCATCTGTGATTCCCCATTTTGCAAGTAAGTCACGGGCGAGAATCAGGAATTGCTGTAATTGAGATCGTGACCACTGCTCACTTCCTTCAGAATGCTCCCAGTCACCATCCTTGTCAGTCACTTTCTGAGACATGATAGGGTTGAATGCTATGCGGATAAGCAAATAGGCAAGGGAAAGGTCTTTCTGCTTTTCAGTAAGTTCAGTAGCCGGAGTGCCCTCTTCAATCGCCGCATCAATGAGAATACCTTTGATGGTACTCTCACTGATATTGGCGTTCGGAGATATGCTTTTAACATACTCCTCAGCAGTTATTGCCTGAATCTGTTCGTTTTCGGCCATTCGTTAAGTCACTTAGAGTGTTTACTTACTCTTCCTCCCATACGGTAGCAATACCGTAATCGTGAACGTTATTGAAGACCGGACCAGCATAGAGCTCGCAGTCAACAACATTCAAGATCGGATCCTCCTGCCAGCTGTTGCGGACAGCGATACGATCTTCAACGAATGAGTATCTGGTTGAGGGATCGAGACCGCCCATCTTCACGCGGTCAACGAGAATGCTGTTCATGCACTTCATCTCAAACGGACGGTATGCACGGCTGACTGCAGCCATGTTGTGAATGTCGAATGCCGGAGCATCAGCAACAGGCTTGCCGTCTTCCTCGTGACGTGACTTGAAGTCAATCTCCTGGAACGGCCATACCTTCATGTCGTTGTGCATCCAGTTCAGAACGTCGGTGCGGACAACCTTCACATCCTCTGGATGGAAGTAGTTCTTGCTTGCCTTGTAAGCGTTCACGACACTCGGATGGAGCACAATCTTGTCAAGCAGGGTCTTCGAGATCTTCCAGTGGTCAACACCAAGAGAAAGCGTATCTGTGTAGTAGTTCTGGAATGTGATGAAATCCTCAATCACATCAGCATTCACGTTTGCTGTGCCGTTAGCGTTGAACCAGTTCTTACCTTCATCAGGATAAACAAAGTTCTCCTCTGGAATCTCGAACTTGAAGTCGTAGCGAAAACCGTCAACGGCAACATCATGGATCTCTCCTGTTGACATTGCCTGCATTACCATATAGGTAAGCTCGTTGTGTACACCGCCAAGCATTGCGTCGGAGTTCGTGATGAAACAATCGACAAGAGACTCACCAAAGGTAATGTCATTGAGCTTTGAAATGCGGCGAAGCTCGATCATATCGTCCTTCGTCACGTTAAAGCCATGACCAACCTGTGGCAGAGTTCCACCGTAAATGTTCCATCCCTGAGTGCTGCGCTGCGGCTTTCCTGAATGGGTACCGAGCACGCTTGCACGTACCAGGATCGGTGTCTTCTTGATTCCCTGTTTCCACTCGCGTTCATTGATAGGCTCTCCCCATGATGCAAACTGTCTCCACAATGCACGATTGTACTTTGCATTCACATTATCGAGGATGAGACCAAAGTTCTCAGCATCCACATACTGATGCAGACCACTGATACCATAAAGATTTTTGTCTCTCATAATCTAATCTCCTTTCTTTGTTTACTTGCGGTTCGAGAAACGGAAATAGCACTCGTTGTCACGCAGAGCCTTCTTGAGGCTTGCAGTCAGAGGAGGCATACGACGCTCCAGAACGGGCTTCTCCATGCAGTTCCAGATGTAGTCGATGTCGATTGCATAAGCATCGGGGTCGAGTACGTTGTCACAGTAGGTAAGACCGTTCGGAATGACCTTAACCAGATTGGTGGTCACGGCATCATTACCTTCGCCCGTGGTGGTAGTCACGCACTCTGCCAGCACAGTGCCCTCCGTCACACCTGTCACGGCATCAACGGTGAGTACGTCAACATCGTCGGCACTACTGTCAATGGCAGACACGGTGTAAACGTTAGTAGTGGACTGAGTGAGGTCGTCGCCAACGGCGATCAGTTTCATGCCTACCTTGGCAATAGTTCCAGTCTCGTACTTCTCAATGGTAATCTTGGAGTTGGTCGAGTCAACCGACTTTACCTTGAAAGTGTAGAGAGGAACGATGGTACGAGCCTGTTCGTCGGCATAGACCAGAGTTCCGGCTGCCATGACGTTAGGATAGGCAGGCATCAATTCAGGGTCGCACGAAAAACCACCGACGGCAATAGTAGGCTTGCCCTCGTAGCACTTGCGGACACCACCAAAGTTCTTGCTGAACTTAATGTAGTTGTTAATAGTTCCTGTTCTCATGTCTATTTCTTGTTTTGTTAAAACTAACCTTCAATGACTTTACAATCATGAGAAGGTCTTTTCTACTTCAGCGGCATATTCTGCGTTTGCAGCAGCCTCTTTCTTCAACCTGTCAATTCTGTCTTTCACGAAAGAACTGCCACCGCTGTTTCCTCCGGTGCTGTCTCCACCGAAAGGTTTGCCTCCGTCGGCATAGTAACGATGGTAGCGTTTCTCGTATGCGCTGATAACGGACTGCTTCAAGCCCTCAAAGGTGGGGTTGTCGCCGTAGTCAATGTCATCCAGCGCATCGTCAATGCATGCCTCGTTATTGGCTTTGAGGTTGACAAGATGTTGTTTGAGTTCTGCCCTGACGCGGTTCTTGGTTTCGGTTTTCTCCCGTTCGGTCTGGTTAGTAACAAAACTGGAAATGGTCGCAAGCGATTTTGCAAGTTCACTATCCTTGCCGGTCAACTTCTCCATTGCTTTCGCAACAGCCTCGTCGATCTTGGCTTGGGTGTCCTCGCCGCCGCCACCGCCTTTGTTTCCATCACCACCTGTTTCCGGGTGATCCTTCTTGTAGTCTTCCAGTGCTTTCTCGGTTGCTACACGAATACGCTCTTCAACATCTTTCTCATGCTGGGTTGCATATTCTTTTGCGTAGTCTGCCTTGAACTTCTCCGTGAAAACCGCATCGTCGTGGCGTTTCTGTCCGGCATACTCTGTGAGAGCAGCAACGGGGAACTTCCACGTTTCTTCGGTAATCTTCGTGTCGTCTGTAAACAGAGGAAGGTACACGTTGGCGATACCCTCGAAAGTTTTGTCACTGATGGACTTGCAGTTGTCTTCTCCAACCCGAGTCCTAAGATTCTGAATGAGAATGTCTTTCTCCATTTTTCTTTCTGATTTAATTTAAGCGCAGGCTTTTTTATTTGCCAAAAGTGTAAATTATTTTTAGCAAAATTATATTAAAGTAGATTTTGTAAAGTATTTTTATTTTGGAAATCTTACATTTCCATGCGTAAATTCCACAAATATAAGGTGTTATTAATACTTTTGCTATCAAATCAAATGTAAAGAAATATGACATCTAATAATCAATGTAGCCTGCGGACGAACAACGGTATTCCGATTTACCCCTACGATTATATTGAGAATTTGAGGGATAACGCAAAGGACAAGAAAACCCCAAACAACTTTATTGCCCAGAAGGGAGCACAGGAAAGCGGAGTGGGATGTGATGCCGATA
>JAFTFC010000214.1 GCA_017449725.1 Prevotella sp. | reverse complement strand
CCTTATCGGTGAAGCTTACGGAGGGGGAAACGAGGCGCCAATGGATGGCACCATTAACCTTGATATGCGATGTATATCGGGACTCTCTGAGGTATATGGGGGAGCACGGGCTGCTGATATCGATGGCGACGTGGAACTCAACATAACCTGCGGAACGTTCAACCGGGTCTTCGGTGGTAATAACATGGGTGGTAATATCAACGGAACAATCACAGTCAACGTTGAAGAGACTGGATGTAATCCGGTCGTCATAGGTGAACTCTACGGCTGTGGCAATGCTGCGGCTTACTCAGGCAATAATCCTACGGTCAACGTCATTTCATGCACTCGCATCGGCTCTGTCTTCGGTGGAGGCTACGGTGCCGAGGCTGTCGTTACAGGCAACCCCGCGGTAAATGTGCGCCAAGTGCCGGGCAGATGGGCGGCTCGCATAGATGCCAACGCCGATGGCAATCCCGATAATAACGCGCAGCAGTTGGGTACAATCACAAACGTATTCGGTGGCGGTAATGCCGCTATGGTCGATGGTAATACGAATGTATCTGTCACCAGCGCCAACATCTCAGGTAATGTCTATGGCGGCGGCAACAACGCCGAGGTTACGGGGAATACCAACGTCGTGATAGGAACGCCCGTTGGCGAGTAATACAAAAACAATCGAGGGAGCGCCTGAACGCTCCCTCAATTCATTATAACTTCAAAGGAATATTACTTCACAATGTACTTCTTACCTCCCTTGATATAGATACCCTTGGTGAGGGTCTTGCCGTCGGCTACCCTGCGACCGTCGAGGGTGTAGACATAATCATTAACCTTTAACCCTGAAACCTGAACCGACTCAATGCCTGCAGGATCAGCAACAACACCTACAAGCACTCCGTCGCTGTTGTAGTAACCGCCATCGTAGAAGTCAAGGTTCGCGGTCTGAGACTCACCGTCGTTGAAGATGATACCGGCATTGTTGGCTGTTTGAGAGATTCGCTGACTCTCTTTGTATGTCCACTTCCATACTTTCTTGCCACCTGTGGTACCGACGTTGGTACATGCCACGCCAGGCCAATTGCCGCCGGTGTAGTTGTAGTTCTTGTCCCAACGCCAGCAGTTCACGTTACCCCATGATGAGGGGGCCTCGAAAAAGGCACAGGTCTCACCGGCTGCACGGGTACAGAACGACGGTATCTCCTGCTCCTTGATAGTATATGTGCGCTCTATGATGCCGCTGACACTACCGTTCTTCAGCAAACCTGCCTTAAGTGTCGTAGTACCTACAGGGATGGTAACAGTGGTGCCTGTGGTTGGATTGCTTGTCGCGGTCGGGGCATTACCGTTGGTCGTGTACACAATCTTGGCAGAAGCATCGGAGGAAAGAAGTGACAGGGTCGCTTTCTGCGGACCGGTGTAGGTGCCGGAGGCAAGACTGATCATCACTTCGTCGAACTTCTTCTCCAGATAGTACTTATAGTGGTAGCCGGATGCTACGAGGGCGTATTGGTTGAGGTCGGGAGTGTAGTCGCCGGTACCTATTACTGCTACGAGCTTTGACTTCGTTCCCTGTATCTCTACTGCACAAACAGACTGTTCGTTCTTTAGTACACTGTAGGTGCTCATGTTGTGAACGCCTGCCTTCTTGCGTATCTGTATCATGTGGGCTATCTGGCTCTTGTATGCCAGCCAGTGCTTGTAGAACACACAGGGGGTTCCGGGCATAGCGAGCATAAATGCGTTGGCTGCTAAGGTGTCCTTGAGCAATGGCACGTTGGAAGAACCGTCGGGACGTACTTCGGTGTCGTGGTTCTCGACGAAGGTTACTGCCCAACGACGATAGCCGCCTTCTGCATACATGTTAGAAATCAAAGGCCAGTTGACAACGCCCCAATTGTCACCGTTATTGCCCATAAGCCCACCATAGTTGCCATTGTTGCAGGCATTGCCTACCACATACTTGAACTGGAAGTCGAAAGCTGCCGACTGGGGCATGTCATCCCACTTCGTGGCATCAATCCATCCGCGTATATTACCTGTACCGTCCCAGTATTCGCCTACGGAGAATTCCGGGTTCACTTCGTGGTTGTACATTGAGGTGTAACCTCCGGAGTAGCCCTTTACCATATCGTAACGGAAACCGGCATAACCTAAGTCGTTAAGCAGCATCTTCAGGTATGCCTTAACGCACTTCTGAACGTTGGCGCTGGTGTGATCCAAGTCGCGGAAACCATCCCATCCTTCTCCGGTATCCTTGTTACCTAATTGCTTGCCTTCCTTGGCTGCCTGAGTCGCTGCAGCACCGCCATCGTCGTCTGAGCAGACATCGGTAGAGGACATCGAGTAAGTAACTCCATTGTAGGTCTCGGACGGGAAACCGAACCAGCCGCTCTCGGTGTTGCGGTGGTTGATAACTACATCGCCGATGGTCTTAACACCCAGACCCTTAAGTGTACTGATGAGTGTACGCAACTGTGTCTCGTTACCAAAGGCACTGGTGTAGTGTATGCCGCCGGGGAACCAGTATTTGTCGTCGTAACCCATCGACTTGCCTCCGGTGTTACCGCTCTGAGGAATCCAGATGAGGTCGAAACTGCCCGCCAAATCCTGAGCATTCTTGGTAAGGTTTGTCCACTTGGTGTCGGAATAGGAGTCCCAGTAGAATGCCTGAAGCATCACACCACCATAATTGGCTGGCCATCCATCGACCGCCTTGACGTTCTGACATACGAGCATAATCATCGCTGTCAGCAGTGTAAAAATCTTTCCTTTCATATCGTTAGTAGTAATAAATTAATTCTATTCTGTGCAAATATAACGATTATTATTATAAGGTGTGTTGAGGAGTCCCTGTTTTTAACATTTTAGCCAGTGCAAACGTTTGCGCAGCCCTCCACCCTTCAATCTTCGTAATATCCAATCTCGCCTGAACCGTAGCAGCGGTGGTGCTCTTCATCGTAGATGACGCAGAACTGACCCGGTGCAACGCCCTGTATCAGGTAGTCGGACTCCACAAAGTACTCACCATCACCGGTTTTTGTGAGGTTTGCATAGTGCCGGTCGGGAGTGTGGCGAATCTTGAACGACACTCTCGAGGGTACCTCGTTGACCGTCAGGTAGTGGAAGTCGTGAATCCTAAACTCCTTGCTCCATGCTTTAACCGGCTCATAGCCCTTCACAACATACAGCACGTTCGTCTCCATGTCTTTCTTTACCACGTTCCACGGACCGCCACCCAGTCCCAGTCCCTTGCGCTGACCGATGGTGTGAAACCACAGTCCGCGGTGCTGACCGAGAATTTTTCCCGTTTCAATATCAACCACATCACCTGGCTTCTCACCCAAATAACGGCGTATGTATTCGTTGTAGTTTATCTTGCCGAGAAAGCAGATACCCTGCGAGTCCTTGCGCTTGGCGTTCACCAAGTGCTCGCGTTCGGCGATGGCTCTAACCTCCTCCTTGCGGTAGTGACCTATGGGGAAAAGGGCTTTGCGCAGTTGCCAGTTCTCTATCTGTGCAAGGAAGTCGGTCTGGTCTTTCACAGGGTCGGGACTCGTGGTAAGCCACTTCAGATTGCCATCGATTTCAGTCTGTGCGTAGTGACCAGTGGCTATGAGGTCGTAGGCATGACCTGCCTTCTCGTCAAAGGCGCCGAACTTTATAAGCCGGTTGCACATAACGTCGGGATTTGGAGTGAGTCCGGCACGCACCTTATCCATGGTGTACTTCGTCACTCGCTCCCAGTAGTCCTTATGACAGTCTACTACTTCCAAATGGCACCCGTAGCGATGAGCCACTGCCGTAGCCATCTCAAGGTCTTCCTCCGAAGAGCAGTCCCATTCCTCGTCCTCGTCTGGTCCTATCTTAATGTAGAAACAGTCGGGATGTAGTCCCATAGTAGCCAGCTCATGAACCACTACGGCACTGTCGACACCGCCCGAGAGCAGCACTGCTATTCGCTTATTCGTCAGATCTTCCATTCTCTCTTACATTTCTACTTCACCCTTCGTACTTCCACCAACAATCTGTTGAGGCTGGAGAACAATATGTCAGCACCGCTTTCCAAGAGCGCCGAGTCGGGTAGGGGACCCGTGTTTACTGCTATGGTGAATGCCTTTGCCGCTACTCCTGCCTTAACACCGAGTGGGGCATTTTCCACAACTACTGTTTCCCACGGATGAGTTCCGCATTTCTTCATTCCAAGCAGATAAGGGTCGGCATGTGGCTTCCCCCTCTTCACGTCGTATGCCGTCACAAGATGCTCCTCGTCGATAAACTCTCCGAAGTCCTTAAGCAGCCGATTTATTAGTGGGCGCTGTCCACTGCCTGTTACTATGGCAACCTGCATGCCACGCTTCTTCAGTTCGCGCAGCAGCGAACGGGCTCCGTACATCAGCCGCGGCTTCTTCATCGTGGCGAAAATGCGTGCTTTCTCGTCGTACATCCGCTGAGCTTCCTGCTCGTCTATCTCACGGTTCTGTTGGCGCCTAACCATAATGCGTATAGTGTCAATTCCTCGTGCTCCCTCTGTCATGTAAGCATCTTCGGCTGTCATTTTAAGTCCGAATGTTGCCATCGACTTCTGCCAGGCAATGGCATGAAGAGGCATCGAGTTCACCAACACACCGTCCATATCGAAAAGCACAGCTTTGGGCTCAAAGTGCTCAAAGCCATGCTTATTCTTATAATTGAGAATTGAGAATTGATAATTATGATTACCTGTCATACTCTTAACTCTCAAATTATAGTCTTTTTTGTTCTACTAGCTTTTTACTGCTCCTTCGCCAGACGCTCCTTGATAGCCTTGGAGTCAGCCTCGTAACCGGGCTTGTCGAGCAGTGCAAACATGTTCTTCTTGTAAGCCTCAACTCCCGGCTGGTTGAACGGGTTCACCTCGAGCAGGTTACCGCTGATACCGCAGGCGATTTCGAAGAAGTAGATGAGCTGACCGATGTAGTAAGCATCGAGCTTCGGAACAGAGATGCGCATGTTGGGTACGCCGCCGTCAACGTGTGCCAGACGTGTTCCCAGTTCTGCCATCTTGTTCACCTCGTCAACGCGCTTGCCTGCGAGGAAGTTCAGACCGTCGAGGTTCTCCTCGTCGCTGGGGAAGAGCAGTGTGCGGTTAGGCTCTTCAATTGAGATGACTGTCTCGAAGATGGTGCGCTCACCTTCCTGAATCCACTGACCCATGGAGTGGAGGTCGGTAGTGAAGTCTACCGCTGCGGGGAAGATACCCTTCTGGTCCTTACCCTCTGACTCGCCATAGAGCTGCTTCCACCACTCTGAGAAGTAGTGCAGCTTTGGCTGGTAGTTAACTACAATCTCTATTTTCTTGCCTGCCTGATACAGTCCGTTACGAACGGCAGCATACTGGGCTGCGATGTTCTCCTCGAACGGAACGTCCTTGCCGCAGGCTTTCTCCATTACCTGTGCACCCTCTACGAGCGCCTTGATGTCGAAGCCGGCAACGGCGATGGGCAGCAGACCTACCGGAGTGAGTACGGAGAAACGGCCACCTACGTTGTCGGGAATAACAAAGGTCTTATAGCCTTCCTTGTCGGCACAGGTGCGTGCTGCTCCCTTCACGGCATCGGTAACGGCGATAATCACCTTGCGAGCCTCTTCCTTGCCCATCTGCTCCTCGCACTGCTTCTTCAGCAGACGGAAAGTCAGGGCAGTCTCAGTCGTTGTTCCCGATTTAGAAATGTTGATGACACCGAATTTCTTGCCCTTCAGGTATTCGGTCAGTTCAGACAGGTAGTCCTCACCGATATTGTTACCTGCGAAGAGGATTGTGGGATTCTTCTTATCGGCTACAAGCCATGCGAATGAGTTGCTCAGAGCCTCAATTACGGCACGTGCACCGAGGTATGAACCGCCGATACCGGCAACAACCACTGCCTCGCACTTTTCACGGAGCACTGCTGCCGCCTGCTCTATCTCGGCAATAAACTCAGGAGTGATGCTCGTCGGCAGGTGTAACCAACCGAGGAAATCGTTACCGGGACACGTTCCTTCTTCCAGAGCCTTCTGTGCCGCCTTTACCTTAGGCTCAAAAGCCTTCACTGCGCCTGCCTCAAGGAAACAAGCTGCTTTCTTAATGTCTAAACTGATGTTCTTTTTCATAGCAAATATTTGTTTATGATTTCGTTTCAGAGTGCAAAGATATAAAAAAATTACGCTTGATAAAAGAAAATTATTCAAATTCTTCTCATATATACAATTTTTTCGTATCTTTGCACACTGGAAGTAAAACATTATGGGTGTACTGAACAAGATATTTACGTGTTATTTCACTAAGAACGCCTTACCTTACTGGTGTGTGATACTGCTGGACTGCATGATAGTCTTCATGTCGGGCATCATTACGTTCTGGGCGTTCAACCGCACGGGCCATCTGGTTGACGAGCGCTTTCAGGTGCTCTTCACCTCACTGATGTATGCCGCCTTGGGGCTTGTTGGCGCCAGGGTGTTCAGTACCTATTCTGGCATCGTGCGCTACTCTTCGTTCGTAGACCTCATGCGGGTGTTCTATGCCAACGCCATTACCCTGGTTCTGGCAATGGCGGCATCGATGACGGCGCGCCACTTCGGAATAGAGAGTCTGTCGGCAATAAACCGTAAGCAGACCATCGTGGTATTCGTCGTGGCTACCCTCTTTATGTGCGCCATGCGAATACTGGCGAAGACCCTCTACGAGGTGTCTATCTCGGGCAAGCGCGCCAAGCGGGTGATGATTTACGGCGACATGGAGGGTGCCGTGGGTCTTGCCAAAAGCATACGCAGTGAGAACCCTAAGCGATACCTGCTGCGTGGATTTATCTCGCACGACCCGCATACGCACAACCACCACCTTATGGGTGAGAAGGTGTACAGCACCGACGACGACCTGAAATCGATAATCAAGGACGAAGGAATTGAGGCGGTGCTTGTAAGTCCGCTGCGCAACAAAGAGTTCAGTAACGACCAGGAGGTTCAGGATATCCTCATCGACGCCAACGTTAAGATACTTATGGCGCAGTTGGCAAAGGAGGTAAGTATCGGGGACGGCAAAATAAGCGACGATGACATCAGCGGAATGCAGATTCACGAGGTACAGGTAGAAGACCTGCTTCCGCGCTCTGAGATAAATGTTGACATGGAGGCGGTGGGAAAGGAACTCCAAGGTAAGCGAATTCTCATTACTGGTTCGGCAGGAAGCATCGGTTCGGAAATTGTCCGTCAGGTGGCGCAGTTCCGTCCCGAGATAATGGTGCTTATAGACCAGGCGGAGACCCCGCAGCACGACATCCGGCTGATGATGGCACGCGAATTTCCCGATGTTAAGTCAGAGACTATCGTTACCTCGATTGACCGGCAGACACGCATGGAAGTAATCTTCAGTAAGTACCGTCCCGACTATGTGTTCCATGCTGCCGCCTATAAACATGTGCCGATGATGGAGGATAACCCCTCCGAGGCGGTGCTCAACAATATCCGTGGCACAAAGATTATTGCCGATATGGCGGTTAAGTACGGCACCAAGAAGTTTGTGATGGTATCTACAGACAAGGCGGTGAACCCCACCAATGTCATGGGATGCTCAAAGCGTATCTGCGAGATATATGTTCAGGCACTAGACAAGCGTTCTGACACCCAGTTCGTTACCACCCGCTTTGGAAACGTACTCGGCAGCAGTGGTTCAGTGATTCCTCTCTTCCGCGAACAGATTCGCAAGGGCGGTCCTGTCACCGTTACCGATGAGCGCATCGTGCGATTCTTCATGCTTATTCCCGAGGCATGCAAACTGGTACTCGAGGCAGGGACCAAGGGACAGGGCGGTGAGATATTCGTCTTCGACATGGGTCAGCCGGTAAAGATTGCCGATCTGGCAAAGCGCATGATTCAGCTCTCTGGTGCTAAGAACGTAGAGATAAAGTTCACAGGCTTGCGCGCTGGTGAGAAGCTCTATGAAGAGGTGCTCAACGAACTCGAAGGCACCAAGCCCTCATTCCACGAGAAAATACGCATTGCCGAGGTGCGCCAGTATGACTTCGACCAGATATCCAAGGACATCGACGATTTGGTAGAACTTGCCAAACAGTACGACAAGATGGAGACTGTGCGCAAGATGAAGGAGATGGTTCCTGAGTACAAGTCGAACAACTCTGAGTACGAGGTACTGGACAAGGAGGCTTAAGGGTTTAAGAGATACTAATAAAGCCGGGGCAGAAGCCTCGGCTTTTTTAGTGATCCGTTTGGGGCTCGAACCCAAGACCCCAACATTAAAAGTGTTGTGCTCTACCAGCTGAGCTAACGGATCTACGCTATGCTTTGTTATTTAAAGCGGGTGCAAAGGTACGACGTTTTTTTTATATTACCAAATTATTCCGCCGTTTTTTCTTCTTTTTCATCTTGTATTGTCTGCTGCGATGAAATCGCAGCATCTTCTACAGCCTCTTCTTCCTCGCGCGTGACATACCTCTTATAATATGCAATGATGAGGGTGGTGAGCGGCAGTGCTATAATCAGTCCGATGAATCCCAGCAGGGCACCCCATACAGAGAGTGACAGCAGCAGTATGGCGGGATTTAGTCCCATTGCCTTACCCATAATCTTCGGGGTTATTATCATGTCGATGATAATCTGCACGATGATGAATACAGCCACAGCCATTGCCATTATCACCCAGAAGTTCTGTCCCGTATCGGCTGCCTTGAGCAGTGCCAGGAATGCGGTGGGAATGAGGGCGAAGGTGTGTAGATAAGGCACCAGGTCGAGAATGCCGATAAGTATGCCCAGACCGATAGCCATTGGGAAGTCAATGATGGTGAAACCGATGCAGAAGAGTATGCCCATACATAGTGCCACGAGTCCCTGTCCTCGAACATAGGAGTTGAGAGCCTTCTCGACATCGTTCATAAGTTCGTGCCAGAAGGGACGGCTCTTCTTGGGGAATATCTTTATCCAGTTGTCGGTGAGGTACTCATAGTCCAGAAGGATGAAGAACATGTACATCAGTGCAATGGCAGAGGCAATGATACTGATGATGACGCTTGCCGTCTGTCCCAGAACGTTGAACACCTGCGGCATGGCTTTCTGAATGGCTTCGGAGACGTCCTTGCGTTTGAAGAACTGCTCTATCTCGCTGCTGTTATTTGTAACCCACTCACGTATGGTGTCAGGAATACTGGTTATCTGAGCCGCTTCCTTGACGTACTTCGTTGCCAGGAATCCCAGTTTCTCGAACTGTTCTATCATCGGCGGTATTATCAGCCACACGATGCCTGCAATAACAGCGATAACGAAGATAAGCGTCACTATGATGCTCAGTGCCCTGCCTGGTACATGAAGTTTGTACTGCACGAACTTCACCATAGGGTAGAGCAGGTATGCGAATACCCACGCCACGAAGAACGGCAGCAGCACACTGCTCAGGTAGTTCATGACGTAGAGGATAAATGCCGCCAAGAGCGCCATGACGGTGTAGCGGAACGCTTTGTCGAAAGTGATTTCTTCGGTAAACATCTGGTTAACTGATAATTATAAAATTATGAATTATGCATTATGCATTATGCATTATGAATTATGCATTAAGCATTGTCCTCTTTCAGTGCTTTCTGGTAACATTCGCGGCACAGCGGCTCATACTCCTGCGTCTCTCCTAGAAGTACTCGCTTGTCGCTCTCCACCAGTCGGTGGCTCACGTATGCCAGTGAACCGCACTTCACGCAGATGGCATGCACCTTGGTCACCTCGTCGGCAATGGCGCACAGTCCCGGGATTGGACCGAAGGGTATGCCCCGATAGTCCATGTCGAGTCCTGCAATAATCACTCTTATGCCGCGGTTCGCCAGTTGGTTGCAGACATCCACCAAACCCTCGTCGAGGAACTGTGCCTCGTCGATGCCTATAACGTCAATATCGTTTGCCAGCAGCAGAATTGCCGACGACGACTCTATCGGGGTGCTCATTATGGAGTTCTGGTCGTGGCTCACCACCTCCTCCTCACTGTACCGCACATCAATACTCGGTTTGAATATCTCAACCCTCTGTTTAGCGAACTTTGCACGTTTAAGTCGGCGTATGAGTTCTTCTGTCTTGCCCGAGAACATCGAGCCGCACACCACTTCTATTCTGCCGGGTCGGTGTGTTTCCCCATAGAGATTATTGCTTAACATGGTGCAAAAATATATATTTTCGTGAAGTTAAGAAAGTCAGAGAAGTTAAAGAAGTTAAAAAGGGTTTAAATGTAATCATAATTCTCAATTAACAATTCTCAATTCTCAATTTATCTCCTATCTTTGCACCACGATGACAAAGACAGACGAACAAAGGAAACGCGACGAGTTCTTCATGGGGAAGGCTCTTGAGGAGGCACAGGCAGCCCTGGCGCAGGGGGAAATACCCATCGGTGCCGTTGTGGTGTGCCGCGACAGGATTATCGCCCGTGCACATAACATGACGGAAGCACTGACCGACGTTACAGCACATGCCGAGATGCAGGCGATAACGTCGGCGGCAAACGCCCTTGGCGGCAAGTATCTTACGGAGTGTACGCTCTACGTAACCGTGGAGCCCTGCACCATGTGCGCAGGAGCCATAGGGTGGGCACAGATACCCCGTATAGTATATGGTACGCGCGACGAGAAGCGTGGCTATTCACTCATTGCCCCCACTGCCCTGCATCCCAAGGCAAAGATAACCGGTGGCATCCTGGAGGAGGAATGCCGCCGGCTTATGGTGGATTTCTTCAGCGCCAAGCGCTAATTTTCAATTTTGGACGACTACTTCACCTGAATCACCAGATACTTGCTGGTAGACCAGAAGGTGTCGGGATTGGTGATGCGCAGGATATACTGTTTGTTGGCATCGCGGGTCAGCGTGTAGCTGCTTGCGGGGTGCGATGTGAGCAGTTCGGCAGACTTGCTATAGAGCTTCAGCTCCTTCATCACGCGGATGTCCACCTTGGTGAAGTATTCCTTGTTGAAGTTGCCCTGCAGCACCTTACCTTTTACGAGGATTCCCTGTTCCTTGAGTTCTGAGCTGGTACCGAAGACATACCATGCCGTGTTCAGTTGGCGGTCCTGAGTATTGATGGTCTCGGTCTTCTGCTCTGTTTCCGACTTCAGTGACGATACGTCGCTGTTGAGGTTGTTTATCGTCTCGTCGAGCTCAGAGATGTGGATATCCTTGGCATCCAGTTCGGCACGCAGGCGCTGCAGTTCCTGGTCTTTCTCCTGAATCTGGCGTGTCAGGTTGTCGATGGTTTTCTTTAGCTGGTCTCCCTTGAAACTGCTCTCGCGCAGCTGCTGGCGCAGTTTCTCGATGAGCTGGCGGTTCTGCTCCATGCGCTCGGCAATAAACTGAACGCTCTCGCGCAGTTGCTGAGCTTTGTTGGTGCCCTCGCCGCTCTGCATCAGTTCCACCTTACCCTCGGCTTCGTTGATCTGACGGAAACCCTCCTGAATGTCGTTCAGCGTTCCCATCATGTCGTTTATCTCATCGTCTTTCTGGTCGATAACTCTCTGGAGTGAGTCTGCCTGCGAAGCATCTCCTGCTCCAGTCTTCTCGTTCTTACAAGCGGCAAAAGCCATGAGGCATACCGCAAATATCAGTAACTTTTTCATATCTTCTTTTTTTTTAACTTATGTGTCCAATTTGAAATAGCAATTTCAACATCCCTCCCTTTGGGAGGGCTTGGGTGGGCTTTTCTCCCCTTCAACCACAATAACGAACTCACCCTTCGGCTCTTTCGTCTTGAAGTGTTCGATTACCTCGGCAATGGTTCCGCGAACCGACTCCTCGTGCACCTTACTTATCTCGCGGCAGCAACTGACGTGGCGGTCCGCCCCGAACACTTCGGCAAACTGTTGCAAGGTCTTCAGCACTCGGTAGGGCGACTCGTAGAACACCATTGTACGCTGCTCCTCGCGCAGGCTCTCCAACCGGGTCTGTCGTCCTTTCTTCTGCGGCAGGAAGCCTTCGAAGCAGAAACGGTCGTCGGGAAGTCCGCTGCTCACCAGGGCGGGTATCAGTGCCGTTGCACCCGGCAGGCACTGCACCTCAATGCCTGCTGCAACCGCCTCACGGACGAGGAAGAATCCCGGGTCGCTGATGCCCGGAGTACCTGCATCGCTTATCAGGGCGATGGTCATTCCTGCCTTGAGCTTCTCAACGACGTTGGCACTCGTGCCGTGCTCGTTGAACTTATGGTGCGACTGCAGGCGGTTCTGTATGTCGTAGTGTTTCAGCAACTTACCCGATGTGCGAGTATCCTCCGCAAGAATGAGGTCAGCCTCTTTCAGTATGCGGAGGGCGCGGAGGGTTATGTCCTCCATATTGCCCACAGGCGTCGGTACTACGTATAATATGCCCATAATCGGGGGCAAAGTTACAAAAAAATACGTATTATGAATTAATTATTATGAATTTTTTCGTATCTTTGCACTATAATAACCACGAGTAACGATATGGGTGACGACAAAAGCACGGAACTATACCTGAACTTTGACGAATACATACGTCAAGGGGAGCCGGCACAACGGGAACGGGCTGAGGCATGGCGCGTGGCAATCGGCTTACAGGCTGTTGACGGACTGAAGACTTCAGAGTACTTGCAGCAGACAGCTCGCAGGAATATTGAGGGCGAGATAACCATCGACGAAGTTCGTGAACTGGTAAAACAATACTATGTAACCAAGACTACCCATGATAAAGACGATGATGAAGAAGAAGCCGATCGTGTATCATCGAACATAGTGAGAGTTTTGGCAAGTCACACTTTCGACTTCACGACCGGAGGCTACCAATCGGTACATCGCAGGGTTTTTGAAGGTGTGATGAAGCACGCAGGTGAATTTCGCAAATACGATATTACTAAGAAGGAATGGGTGCTTGAGGGTGATACTGTTCTTTATCTGAATTGGGAAGATTTGCGTCGAGCTATTGACTATGATATGGAACAAGAACGAACGTATAGCTATAAAGATAAGAGCCACGACGAGATGATAAGCCATCTAACTCATTTCGTGTCTGGACTTTGGCAGATTCACGCTTTTAGTGAAGGAAATACCCGCGCCACTGCCGTTTTCACGATAATGTATCTGCGTTCACTTGGGTTTGACGTTAACAATGACTTGTTCGCCAAGCATTCGTGGTATTTCCGTAATGCACTCGTTCGTGCCAACTACCGTAATGTAACAAAGGGCATAGACTACTCCCCTATTTATTTGGAAAGATTTTTCCGCAACCTGCTACTTGGGGAGCAGTGGGATTTGCGAAATCGCTATCTACATATACACCCAATAGGAAAATGGAAAAGTCAACCCAATTTGGCTGCCCGAACAAGTACCGAACAAGTACCCGAACAAGTACCCGAACAAGTACAAGGGTTAATTCGCACCAATAACTCCTTGATTATAGAATTAATTAAAGTTATAGGGCAAAACAAACTATCTATAAACCAGATGATGGACATCTTAAAATTAAAACACAGACCTAATATCTTAGAATACCATTTATACCCCGCCATAAATGAGGGTTATGTCTGTATGCTGTACCCTCAATCTCCCCGCCACCCAAGGCAGAAATATCTGCTGACAGCCAAAGGAATTATGCTATATAAGGAACTGATTAACAATAAATAATAAATACGAAAAACGTGACTATCATTCATCTTGACGAAACGGACTCGACGAACCGCTACCTGCGTGAATACGAGGGCAGTGGGGGAGAGGCAGTTGCCGTTGTTGCCGACTTCCAGACAGCGGGACGCGGACAGGGCAAGAACCGGTGGGAGTCTGAACGGGGGAAGAACCTGACGTTCAGCGTAAGGACAAGTCCTCGGGGAGTACCTGTGCAACAGCAGTTCCTGCTGTCGATGGCTATAGCCCTCGCCGTGCGTGATACCTTGGCGACGTATGCCGACGGAATGACAGTCAAATGGCCCAACGATATATATTGGTGCGACAAGAAGATCAGCGGAACGCTGATAGAGACGACAGTGAGCGGTAAGGACATCCGCACTTGCATCTTCGGCACAGGCATCAACATAAACCAAACGGAGTTCCGCAGCGACGCCCCCAACCCGGTGTCGCTCCGCCAGATATTGAATAGGGATGTTGATAGGGAGGCGGTGCTTCGCGGAGTGCTTGATAAGCTGACGGAGAACCTCCAACTGCTTGAAGATGGTCGTGCCGGGGAGATTTCGCGCAGATACATGGAGCATCTTTACCGCCGCGAAGGCATGTTCGGCTATCGTGACAAGGGGGGCGACTTCATAGCCTGCATCGAGACGGTGGTGCCCGACGGACATCTTGTCCTAAAGACCGACAGCGGCGAGGAACGCCGCTATGCTTTCAAAGAAGTAGCATTCAGGATATAAAAAGTTTGCGCCCGGATTCCTCACGGAGTCCGGGACGCAGGTAAACATGCTACAATCTAATTACTAGTCACATAATACCTATTACTACTGTTATTACTTTTATTATCATCAGTCTTAGAGTTTACTCTTCTTCATCATTGCTCCAGTTGCTGCCGCTGCCGAAGAATGTCTCCCTACTGAGTGATTCCCCATCTCCAGGGTCTCCATTCTCGGAGCCTCTGCTGGCAGTTCCGCCGCTGATGTCGTTCATGATCGACCCTGCAGCGAGGGCGATGACGGTGCATAAGGGTTGAATATATGTCTTTTTCATCTTGCGTTCCTCCCTTGATTATTTAATGATAATTTTCTTGCCGTTACGTATGTAGAGTCCGCTGGTGGGGTGCATCACCTTCATACCCATCATATTGTAGTAGCAGTTGTCGTTGTTGGCAGTGCTGATGCTAGGCTTCACTATGCCGTCAGTCTCGTTCCCGATTATCGGTTCTTCCGTTTCCGTCGTTCCTTCTTCGAATATCATGGCTATCTGCTTAGCTCCCGAGCCGTCGTAGCCCAGTCCCGGTTCGTCAAAGTCGCTGTCGTCCTGAACCTCTGCAGGAAGTGCGAGGTAAGACTTGCGGAGATTTACGGGAGTAGCACTTGCCTCTTCAGCCTTCACTCGATAGAATCCCAGTTTGCCGTTAACTCGAGTGAGGTAGTAGTTACGGTAGATTACCTCGTCCTCACCATCGCGGTCTGCTGGAGATGTCGCAGATCCATCTGTAAGCAGCGATACGAGCCAGTTAGTTCCAGCTCCATATCCTGCGATGCCGTTTCCGTAAGGCTTGTCGCCGTTATCGCGGGGTGCTGAGCCTTCTTCCTCTGATACTTCGAGGGCTGCCCATGTGGCTGCGCCACTGTTATAATCGTCGAAGTTAACGCTTTCGGTTTCGCCGTCGTACACCAGAATTACGCCGGTGTTAGCAGGAATAATGTCGGGTATTGAAGTCAGTGTCACTGTTGCGCTCGTTGTTTTGCCTTCGCCGTCCTTGGTTGCGCTGTATGCCGTTGCGCGGTAAGCCTTCAGCCCCTCGGGAATCAGGCGTGGCTGGTAGTCGGAGAAGGTGCGAATGTATTTGTATTCCTTCTCTGCAGCGTCATCGTCTACGCACACCTTGCTAATCTTAGTCTGCAACATAAGTTTCTCTGCGGCGTCGCCCGTACCCGACTGGTAGGTGGGCACGTAGACCAGTTTGTAGGTGCCCTGTCCGTTGGCACCGTTGTTGGCGTTGAGCGTCGTCACGTCGCCCGTGCCGCTTCCGCTGTAGAAGTGTTCACGGTAATTCACCGTCTCGTTGTTAGCGAGGCTTACTCCCGTGGCGGTCCACACGCGGTAGGTGTCGTCGTAGGTCATGTCTGTCCAGTCAGTCACCGTTGCCGACGACTTGTATTGCGGCTTGCTCATGTTGACTTCCGGCGCAACTTGTGTCCATATCACGGTCTTGGCGGGAGAGTCGAAGTCGTAGGAGTCGGGATTGTTGAGTCCCACCACGTTTGCCACGGCGGAGTAGGTGGCGGCGGGGATGTTGAATGGCACGTTGTTCTTGCCGCCGTCGTCGGAACTGCTTCCTTTGCAGACATTGTTGGAGGTGATGTCCGTTCTGGCGTTGTAACTCATGTCGCCATCGGTGCTGCCTTACCAGTTGTAGCCGTCGGTCAGTTTGTAGGTGATGCCCGATGCCATCGTCAGCGTGCCTACGTAGTTGTTGTTATAGTTGCTCACGCCGCTTGTGTTGACATCGAACAGGTATTCGCCGTCGAACTCCCAGTTCTTGTCGCTGCGCATCATGTAGAGCACGCGCAGGTCGGGCGTGTTTTTGATTTCAAACGTTCTGTCGTTGGAGTTGTATATCAAGAGGTAGGAGCCGCCGTTGTTGGCAGCTTGGGCGGTGTTTTTCTTGAACTGCCAACTGTTGGTGGTGCCCGTCCGCGTCTGTCCGCTATAGTCGGTATTATCCACAGAATAGTTACCTCCCCCAACGGGGCGGATGCACTTCTCCCAATTGGTGTTTCCTTCAGGGTTGATGACGAAGCCTGCAGCGTATGTTGACAGATTGTTCCACGGAGCGTTGATGTAGATGGAGTAGACTCCGTCCTGTCCGTAGACGGGCTGCATCTTAAAATTTGTGTTTTCTATATTCCAGTTGTCTCCGTTTTTTGTCCAGTCGCCTATCAGGTAGTAGGCAGTCGCGCTGCTTTCCGGCTGGGGGAGTCCTTTGATGTAGACGTAGTAGGCGTTCAGGCTTGGGCGATAGTAGACGTCCATTACGTACTTATTATAATCACTGTTGTGGGTGAACTTCATATTTCCTGGTTCCCCATCTTCTTGTGCGTTCTTAGTTAATGACAATGGAGCACCACCGGTCAAGTCGTCAACGGAACCTCCGTTTGCCAGCCATCCGTTTGTAAAACCAGAATAATCGTTCACATATTCAGTCACGAACTTGAACGCCTGCGTTGAGTTGGCTGTCCATGAGGTTGCATCGAAAGTGTAAGAGTAATGCATGCCGTAGTCGGTCACTTCCTTGGTGGTGAACTCGATGCCGTTCCAGTCATTATCTGCTGATGTGCCTTTAATTACGAACGACCAACGGTTCCTTACAGCAGTGGCAGCGTCAGAAGCTTTGTCAAATCTTTCGTATGTTGGCGACTCTTTCTTTCCATACAACACGTAATATTTCCCGTCTTCAATTGTAATGTCCTCTGTTTGGCTGACATTCGTTCCATAGCTGAGGACAAGGCCTGCGGAGTCGTAGCCTTTGACGACGTATTTGGTGAATTCCACTCCGTCGATGATTTCTGTCGAGACTCCCACAAAATCTGTAGAAGTGCTTTCTTTATACAAGCCAGGGAAACCGGTTCCCTTATCTGCGGTCCAGATGCAGGCAAATACATTTATTGCGCGAATGCACCCCGAAGCATAGAAAGTTACGTCGGCTCGTGCACGGCTGGGTGTCAAGAGTAATAGTATTATGCATGACACGATTGTTAGTAAGTTTTTCTTTTCCATTTTTTTGTTAATGAGTTAGATAGTGCATATTTGTTTCGGGAGCAAAAGTAGGACATTGTTTTTACATTAGGAGTCAAAATTTCGAAAAACTTGTAATATTTCATATGCAAACGTTTGCGTATAAAAAGACTTTTAGGGAGTCAAAATAACTATTTTAGCGCCGATTGTTTGGCAGTCTGACTAAAAATTGCGATATTTGCAGCCAGAAGAATAAATGTTAAATCGAAATAATCATGAAAAGAATACTATTGAAATTGTCGGGCGAGAGCCTGATGGGTGCTCAGGGCTACGGGATAGATCCGGAGCGGCTGAGCCAGTATGCCGAGCAGATTAAGGAAATCCACGCTATGGGCGTAGAGATCGGTATCGTAATCGGCGGAGGCAACATCTTCCGCGGACTTAGCGGTTCGCAGAAAGGTTTCGACCGTGTCAAGGGCGACCAGATGGGAATGTGCGCCACCGTCATCAACTCGCTGGCACTCAGTTCGGCTCTCGGAGCTATCGGTGTGAAGAACCGCGTGCTTACAGCCATCCGCATGGAACCCATCGGTGAGTTCTACACCAAGTGGCGCGCCATCGAGGCTATGGAGGCAGGCTATGTCTGCATTTTCTCTGCCGGCACCGGTTCTCCCTATTTTACCACCGACACCGGCTCCAGCCTGCGTGCAATCGAGATTGAGGCAGACCTCATGCTCAAGGGAACCCGCGTAGACGGTGTATATACCGCCGATCCCGAGAAAGACCCCACGGCAACGAAGTTCGACAAAATCACCTACCAGGAAGTTCTGGAGCGCGGACTAAAGGTTATGGACCTGACAGCCATCTGCATGTGCCAGGACAACAACCTCCCCATCTATGTATTCAACATGGACAAGGTGGGAAACCTGAAGAAGGTTATTCAGGGTGAGAATATCGGGACGTTAGTGACGAAAGAATAACGTACCACGCGATAATGATGGCGAAGCCCGAGATGCGGAATATCGCCAGCAACAGAGCCGAGGTGAGGACGAATATGTACTTCACCTCGTTTCCTTTCCATCCCCAGTGCTTGAACTTCAGGGCGAAGAGCGGCAGTTCGGCAACTAAGAGCCAACTGCTCAAGAGCACCATCGCCAGCACCACTAAAACCATCCACGGTGAGCACTCCACAATCTCCTTGGCACCGACAATCAGCGAACCCCAGAAGAGGGCGTTGGCAGGAGTAGGCAGACCGATGAACGATGTCGCCTGACGCTCGTCAAGGTTGAACTTAGCCAGACGCAGGGCTGAGAATGCCGCCATGATGAATGCTGCAAAGGGCACTATGTCGCGTGCCGGTTCGAGGAATGCGGGATATTCCATTACGAGCAGCTCGAAGAATATTATCGTCGAGGGAGCCACACCGAATGTAACTACGTCAGCCAGCGAGTCCAGTTCCTTGCCAATGGGCGAAGACACTCCTAACAGGCGTGCCGACATACCGTCGAAGAAGTCGAACACCGCACCGATGATTATCCACATCAGCGCCATAGCCGGGTTTCCGGTTATTGCATGTACTATTGCTATGCAGCCCGAAATCAGGTTGCAGCAGGTTATGGTATTAGGTATGTGCTTTTTCATATTGATTATTGAAAATTGAAGATTTAACGTTTTTACTTCAATTTTGCGATCACCGTCTGGTCGCCAGTCGTCGCCTGTCCCATCTTGACGCACACCTCGGTGCCCAGCGGCAGGTAGACATCCACACGCGAGCCGAACTTAATGAATCCCATGTGCTCATCGATGTAGCAGTCCTCGCCGTCCTTGGCGTAGGTGACGATGCGTCGTGCCACGGCTCCGGCAACCTGTCGGCACAGTATCTGCTCACCGTTGTCGGTCTCTATCAGCACGTCGGCATGCTCGTTCTCCTCGCTCGCCTTAGGCAGCCAAGCCTTATGGAAATTACCGTTCTGGTGGTGCACCGAAATCACCTTTCCGTCTACCGGGAACCAGTTGGCATGAACGTTGAAAAGACTCATGAATATCGACACCATGATGCGCTTGTCGTGGAAGTACTTGTCTTCCTCCACCTCTTCAATCACGACGATCCTGCCGTCTGCCGGTGCCACTACAATACCGTCTGTCTCGCCGTTGAAGTAGCGGATGGGACAGCGGAAGAAGTTCACCATTATCAGGTATACCACCGCAGCAATTGCTGCATATACATAGAATACTACTTCATTGGGCACGAGGAGCCACAAGAGCAGTCCCACCGCCACGAAAGCGGCAGCAGCATAAATCAGTGTGTTTGTTCCTTCGCGGTGAAGTCTTACGTTCTTAAGTTTCTTTATTCTTTTTCCCATAGGGCGCAGTTTCCGAATTTATTTCGGGTGCAAAGGTACAAAATAATTTGAAGAAAAGAATGTTTTTAAAAGAAAAAAATTGAAAATATAGCGAATTTATTTTAAGGTATTCTTTTGCTTGATTTCTTATGCAATCCTCTTGACGATTGAAATGTTCACGCGCGCGCACGTGAATTTTTGAATTTTTGTTGCCACTTTTGCCACTTTGGTGTTAAATGGTTGAAAGACAAGTGGTTGGAAAGTGGCAAAATAGTGGCAAAGTGACAAAATATTGCGAAATTTGTGCGCACAAAAGTTGCATTTTCGCAAAAAATGTTGTATCTTTGTAGGTGAATTAAGGAGGTGACTTTGAGGAGTGAAGTAAACCCGGATTATTAACTAAAAAATCAAGAAAATATGAGCAAAGTAAGATTACAATTCAGTGATGTGCCCACCGACTGGGCATTGTGTTTCAACAAGGAGTGCCCGCTGCACGCAGCATGTCTGCGTTACGAGGCGGGCAAGGCGCTGCCTGACAACACGACGGCAGCAATGTGCGTGACACCAAAGGCTGGCATCGGCAGCGACTGCAAGCGCTTTCGCATAGCGGAGACCATTACCGTGGCGGCGGGTTTCAAGAGCCTCTTCAACAAGGTGAAGCATGAACACTACGTGGAGATGCGCCGCAAGACGATGGACTACCTCGGCGGCGAGACGGCTTTCTACCGCTACCGCAACGGCAAGTACCGCCTGAGTCCCGAGCAGCAGGAGTGGATACACCGGCTCTTCGGCAGGTACGGTTACACGGGGCTGGTGGAGTTCGACGAGTACCACGATGAGTACCGGTTCTTCGACAACGGCAATCACGCCACTTTCGTACGGTGAAAGAGTCTCTTTCGTATAAGGAAAGAGCCTCTTTCGAAGTGCGAAGGAGTCTCTGTCGAATTGGGAAGGAGTCTCTGTCGTAATTTGAAAGTGGGCGCAGTTTAGAATAAAACAATGTAGACATAAAAGTATTTGAAGATATGAAAATAACGAGAATAACGACTACGAAACAGAACAAGAGGACTGTGAGCACCCTCAAGATAGAGGAGATGCTGGAGAAAATGAAGACTGACACGCGGCGCGATCAGGTGAGGGGAATACGCTGGCGTGCCCAGGCGGCACTGAAGCAGGAGGTTTACTCGCACTTAGGCGAGGACAGCCTGTTGCCGGATGTGCTGCCATGCGCCGTGATGGGTCGGACGCCGGACGGAAGCGTGGAGATAAAGCGGTTCAACGGCGTAGTGCTGCTGAGTGTGGGAAATCTCTATGAGAGTAGTGCTGTGAAGGAGGTGAAGCAGGCTGCCCGGATGATGCCTATGACAATGCTCGCCATTACCGGCTCGAGCGGCATGTCGGTGAAGATACTGGTGAGCATCGAGCCAGACGGGGGCAAGATGCCAACGACCGAGGAGGAGATAAACTTCCTGCTGGCAGAGGCATACGAGCGGGCGGCGGCAGCCTACTCGGCGGTGCTTCCGCGACCCGTAACAGGCGGCGAGGGCTCGGTCAGTGCCCGCTTCCGCTGGACTGTCGACAAGGAGCCCTATTACAATCCGACGCCCACGCCGATGCGGATAATGGGCACACGGATGCAGCCCGTGCCGCAGATGGACATCACCGAACCGCCCGCTCCCAAGGAGGACGACGCTAAGGCGGCACCGGGTCAGGAGACCCGCCAGCTGATAGACTTCCTCAGCAAGCGCTATGTCTTCCGCTACAACAAGATAATGGGCTATACGGAGTACATGAAAGTGGCATCGTACGGAGCGTGGCAGCCCGTCGACGAGCGCTCGCAGAACAGTCTGGCGATGGAGGCGCGTATAGCGGGACTCAACGTGTGGGACAAGGACGTGAGGCGCTTCCTCTGCTCGCGGCTTATTCAGGACTACGACCCCGTGGACTCCTACCTGTGGAATTTGCGCGGGCGTTGGGACGGCAAGGACCACATCCGCCGTCTGGCACGCACGGTGCCCACGGACTGCAAGCAGTGGCCCGACTGGTTCTACACGTGGTTCCTCGGAATGGTGGCTCAGAGGATGGGGCGCTCCAAGAAGTACGGCAACTCGGTGGCTCCGCTGCTCATCTCGCGTCAGGGATACAACAAGTCCACCTTCTGCCGCTCGCTGATACCCTTCGACCTGCAGTGGGGTTACAACGACAGCCTGGTGCTCACGGAGAAGCGGCAGGTGCTGCAAGCCATGAGCCAGTTCCTGCTCATCAACCTCGACGAGTTCAACCAGATACCTCAGAAGGTGCAGGAGGGATTCCTGAAGAACGTCATCCAGCTGGCGTCGGTTAAGGTGAAGCGACCCTATGCCCGCCACGTGGAGGAGCAGCAGCGCTACGCCTCGTTCATCGCCACGGCAAACATGACAGACGTGCTCACCGACCCCTCAGGCAACCGCCGTTTCATAGGAATAGAACTGACAGGTCCGATAAATATCAAGAAGCAGATAGACTACGAACAGCTTTATGCTCAGGCAGTTACGGCTATCTATAAGGGCGAGCGCTACTGGTTTGACCCGAAGGAGACCGAGGAGATAATGCAGAACAACCGCCGTTTCCAGCAGCTGCCTGCCTCGATGCAGTATTTCCATGAATTCTTCGAGCCTGCCGGTGAGAGCGACGGCGGCACCTATATGTCGCCCACCGCTATCTACGACCACATACGCAGCCGTGCCGGTTCGCGAACGCAGTTAGGCAACCTCCGCCAGTTCGGGCGGCTGCTGGCAAATCTGGAGGGGTTGCAGCGCAAGCGCACCAATGCCGGAACGGTGTATTTGGTGCGTGAATTGAAGTAAAAAATCGGAGGATTTTGTCACTTTGCCACTATTTTGCCACTCGCGAAAGCCCGATAAACAGGGGCTTTGTGGCATTAGTGGCAAAAGTGGCAACAAAATTTCAAAAATCGCTGGGGTAGGGCAGGGAACTACAATTTGCCCTGCTCGCCGAGATAGGAGTCCTTGAAGCCGAGGAAGTAGAGGACGCCGTCGAGACCGATGGTGTTGATGCTCTGCTTGGCGTTGGCTACAACACGGGGCTTGGCGTGGAAGGCAATGCCGAGACCCGCCTGTGAAATCATCGGCAGGTCGTTGGCACCGTCTCCCACGGCGATGGTCTGGGCGAGGTTCACCTTCTCTACCTGGGCAATAAGTTTAAGCAGTTCCGCCTTGCGGTGTCCGTCGACAATCTCGCCGACGTAGTTGCCCGTGAGCTTACCGTCCTCACCGATTTCCAGTTCGTTGGCATATACATAGTCGATGCCGTAGCGTCGCTGAAGGTACTCGCCGAAGTATGTAAATCCTCCGGAGAGGATGGCAATCTTGTAGCCGCAGGTCTTCAGGATGTTCATCAGTCGGTCTACTCCCTCAGTGATAGGCAGATGCTCGGCGATGTCCTGCATAACGCTGACATCGAGACCCTTAAGCAGTTTGACACGTCGTGTGAAACTTTCCTTGAAGTCTATCTCGCCGCGCATGGCGCTTTCGGTGATGGCTCGCACCTCGGCTCCTACGCCGTTGCGCTCTGCCAGTTCGTCGATGCACTCGGTCTGGATCAGCGTGGAGTCCATATCGAAACAGATGAGTCGGCGCATGCGGCGGAACATGTCGTCGCGCTGGAAGGAGAAGTCTATCTCCATTTCCTGCGACAGCCGCATAAGCTTCGACTGCATCTCCTGGCGGTCGCGCGGCTCTCCGCGGAGCGAGAACTCTATGCAGGCGCGGACGTGCTTACCGGGGTTCTTGATGCTCTTGCGACCGGTGAGGCGCAGAATGGAGTCGATGTTGAGTCCCTGGTCGGCAATGATGCGTGTGGCAGCCTCTATCTGCTTGGCTTCGAGCTGTCTGCCCATAACCATCAGTATGTAGCGGTTCTTGCCCTGATGTCCCACCCAGTCCTCGTACTCGTCGTCGGAGATAGGCGAGAATCCGATGTTGACACCCAGTTCGGTGGCTTTGAACAGCAGTTCTTTCATTGCCAGACCTGAGTTCATCTCGTCCATCCTGACGAGAACGCCGAGCGAGAGTGTGGAGTGGATGTCTGCCTGACCGATGTCAAGAATCTGTGCATTGTACTTGGCAAGTATGCTCATGATGCTTGCCGTGAGTCCGGGGCGGTCCTGCCCGGTTATGCTGACGAGGAATTGTTCTTCTTTCATTGTTTTTTTCTGGTTTTTCTAGATTTTCTAGATTTTCTAGATGTTCTAGATGTTCTAGATTTTCTAGATTTTCTAGGATTATTTTAAGAAGTCTTCGAAGTAGCGGGTGATGCGTTCGTGGAGGTGCACGCTGCGGTGCCCCATCATGTTATGATGCTCGCCCGGGTAGGCGAAGAAGTCGGGCTGGGTGTCGGCGTCGGTGCACTCCTTGAGGAAGGAGAGGCAATGCTGCGGCACCACCGTCTCGTCGTTGTATCCCGTTATTATCTGCAGGCGTCCCTTCAGATCCTTAGCCTTCGTGAGGAGCGATGTCTTGGCATATCCGTCGGGGTTGTCCTGCGGAGTTCCCATGTATCGCTCGCCGTACATCACTTCGTACCATTTCCAGTCGATTACCGGTCCGCCGGCAACGCCTACCTTGAATACGTCGGGGTAGTTGGTCATCAGCGAGATAGTCATGAAACCGCCGAACGACCATCCGTGGACTCCCAGCCTGTCGGCATCGACGTATGGCAGTGACTTCAGGAACTTTACACCCTCCATCTGGTCTTGCATCTCCACCTGTCCAAGCTGGTGGAATGTTGCCTGTTCGAAGTCGCGCCCCCTGTTCTCCGAGCCTCGGTTGTCGAGAATAAACACTATGTAGCCCTTCTGTGCCATGTAGGTCTCCCAGGAGCGTGAGGCGTAGTGCCAGCGTGCATCTACGTTGTGTGCATGGGGACCACCGTAGACGTAGACCACGGTGGGATATTTCTTCGCGGGGTCGAAGTCGTGGGGCTTCACCATGCGGTAGTATAGGTCGGTAGTGCCGTCGGCAGCCTTGATGGAGCCGCTGACGAAAGCCGGCTGCTGGTAGCCCTGCCACGGGTCGGGGGCAGAGAAGTAGGGTGAAGTATGAGGGTTGGGGGTTGAAGTCTTATATACCTCTATGTTTCGTGGTACGTCCGGTTCGGAGTAGCGGTCTATAATCCATTCGCCCGATGGCGACAGTTCGCCGTAGTGCCATCCCCGTCCGTTGTCGAGGCGTGTGCGCTTTCCTGTGTCTACGTTGACGGCGAAGATGTTGCGCTGAGTGGGGTGTATCTCGTTAGACGCGATGATTATGCTGTGGGTCTTTGGGCAGAAGCCTATGATGTCCATTACCACCCACGAGCCCGATGTCAGCTGGCGGAGCTTCGCCTCCTTTTCGGGTTGCGACGAAGTCGCAACATACAGGTGGTTGTAGCCGTCGCGCTGGCTCTGCATGATGAACTTCGTGTCATCCCAAGGCAGGAAGGCGATGGGGTGGAGCGGTTCAACGTACTTAGTGCTCTGCTCGCGACAGATTTCCTTCAGCGGTTCTCCCGTCTCTGCGTCGTAGCTCATCAGGCGGCAGTCGTTCTGTGCCCGGTTCAGCTCGAACATATAAAGGGTCTTGCCGTCGGGGCTCCAGGCTATGTTGGTGAAATAGACGGGTATGTTGTCGAAGGTTTCCCCTTCGACAACAGGAGCGGTGTCCTTAGAAACGGGGGTGTGGAGATACACCGTCTTGTTCTTCTTGACATCATAGATTCCCACCGTCACGGTGTGGCTCTGGCATCCCGCCATGGGGTATTTGTCTGGCTGGTATTCAGCAATGCGGGCGGAGATGTCCACCTGCGGATAGTCAGCCACGAGCGACTGGTCCATGCGGTAGAATGCCATGCGGCTGCGGTCCGGATTCCAAAACACTCCTTCGTCGATGCCCCATTCGTTGCGGTGTACCGGCTGTCCGTAGACAATCTGGCGGCTGCCGTCGGTGGTCAGTTGGAGGGTGTCACCCTGCGGGCTTACCACGCACAGGTTGTTGTCGCGGTTTGTCGCCTCCCACTGCCGGGGCTGTCGCTGCGCCTCAAAATCCTGGAGGCGTTTTCCTGCCAGCGGTTTCTCTCGGAACGTCCGTTTGTCCACGGTGTACCACACGTCACCGTCCTTGTGCAACAGTTCGTCGCCCCACCATGTCAGCATGCGGCTTTCCGGAACCATGTTGCGGTAGTTCTTGCCGCCGAAGTTCAGGTCTTCCAGTGTGAACAGTTTCTGCTGTGCGTTCATGGGGATAGTCGTTAGAAGGAGGGTAGCTATTGCTGCGAGGGTGGCGCAGCATCTTGAACGGAGTTTCATCTGTCGCCTCGCTTTCCTTTGTTGAATGGACGGGCACCCGGGCGACCCGGGCGCCCTTTCTTGTCAAAGGGCTTGGAGTCTCTAGATGGTCTAGATGGTCTAGATGGTCTAGAATCTCTAGAAGATCTAGAAGAACTAGAATTTCTAGAAGGTCTAGAATCTTTAGCCGGTCTAAAGTCCCTCTCTGGTCTGGGACTTCTATAGCTTCTCGGGGCTCTCTCCTCTTTTCTCTCGTGCGAGTGGAACACGAAGGAGCGGATGTCTCCCTCCTCGTTAGCCTCCTGTTCGTCGAGGCGCTTCTTGAACTCGCGGTTTTTCTTGAAGCGGTGCTTCTCTGCCATCACCCGCTTCTCCTCCTCGGTCTTGAGGATGTTTCCCTCGCTGCGGAACTCCTTCAGTTTTCCGCCGAACATCTGGTAGCGGCGCAGTTCGCACTCCAGTGCTCCGTTGTAGAGCGGAATCTTGATGCTTGGGCGCAGACCAATCTGCTCGAAGCACTCTTCGCGGTAGCTCAGCACCCACGCCTCGTTGCCCTGGAAGGCATGCTTCAGTCGCTCGCCTATCATCTGGTAGGTCTCCAGCAGGTTGGGTGTGGAGATGCGCTCACCGTAGGGCGGGTTGGTAATCATGATGGCAGGTTCCTCGGGCTGTTCGAAGTCCTTGAAGTCCTGGAGTGTCACGGTGATGTCGTTGGTGAGGCTTGCCGCCCGAACGTTCCGCAGTGCGGTGTTCACCGCCTTGGGGTCTACGTCGTAGCCATAGATATGGTGGTTGAACTCGCGCTCCTGCGAGTCGTCGTTGTATATCTGGTCGAAGAGGTCGGCATCGAAGTCCTGCCACTTCTCGAAGGCGAACTCCTTGCGGAAGAGTCCCGGAGCCATGTTGTGGGCTATGAGGGCTGCCTCGATAAGCAGTGTGCCGCTGCCGCACATGGGGTCGATGAAGTCCGTCTCACCGCGCCATCCGCTCATCAGAATGATACCGGCGGCAAGAACCTCGTTGAGCGGTGCCTCTACCGATTCCTGTCGGTAGCCGCGTCGGTGGAGCGACTCGCCGCTGGAGTCGAGGCAGAGTGTAGCCTTGTCCTCGGCGATGTGTATGTGCAGACGGATGTCGGGGTTGGTAACACTGACATTCGGTCGCATGTTGGTGCGCTCACGGAACTGGTCCACAATGGCGTCCTTCACCTTGTAAGCCACGAACTTAGAATGGCGGAACTCCTCGGAGAACACCACCGAGTCGACGGCAAAAGTCTTGCGCACGTCGAGGTACTGGCTCCAGTCAATGGCGCTCACCTCGTTGTACACGTCGTCGGCACTCTTAGCCTTGAACTCGCGGATGGGCTTGAGGATGCGTATGGCGGTATGCAGTTGCATGTTGGCGCGATACATCATTTCCTTGTCACCCGTGAACGACACCATGCGTCGTCCTATCTCTATGTCGTTGGCTCCCAGAGCCGTCAGTTCCTCAGCCAGTACGTTCTCAAGTCCCATGAACGTCTTGGCAATGAGTTTAAATTCCTGTCCCATGGTTAAATTCGATATCTATAAAGTCTTTCTTTTCAAGTTTGTATTTCTTGGTGTACGGCAGCATGTCGCGAGTAATCCAGAGGTTAGCACCCACCACGCTGCCCTTGCCGATGGTGATGCGTCCGAGGATGGTGGCGTTGGAATATACGACGACGTTGTCCTCGAGAATCGGGTGGCGCGGAATGCCCTTTATGGGGTTGCCGTCGTCGTCGAGCGGGAAGCTTCTTGCACCGAGAGTGACACCCTGGTATAGCTTCACGTGGTTGCCGATGATGCAGGTGGCACCGATAACGACACCCGTGCCGTGGTCGATGGTGAAGTAGTTGCCTATCTTTGCTGCCGGGTGGATGTCGATACCCGTCTCGGAGTGCGCCATCTCACCGATGATGCGCGGAATGAGCGGTACTCCCAGTTCCATCAGTTCGTGGGCTATGCGGTAGTTTGTCAGTGCCTTGATAACCGGATAGCACGAAATAATCTCGCCGTAGCTCTCAGCAGCGGGGTCGCCGTTATAGGCAGCCACCACGTCGGTAGCCAGGATGCTGCGTATCTTAGGCAGTCGGGAGATGAACTCCACTGCTATCTCTGCCGCCTGTTGCCGGCACGATGCAATCTCTTTGTTGAAGTCACTCTCTTCCTCCTCGCAGTCACAAGTGCCGAACCACATACCAGCCATAATCTGGTCGGTAAGCAGTTTCTGGATGCGTTCCACGTTGACGCCGATATGAAATCCTATTGTCTGGAGGTTTACAGAGCTTTTCCCGTAGTATCCGGGGAACAATATCGAACGTGACAGTTCGATAATCTCGTCCAATGCCTTGCTTGAAGGCAGCGGTGCACCGTCGCGGTGCTGATGGAATAGTCCTTTCAGCGATTCTGGGTCTGACAATTCGTCGACCGTTCGTGTCAGAATCTGTGTCAATTTGTCCGTACTCATTCGTTGTATCAATAAATTCGGGTGCAAAGGTAAGAAAAATAATTCATAAT
>JAFTFC010000213.1 GCA_017449725.1 Prevotella sp. | reverse complement strand
GACAAGGACGGCTCGTATCTGGCAGTGTTCTACGCCGACTTCCACCCGCGCGACGGAAAACAGAGCGGAGCATGGATGACGGAATACCAGGGACAGTGGATTAAGAACGAGGGCGGACACGGTAAATTCATTCCAGGTGAGAACGTGCGCCCGCATGTCAGCGTGGTAATGAACCTCACGAAACCTACTGCCGACAAACCGGCACTGCTGACGCTGGGCGAGGTGGAGACCTTCCTGCACGAGTTCGGTCACTCGCTCCATGAGATGTTCTCGAACGTACGCTTCGAAAGCATCGGCGGCACCAACGTGTGGTGGGACTTCGTGGAACTGCCCTCGCAGTTCATGGAGAACTTCGCCGTGGAGAAAGACTTCCTGCGCACCTTCGCCTTCCACTACCAGACGGGTGAGCCGATGCCCGACGAGCTGATAGAGCGCATACGCCGGAGTCGCAACTTCAATGTGGCGTCGGACTGCCTGCGCCAGGTGAGCTTCGGACTCCTCGACATGGCGTACTACACACAAAAGGAGGAGTTCATGGAGGACATCATCCCCTTCGAGAAAAAGGCGTGGAAGAAGGCTATCATCGGCGAACAGCTTACAGACACCTGCATGACGGTACAGTTCTCGCACATCATGGCAGGAGGATATGCCGCCGGATACTACTCGTACAAATGGGCTGAAGTGCTCGATGCCGATGCCTTCGCAGTGTTCAAGAAAGAGGGCATCTTCAACCCCAAGACAGCACAGCGCTTCCGCGACTGCATTCTCTCCAAGGGAAGCACGGAGCACCCCATGACGCTATATAAGAACTTCAAAGGCTCGGAGCCCACAATAGATGCTCTGCTGAAGAGGAACGGGATTAAGAAGAATTGAAAATTGAAAATTGAGAATTGAAAATCCCGTAATAACGTAATAACGTAATAACGAAATCTCGAAAGAACGAAATAACGATGAACGACAAGCAAAAGAAACTGGACCTGCGCTACCTGCGAATGGCACAGATATGGGCAGAGAACTCTTACTGTCAGCGCCGGCAGGTGGGAGCACTGGTGGTTAAGAACAAGATGATTATCAGTGACGGATACAACGGTACCCCCAGCGGATTCGAGAACGTGTGCGAGGACGAGAACAACGTCACTAAACCTTACGTGCTGCACGCCGAGGCTAACGCCATAACCAAACTGGCACGCTCGTCGAACAACTCGGACGGCTCGACACTCTATGTCACCGCCTCGCCCTGCATAGAGTGCGCCAAGCTCATTATCCAGGCGGGCATCCGCCGCGTGGTATACGGAGAGCAGTACCGCCTGACCGACGGCATCGACCTGCTTCGCAGGGCAGGAATTGAGGTAATTTACCTCGATGCCAACAACTCGTAATAACGTAATATCGTAATATCGTAATAACGTAATATCGTAATAACGTAATAACGCAATAAATGAACAAGAACAGATACATGCCGCTGCTGATGGCGCTGAGCGTCATCGTGGGAATACTGATTGGCACGTTCTACGCCAACCACTTCTCGGGCAACCGACTGAACATCATCAACAACGGCGGTAACAGGCTGAACAACCTGTTGCACATCATCGACGACCAGTACGTGGACACGGTGAACATCGACTCGCTGGTGGACAGAGCCATTCCGCAGATACTCGCCGACCTCGACCCGCACTCGGTGTACATGAATGCCAAGGACGCGCAAATGGCGGCTGACGACCTGAAAGGTTCGTTCTCAGGAGTGGGAATAGAGTTCGTAATACGCGACGACACGCTGCGAGTGCAGGGCGTTATAAAGAACGGTCCGTCGGAACGGGCAGGAATACTCGCCGGCGACAAGATTGTCAGCATCGACGACGAGCCATTCACAGGAAAGAAGGTCACCAACGAGGAGGCTATGCGCCGGCTGAAAGGTCAGAAGGACACGAAGGTGAAGATTGGCATCCTGCGCTACGGAGAGAAGAAGGTGAAGAGCTTCACAGTCACCCGCGGTGAGATACCTATGCACAGCGTGATGGCAGCATATATGCTGGACGACGAGACGGGATATATACGCATAAAGAGCTTTGGCGAGAACACCTACCCTGAGGTGCTCGTGGCTCTGGCACAACTGTCGCAGGATGGATTCGAGCAACTCGTTATCGACCTGCGCGACAATACCGGCGGCTACCTGCAGTCGGCAGTTCAGATAATCAATGAGTTCCTGCCGAAAAACAAACTCATCGTATATACCGAAGGACGCAAGTCGCCACGACAGGAATACACGTCGGACGGCAAGGGCAGCTATCAGCAGATACCGCTGGTGGTACTCATCAACGAGGGTTCGGCATCAGCATCGGAAATCTTCGCAGGTGCCATTCAGGACAACGACCGCGGCACTATCATCGGACGCCGCTCGTTCGGCAAGGGTCTGGTACAGCAGCAGATAGGTTTCCCCGACGGCTCACTTATCCGACTGACAATAGCCCGCTACTACACTCCGTCGGGACGTTGCATCCAGAAACCTTACACTCCAGGCGATGATCTGGACTACCAGGGCGACTTGGTGCAGCGGTACGAGCACGGAGAGTTCTTCTCGCAGGACAGCATAAAGCACCAAGGACCGGCATATAAGACGAGAATAGGAAGAGTGGTATATGGCGGTGGCGGAATCACCCCCGACATCTTCGTGCCCGAGGACACGCTGGCAATGACGTCGTACTACAAGCAGGCGGCGATGAGCGGTTTGATTCTCCAGTTCGCCTTCAAGTACACCGACGACAACCGCCAGAAGCTGAACACCTTCGAGGCGATGAACGAACTGGAGGCATACCTCCTGAAGCAGAACCTTGTGGACAAGTTTGCCACCTATGCCGACAAGAACGGATTGCAGCGCCGCAACCTCATGATTCAGAAGAGCCATAAGTTGCTGGAGCGATACGTCAACAGCCGCATTATCTATAATATAATGAACGAGGAAGACTGGCTGAAATACCTCAATCAGGACGACCGCGTGATAGACAAAGCGCTGGAGGTAATGCGAAAGGGAGAGGCGTTCCCGAAGAAGGAAACACCCAAGAAATAGCTAAACAAACCGAACATCGATGATAATCTTCGCACCAACGGCATCATTCAGTTTCTGAGTGATGTCGGTGCGCATCATCGAGAGGTTCTGACGGAGGGCTGGAGAGAGTATCTTTACAAACAGCACCTGATTGCGGATATACTTCTCACCTGTGTACTTCACGGCAGCCGGATATAGCTCGTCCCACTTGTCGATGAGCCGTTTCTGGAGCAGTGGTGTCTCTAACCCGTTCTGACGAAGGAAGGCACTCACCACGTCGCTTATCTCTTCTACTTTACGTCGATACATATTCCATTGAGTTATTTTTACATATCTCGTACCTCCGTACCCTCGTACCCCCGTACCCCCGATATCTCTCCGCCAACTACATTAAAAAGACGATAGTCGGCACGGCTCGCTTCGAGTATGCGGTCGAGATTCTCGCGGTTGGTGTCGGTTATAAATATCTGTCCGTAGTCGCCTGAGGCAACAAGTGAGATGATACGTTCCACGCGACGGGCATCGAGTTTGTCGAAGATATCGTCGAGAAGGAGCAACGGAACGGTCTTGGAGATAGTGCGCTTGAGGAACGTGAACTGCGCCAACTTCAGGGCAATGACAAAGGTTTTGTTCTGCCCCTGACTGCCTTCGCGCTTCATAGGATAGCCGTCGATAAGCATCTCGAGGTCATCGCGCTGAATGCCGTGTAGCGAATAGCCCACGGCACGGTCTTTATGACGGTCGCGCTGAATAACATCCAGCAACGGACCCCGCTGACAGTGGGAAACATAACGTAGTGACACTTCCTCCTTTCCCTCGGAGATATGGGCGTAAATCTCCTGAAAGACGGGAATCAGTTCACGGACAAAGGCATCGCGCTTTTGGAAAACCTCCTCACCGCTTCGCGCCATCTCTTCCTCCCACACCTGCATTAGGTCGGGGTCGGGCTCATCGTCCATCTTAAGAAGTGTGTTGCGCTGCTGAAGGGCTTTGTTGTAGCGGTTCAGCGAGTCTATATAGGCATTGTCGTACTGCGAGATTACCACATCCATCAGTCGGCGGCGCTCTTCACCCGTGCCCTCAATAAGATAGGTATCGCTGGGCGAAACGCAAATAAGGGGGATAAGCCCAAGATGCTGAGACAGGCGCTTGTACTCCTTCTTGTTGCGCTTGAAGTGCTTCTTAGTTCCGCGTTTCATTCCTGCATAAATATGCTCTGGCGTACCATCCTCTCCCTCGTATTCTCCCTCGAGCACAAAAAAGTCGGCATCGTGGCGCACCACCTGTGAGTCGATATTGGTAGAAGCGCTGCGACAGAACGAAAGGTAGTAGACAGCATCGAGCGTATTAGTCTTACCCTCACCGTTCTGTCCCACGAAGCAGTTAAGCTTCGGCGACAGCTCCAGCGTTGCCTCACTGATGTTCTTATAATTGAGTATGGATAATCTCTTGAGTATCATTTACGGAGTGCAAAGTTAGTGGTTTTATTCATCAAAAACGAAAAAAAACGACGATAAATTTCAGTATGTGAATTTTATTCTGTAATTTTGCACCGTTTTAGCTACGAATAACAAATAAGAAAACAAAATAATGGCAAACGTAAAAGAACAGAAAGTTGAGAATCTCAACAACAAAGAGGCTTTCTTCCTGAAGTATAAGAAAGCTATCATCTGTGCGGTAATCGCACTTTTCGTCATCGTAGCAGGTATCATCCTGTATAACAACTACGTGAAGGAGCCGCGCGAGGCTGAGGCAAGTACCATTCTGGCTAAGTCGCAGGAGTACTTCGCTGCACAGCAGTTTGACAAAGCGCTCAACGGTGACGGCACCGGTTCAGTAGGTCTCCTGAAGATTGCTGCCGACTACAGCGGAACAGAGGCAGGAAACCTTGCTAACCTCTACGCAGGACTTAGCTATGCTCACCAGGAGAAATGGGCAGAGGCTGTGAAATACCTCGAAGAGTACGATGCTTCTGACGACCAGATGATTAGTCCCGCAGCCGTAGGTGCTCTGGGTAACGCATACGCTAACCTGAAACAGTACGATCAGGCTGTAGAGGCACTGAAGAAGGCTGCAAGCATGGCTGACAAGCGCGGTGTAGACGGCAAGAACAATAGCCTCTCTCCCACCTTCCTCATCCAGGCAGCGCAGATTCTGGAAAGCCAGAACAAGAAGGCTGATGCACTGGAAATCTACAAGGACATCAAGAAGAACTACGTTGCTTCGCCCATCTCTCAGGAGATAGACAAGTACATAGAGCGCGTTTCTGAGTAATTATGGCAACAGCTCTTCATCACCTCTCCGACTACGACTCCGCACAGGTGCCCGATGCCAGTAACATGTGCTTCGGCATCGTGGTGTCGGAATGGAACCCCGAAGTAACGGGAGCACTGCTCGACGGAGCGGTTAGCACCCTCGAAAAGCACGGAGCATTGCCCGAGAACATCCACGTAAAGAGGGTTCCTGGAAGTTTCGAGCTTATCTACGGTGCACACCAGATGACTCTCAACGACAGCTACGACGCAGTGATTATCCTGGGATGCGTAATCCGTGGCGAGACGCCCCACTTCGACTACATCTGTCAGGGTGTCACACAGGGCATTGCACAGCTTAACGTTACCAGCCAGACACCGGTTGTCTACGGACTTCTCACCACCAACGACCTGCAACAGGCAAAGGACCGCAGCGGAGGAAAACTTGGGAACAAGGGTGACGAGTGCGCCGTGGTGGCTATAAAGATGGCGAAATTCTAAACCCTATATATAAAAAATAGGTACGCGCATGAAGTTAATTTCATGGAACGTTAACGGCATCAGAGCTTGCGAAGGTAAGGGCTTCAGCCAAATCTTCCAGGACTTGGATGCCGATTTCTTTTGTCTCCAGGAGACGAAGATGCAGGAAGGACAGCTCGACCTGAAGTTCGAAGGGTATGAGTCATTCTGGAACTATGCCGAAAAGAAAGGATATTCGGGTACGGCAATATTCACGAAGCACCATCCGCTGAGCGTCAGTTACGGCATAGGCATCGAGGAGCACGACCACGAGGGACGTGTTATAACACTCGAAATGCCTGACTTCTATATGATTACGGTATACACACCAAATTCGCAGGACGGACTGAAGCGACTCGACTACCGCATGACATGGGAAGATGCTTTCCGCAACTACCTCATGGAACTCGACAAGAAGAAGCCGGTAATTGTTTGCGGCGATATGAATGTGGCACACAAGGAGATTGACCTCAAGAACCCTAAGACGAACCGACAGAATGCGGGCTTCACAGACGAAGAGCGAGAGAAGTTCTCAGTGCTGCTGGAAAGCGGTTTCACGGACACTTTCCGCTACTTCTACCCCGACCTAACGGACATATACAGCTGGTGGAGTTACCGTTTCAAGGCACGCGAAAGGAACTCAGGGTGGCGCATCGACTACTTCCTCGTAAGCAACCGCCTCACTCCCCTACTCTCGGATGCCAAGATACACACCGAAATCCTCGGTTCCGACCACTGTCCCGTGGAATTGATAATTGACAATTGAGAATTGATAATTATGATATGATTCTGCGGCAGCATTAACTACAAATACTTAGTCTTAATAGGTTTAACACTAATCATAATTCTCAATTTTCAATTCTCAATTAGTTATGACTCTACAACAACTCTTTCGTTCATTCGACTTCGACGACATATTCCCCTCTGTAGCAGTGATGTACCCCAATGCCAAGCGCCACAAGAAGGAATTTCAGGAGGCATACGACCTTATGTGCAGCATCCGTCCCGTAATGTCGAAGAAGAACATCCGCTACCAGATAATCGACGACCCCGACTCGGGCGACAGTTTCTTCGGTGCCGTAGACAGCAACTTCAAGACAACTTGGGAGGTATTGGCAGGCAAGAACGTCTGTCGCGCCAAGGGAGTAGACCTCAGCGATGAGGAGATGGCTGCCAACTGCCTCATTAACACCATATTCCTCGCCACAGCTCCCCGCGAGTTCGAAGCGTCGCGCCGCATACTTATAAGGGCATAGCTGTCAGTCAGAGGCTGACAAGTTGTCACACTTTTCACGCAACGTGCCATAGATTCGGTCTTTGGCACGTCGTTTGTTATGTATAGGGCAGACGATAATGTCTGACAGAACGAATAATAAACAAAAAAAAGATACAATTATGGGAAAGATTATTGGAATTGACTTAGGAACTACAAACAGCTGTGTTGCCGTATTCGAGGGTAACGAGCCGGTAGTAATCGCCAACAGCGAGGGTAAGCGCACAACTCCTTCGGTAGTTGGTTTCGTGGAGAACGGTGAGCGCAAAGTGGGCGATCCCGCTAAGCGTCAGGCTATTACAAACCCGAAGAAGACCGTTTACTCTATTAAGCGCTTCATGGGTGAGAACTGGCAGCAGACGGAGAAAGAAATCTCTCGCGTACCCTATACTGTTGTTAATGAGGGCGGCTATCCGCGTGTTGACATCGACGGTCGCAAGTACACTCCACAGGAAATCTCGGCTATGGTGCTGCAGAAGATGAAGAAGACCGCAGAGGATTACCTCGGTCAGGAGGTTACAGAGGCTGTCATCACAGTGCCGGCATACTTCTCCGACTCTCAGCGTCAGGCAACCAAGGAGGCTGGTCAGATTGCTGGTCTTGAAGTTAAGCGTATTGTGAACGAGCCTACCGCAGCAGCACTGGCTTACGGTGTCGACAAGGCTAACAAGGATATGAAGATTGCTGTGTTCGACCTCGGTGGTGGTACATTCGATATCTCTATCCTGGAGTTCGGCGGCGGTGTGTTCGAAGTACTTTCAACCAATGGTGATACACACCTCGGTGGTGATGACTTCGACCAGGTAATCATCGACTGGCTCGTACAGGAGTTCAAGAACGACGAGGGTGCAGACCTAACACAGGATCCTATGGCTATGCAGCGTCTTAAGGAGGCTGCCGAGAAGGCTAAGATTGAGCTGTCAAGTTCTACATCTACAGAAATCAACCTGCCTTACATCATGCCTGTAGGCGGTGTGCCAAAGCACTTGGTAAAGACCCTCTCTCGTGCTAAGTTCGAGCAGTTGGCTCATGGACTTATCCAGGCTTGCTTGGAGCCTTGCAAGAAGGCGATGGCAGATGCCAAACTGACAAATGCTGATATCGATGAGGTAATCCTCGTAGGTGGTTCGAGCCGTATTCCTGCCGTTCAGGAACTCGTAAAGAACTACTTCGGCAAGGAGCCTTCAAAGGGCGTCAACCCCGATGAGGTAGTAGCCGTAGGTGATTCAATCCAGGGTGCTATCCTTAACAAGGAAGGTGGCGTAGGCGACATCGTTCTGCTCGACGTTACCCCGCTGACACTGGGTATCGAGACTCTTGGTGGCGTGATGACAAAGCTTATCGAGGCTAACACCACCATCCCCTGCAAGAAGAGTGAGACTTTCTCTACCGCAGCCGACAACCAGACAGAGGTAACCATCCACGTCCTCCAGGGAGAACGCCCGATGGCAAACCAGAACAAGTCCATCGGACAGTTCAACCTCACCGGCATCGCTCCCGCACGCCGTGGCGTTCCTCAGATTGAGGTAACCTTCGACATCGATGCCAATGGTATCCTCAAGGTTTCTGCCAAGGATAAGGCTACCGGCAAGGAGCAGGCTATCCGCATCGAGGCTTCGTCAGGTCTCTCTCAGGACGAGATTAACCGCATGAAGGCAGAGGCTGAGCAGAATGCTGAGAACGACAAGAAGGAGCGCGAGCGCATCGACAAGTTAAATCAGGCAGACTCTATGATCTTCCAGACCGAGACCTTCCTCAACGAGAACGGTGACAAGCTCGGCGATGATAAGGCAAACGTAGAGGCAGCAGTACAGCAGCTTAAGGATGCTCACAAGAGCGGCGACCTTGCAGCAGTAGACAGTGCCATGAACAACCTCAACAGCGTCATGCAGGCAGCATCACAGAAAATGTACAGCCAGGCAGGCGGTGCTCAGCCCGGACCCGACATGAATGCCGGCGCAGGCTTTAACGCCGGCGGTGCAGGTCAGCAGGGCAGCAGCACTACTGGAAACGAGAACATCCAGGACGCCGACTTCGAGGAGGTCAAATAATTCTCCAAAAACAACGATAAGTAAAAATAAGAATCTATAAGGAAAGTGGTGTAATCCAAGCGGTTACGCCACTTTTTCGTATTGTTAAACTTTGTTTCATTTCTTGCTGGTTTCGGATTTTTACTGTAATTTTGCATCATATTTGCGACACGACTTATTGGTAGAAAAGATTAAACTTATGCCTACTTGTCGCTACTTAGACAAATTTAATAGTAGAAAAGATATGCCAGCATTGAAATTTGAAATCAAAAGGAAGTGTGAAGTCTGTGGCAGCATCTTCGTTGCCAAGACACTCGACTCCAAGTGCTGCTCCGAGAAGTGCATGAAGGTTGCATGGAAACGGAGAAAGGATGAGGAGAAAAAGCAAGAACGGCTTAAAGCAATAGCGGATCAGGTGCCTGACTATCGCGACTATATATCCATACCTGAGGCCGTAGCCATGTATGGTGTTGGTAGAGATACTTTGTATCGCCTTATTCGTGTGGGCCAAATACAAAGCATTAATCTCGGTACCAGACTGACCCGAATTAACAGGAAAGACATAGATAAGATGTTTCCCAAGCGATTCGAGAAACCGAAGAAAGACAAAGATCTCGTACCATTATATAATATGGAACCAGAGAACTGTTATACCATTGGTGAGATTTGTAAGAAGTACAGACTAAACGATAGTTCTGTATGGGCACATATCAGGAAGTACTCTATCCCCTCTCGCCAGATTGGCAACTATGTCTATGTGCCCAAAAAGGAAATCGACAAACTTTATAAGAGCTTATGAAGAAACCATTATCACATACCAAAGTCACCGTTAAACTCCGCAAATCACAATACAAGGAGGAGTGGTATCTGATTGTTGAAGCCTACCCTGTTGTTTCAGCAGGTAATAAGGTGGAACGAATTGTGGAATCTGTCAATAGGAGTATTACCACTCCCATCTGGGACAAGTCATCCACTACCCGCTCATCAGGCTATAAGCCCAAGCGAGACATCAACGGCATCATCATGTGCCGTTCTACTCTTGACCAAGAATCATGTATCTATGCTGACAACGTGAGGAAACTTCGGCAGCATGAATACGACAACCAATCTCTCTATACTGATAAAGAAAGTGAGATTGCTGCACAAAATGAGCGTTCGGAACAGGACTTCATTGAGTATTTCAAGAAGATTACCTATACGCGCCATCCTAATGCCTCAAAATCCATCATCATCAACTGGGAACGAGTTGGCGTACTGCTTGGACTCTTCACGGAAGGAAAACCAATGCCCTTCAGTACCATCAATGTAAAGTTATTGGAGGAGCTAAAGATGTATATGCTAACAGCCCCACAAGGAGGTAAGAAAGGTGGCACCGTTTCACAAAACACAGCATCCACTTATTTCTCCATCATTAAAGCCGGACTCAAACAAGCTTTCATTGACGAATATCTTACTGTTGACGTCAGCGAGAAAGTAAAGAATATCCCAACAAAGGAAAGTCGTCGTGAAGTTCTCACAATAGAAGAGGTAAACAAGCTGGCAAACACACCCTGTAGTAATAACGTCTTACGACGGGCTTCGTTCTTTTCCATTCTGACAGGTTTACGCCATTGTGACATTCAGGAACTCAAATGGGGACAAATCGTTAGACACAATGACTCCTGGCGCATCAACTTCGACCAAGAGAAAACTGATGGTGTCGAATACACGCCTATATCAGACCAAGCCTACGAAATGTGTGGCGAGAGACGTGATCCAGACAGATTGGTGTTTGAAGGTCTTATGAATCCGTCATGGATTAATCGTCCTGTAAAAAAATGGATTGAAGCTGCAGGAATAACCAAACATATAACCTTCCATTGCTTTAG
>JAFTFC010000212.1 GCA_017449725.1 Prevotella sp. | reverse complement strand
GAGGCATCATTGAAACTCGACGGGTCGCAGCACTACACGTTCCACACCAAGTTGAACAACACGACGCTTGCCATGGGCAACAGCGGCAGAGTAAATTTGCAACTTAAAGATGCAGAACGCTTCATACCAAAACGAGAGAACTACTATGATCACACTCTCCTCGGTCGAGAGATAAATGGTCAGTTCGACCCATACGACGTGGCAATCTACAGCCCGTTCCAGGATCGCTACTGGCAGAGTGGAAATATTCACCTCACAACTGCCGACCGTAGAGACGATATCAACTGCAACACGGCAAGTATTACCTCCCGCTTTATGATTCTTCACGGTGCGACAGACAGCGGAGTAGACTATATCCAGATAGCCCAGAAAAGGATGAACGGCTCTACCCACTATCCTGACCTTACAGGCACAGTGAAGTATGTATACCATAACGGTACGCAGTTCAGCACAGGTCAGGGTACTACCGAAACGAGCTATACCCATAACGGCGGCGAAGATCACCAGTTGCATGTCTTCCAGCCCACGAAGAGATACCACGTATTGAACATGCAAGGCAAGGAGGCTGTTTCTGCTGTAGAGGCACGGCTCGTAATTCCTGACGTCACCACGCCTCTTGTGCCTGATGTTATCAAGAGTCCTATAGTCAAGACCTTCCACTACTATGACGCTTCGGCGTTCGATGTTTCAGGCGACGGTGTATATACCCTCAGGGGTGGAGCTACCGAACTGGAGAAGCTCTCTGAGGCTACGACCGACGACATCTTTGTCGTTTATACCAATGCCGACCTTGACAAGAGTTATGCTCTCGACGGTTCAATTGCCTATAATATAATCTTCGCACCAGATGCCTTCACACAAGATGATATCACTGAGACGCTGAACTCATACTTCGGTTATGATGCCGGTCTGACCTACCGTGGTGTGGGTGATTCATCCACTCTAGAGTCATTCAAGTTCCAGGTGACGGGTTCTTACTATGCCGACCCGTCTTCGGGAGCAATGGCTTCTCGCTATATTGTAGTTCCCGATGAGGCAGCAAAGACAACAGCCATTGCAGCACATGCCGAATCAGGAAACGACAATAGCCGCTGGGACCCGAAGTACCTCATTGAGGCAGACCTGACGGACTCTCAGAAGCAAGACAACCACTACCTGTGGTGCTTCACTGGTACTGACCCCTATGCGCTGAAAATACACAACATGACCGACCCCGACAAGTATATCTACCGCAACGGTGATGCCGGAGGCTATACAGTAGGACTTACCCATGGCACTACCACCAATGAGCTGCGCAGCACCTATATGCTCGTGGGTCGCGGCACAGGTGATGCAACCCGATTCAACATCATGTCGTCTGGACCTTGTACCGCCGGTATAGCTCCTTACAGCTACCAGTACATCGGACGTTCTTACCACAGCAACGTCCACCGTACAACACGCCGCGGTGTTGTACTCCAGGGATTCCACGAATGGGGATGGAACTACACCTATAACGAAGCACTAGTAACGGTGAAACTCGTGCCGCAGTTGGAAGGCTATGTCACCTACATTGTGAAGAACAAGCTAGGAAACGAGGCTATCCGCATGAGGGTGAAGCAGTCGATTGGCATCCGGCCGATAATCCCCGATGCCATCAAGAGCCCTTATGCAATGAACTTCAAATACTGGTCTGATGCAGCATGCACGGCAGAGAAAACCTTAACGTCATCGGAGGCTAATATCTACGTTACCTATGATGCCGACGAGACAGCACTCGACGAAGATGCTATCGACCTTACGGGAACAGACTCCTACAACCTCTGGGTAAATGGCATGTACCTGTACAACAGTAACGATAACCTGGTGGCAGACAAGGCTCCCAGCCGCTACGATGATACTGTACACGAATGGTTCCTCAAGGGAAACAGCAGCAGTAACATAGACCCTTACGACATACGTCTGCAAAGTAAGAAGACTCTGACAAAATATATAGAACTGGCTTCCTACAACAACACATCTGAGACCAATACCGTAGCCCTTGTAGCTGACAACGGCAGTAACGACGTACAGTCATTTATCCTGATGAAGGGACAACCCCACCGTTGGGAACTCCTCGCAGCGACGAAGGACAAGACCATCGTATCTTCAAACAACCGCCTGTCGTACCTCGGATACATCATCAATACACAGATTCTGGGAGTAGGAAGCGATGATGAAAATCCTGTATATCAGAGTGGAATGAACCAAGTACAGGTGATGCTGCGTCCCCCTCTCTCGGGTGTCACCTACCACATCATGAACCTTAGCGGCACTGAGGCAATACGCTATACTGTGGCTGCTTCCAAGGGTGATGACCTCGAAGTACCCGAACAGATTCGCTCACCTTTCGCTACCGAATGGAAGTTCTGGAGCGACGAAGAGTGCACGGCGGTTCTTACCAAGGTGCCTGATGCCTATGCCGATATCTATGTGACCTATACGTACGACGATGAGACGGCTTCACAGATGCCGCTCGACGGACAGCGCTTCTATAACATGCAGGTAGGCGGTGTATACATCAGTGAGGACGACGGAGCAATACGGGTGTTACCCGACGAGACACTGAGTACTGGTGATGCAAACATCACTGCCAACCTATGGGCATTCAACGGCACTACAACGGCAGGAATCGACCCATATAACATTCGTTTGGTGAACAAGGCTTACCCAGATGTATATGCTGGAGCACCGATGAACTGGGGTATTGACACCGAGACGCAGATGCAGATGAGCGACGGTGAAACCGACTACTTCCGTTCGTCATTCGTTCTCGTGGGTTCTTCAGCAAGTGGTCCGTATGAGTTGGTGGCTGCCTCGGGAGTCAACATCACCGACAACTTACTGGCAAATGTGAATTACCATGACAGCGACCACATCAATCTGAATCGCGATGATTCTTACCAGCACGGCAACAGCGCACTGGCAATAACGATGACTTCTCCCGTAAACAAGTACCTGTATCAGGTATTCAACCGCAGCGGAAACCTGGCAATACAGGCATGGGGCGATGGAGTGGCTGGTGCGGCGCCAGTGATTCCCGATGTCATAAAGAGTCCATTGGTAAGCACGTTCTACTACGACATTGAGACACTGCCATACACCAACGGAGTGGATGCGGTGAAGGTGACATACGATTTTGACAGCGATAAACTGACTTCGCCCAACCTCCTTGGTACTAAAGTGTATAACCTGAAGTTCAAGGGCGACCAATTCGTAGTTACCTCTACCGGCAGTGATGTTACTCTGCAATCTTCAAACACAGAAACTCTCGGCACACCGCTTACGGACAATGCCATTTGGAAACCGACAGGAAAGTTCGGCTCAGTAGATGACATCGACCCGTATGACATTACGCTGAAACACACCAACAACAAGGTACTTGAAGCGTCCAGCATCAATAACGAGAATAATAATATCGCTCTTGCCGAGAGCGGTACATACGACAAGTTCATTCTCTTGGAGGGAATTGACGGACGCTATGAGTTAATGGCTGCCACAGGTTCTGCCATCGGCAGTGTCTACGGAGTTGAGGGCTACGACAAGTATGCCTACCTCGCCATCACCGACCAGAACGAAGTAAAACTGGCACGAGGTGATGCATACAGCCGTGGAAAGACTGCCATACAGGTAGACCTGATAGGATTCCAATCCACTTTCCGGTACATAATCGTGAACAATGATTTGTACAAGGCAATCATCTACGACGTTAAGCAAGAGGGTGGTGACCCCGTGGAGATTCCGAATGGACTGCGCTCGCCTCTGCTCGACCTCAGTGAGTATGAATACTACACTGCCGGTGCTTTCACCAACAGTGCTACGGCAACTTATGAATATCAAGACAAT
>JAFTFC010000024.1 GCA_017449725.1 Prevotella sp. | reverse complement strand
TTTTCTACTGTTTTTAATGTGGAGTGGAACAACAAGAAGCTTAATATCATAGACTGTCCGGGAAGTGACGACTTCGTTGGAGGCGCTATCACAGCTCTCAACGTTACCGACCAGGCACTCGTTCTTATCAATGGTCAGTATGGCCCTGAGGTAGGTACACAGAACATCTTACGTTATACAGAGAAACTCGGCAAGCCTGTTATCTTCCTCGTAAACCAGCTCGACCGCGAGAACTGCGACTTCGACTCAATCCTGAACCAGATGCGCGACATCTACGGACAGAAGTGCGTTCCCGTTCAGTACCCGATAGAGACCGGTGCCAACTTCAACGCCGTTATCGACGTGCTTCTGATGAAGAAATACTCGTGGAAGCCCGAGGGCGGTGCTCCCATCATCGAGGACATCCCCGCCGACCAGATGGACAAGGCTATGGAGCTGCACCGTGCACTCGTAGAGGCAGCTGCCGAGAACGACGAGGCGCTGATGGAGAAGTTCTTCGAGGAGGAGAGCCTTACCGAGGACGAGATGCGCGAGGGTATCCGCAAGGGTCTCGTTACTCGCTCTATCTTCCCCGTATTCTGCGTTTGCGGCGGTCGCTCTATGGGCGTTCGCCGTCTGATGGAGTTCCTGGGCAACGTCGTTCCGTTCGTTAGCGAGATGCCTAAGGTTCACAACACCCGCGGCGAGGAAATCACTCCCGACGCAGCTGCTCCCACCAGCGTTTACTTCTTCAAGACCAGCGTAGAGCCGCATATCGGTGAGGTTTCTTACTTCAAGGTGATGAGCGGTACCATCAAGAACGGCGACGACCTGAGCAACGCCGACCGCGGCTCCAAGGAGCGCATCACGTCGCTGTACGTCTGTGCAGGACAGAACCGCCAGCCCGTAGACCAGCTCAACGCAGGCGACATCGGCTGTACCGTTAAGCTGAAGGACGTGAAGACGGGTAACACCCTCAACGCCAAGGATGTAGACAATAAGTTCGACTTCATTAAATATCCTAACTCTAAGTACTCTCGTGCGGTGAAGGCTGTTAACGAGAGCGACACCGAGAAGATGATGGCAGCCCTGACGAAGATGCGTCAGGAAGACCCCACATGGGTTGTAGAGCAGTCTAAGGAGCTCAAGCAGATCATCGTCCACGGACAGGGCGAGTTCCACCTCCGCACACTCAAGTGGCGTATGGAGAACAACGAGAAGATAGCCATCAAGTATCTGGAGCCGAAGATTCCTTACCGCGAGACCATCACCAAGATGGCGCGTGCCGACTACCGCCACAAGAAGCAGTCGGGTGGTGCAGGACAGTTCGGCGAGGTACACCTCATCGTGGAGCCCTACGCAGAAGGCATGCCCGACCCAACCGTCTACAAGTTCAACGGACAGGAGTTCAAGATGAACATCAAGGGCAAGGAAGAAATCGAACTGGAGTGGGGCGGCAAGCTCGTATTCATCAACTCAGTTGTCGGCGGTGCCATCGACGCACGCTTCATGCCCGCAATCCTCAAGGGAGTCATGGAGCGCATGGAGCAGGGACCACTCACGGGTTCTTATGCCCGCGACGTTCGCGTAATCGTCTACGACGGCAAGATGCACCCGGTAGACTCTAACGAGCTCTCCTTCATGCTCGCAGCTCGCCACGCCTTCTCCGACGCCTTCAAGGCTGCCGGTCCGAAGATTCTCGAGCCTATCTACGACCTCGAGGTATTCGTGCCGAGCGACTACATGGGCGACGTGATGAGCGACCTGCAGGGACGCCGTGCCCTCATCATGGGTATGGACAGCGAGGCAGGCTACCAGAAGCTGTCGGCAAAGATTCCTCTGAAGGAACTCTCCAACTACAGCATCTCGCTGAGCTCGCTCACCGGCGGCCGCGCTTCGTTCACCACCAAGTTCGCCAGCTACGAACTTGTTCCCACCGACGTTCAGAACGAACTCATCAAGGAACACGAGGCAGAAGCAGCCGAAGAGGAATAACTCTGAGAGAAAAACAAGTTATTTAGTATTTAGTTATTTTAAACAGAGAAGCCGCGAGGAACATGCATCCCCGCGGCTTTCTCTTTCAATCTTTCAATCTTCAATCTTTCAATCTTCAATCTTTCACATGCAGCTCGTCACTCCGAGCGTCGTTCCCAATGCAGTCAGAATACTAACCAGTATCTGCACCACCAGCTTCCAAGTCTCTTTCTTCATAGTTTTTTACCCTTTTACTTTTTTACCTTTTTACCTTTTTACAGCGGGTCGCTCACGGTCGGCTTCTCATCACCATCCTCGATGGCGTACTTGTCCATCTCGCTGAACTTCACCTTCTTGATGAACTCCGTGGAGGCGAGGCTGAGAGCCTTCTCCTGCTCGGGCAGGAAGCGGATGTGTACAGCCGAGATGTTCTTCTTCACGTCGAACTTCGCTACCGACTCTGCTCCGGTGCTCTGGATGGTGGCGTAGAAGGTGCCGAGTCCGTCGATCTTCACCTTGCGCGAAGAGAGGAGCATCTCGATGATGCAGGTGCGGTACTTCTCCAGCACGCCGAAGATTACGTCGGGCGTGTAGATAGAGCCGTGCTCTGCGATGTGGGTTGCCATAGCGCGGTTGTCGAGCGTCTCGACTGCCTTTGCGCGTGCGAACCAGAGTCCGGAGACCTTCTCGCGCGAACTCTTGTTCTGATACAGTTGATACATAAACTTTGACATAATCTAATCTGTTTTTGCTTGGTTAATACTTAATGTTAATACTTTAGTTTTTGTGTCGTTTGGGGCGATCCGTAATGTCTCTTCCTTCGAGGTGCCGGCTCACTCGGGGTGAGGTTACGGGTCCGTCACTTTCAACATTGCAAAGGTACGAAAAAAGACAAGCAGAAACAGAAACTTCCGGGCCGAACTTCCTGTTAAAATATGTAAACAGAACGGGCTGGGGGCAACGTGCGTCAAGACAATGTGTCTTAATCGCCTCAAACGTCTTTCGCTATTTTTTGAGAACGGCAAAACGGCAATCATGACACACACCAAAGCCTCGCGTACCTTATATATAATAGAAAATAATTAATAGAACTTTCTATCTCTTCTTGTGTGTTTCTGAAAAAAGACGCAAAGACGTTTAAGACGCTTGAGACGTAACATGTTCCAACAATATGGCTATAAAAACTCGAAGACCTCCCCGGGTGTGCTGTTCGAGTTGGAAGCGTGGGAGGTCATATCAAGTACAAAGATAGCCATTTTTCTGAAACTACCAAATTTTGGAGCAGTAAATTCAATTCGAGAGAATAAATATTTGTCTTTACACCCTCTTCCGCAGTTTATCGGGATGCATGCGCATATATTATTTCGCAGGCAAAGTTAGCGAATTTCCGCTGACCTTCCAAATATTTTGACCGGAAATTACTCCGCCAGCGCCTGCAGGCGGGCGATATATTTGCCGAGGATGTCGAACTCGATGTTGACGCGCGAACCGATGCGGATGTCGCAGAAGTTGGTGTGCTCGAAGGTGTAGGGGATGATGGCTACCTGGAAGGTGTCCTCGGTGGGGTTGCAGACGGTGAGCGACACGCCGTTAACGGTCACGGAGCCCTTGTCTACGGTGAAGTAGCCGCGGCGAGCCATCTCGCGGTCGAAGGGGTGGCGGAAGGTGAAGTAGGTGCTGCCGTCGGCGTCCTGCATGTCTATGCACTCGGCGGTCATGTCCACGTGCCCCTGGACGATATGCCCGTCAAGGCGTCCGTTCATCACCATCGAGCGCTCCACGTTCACCTTGTCGCCCACGCGCAGCAGTCCGAGGTTGCTGCGATCAAGGGTCTCGCGCATGGCGGTAACGGTATACTGGTCGCCCTCGATGCGCACCACGGTGAGGCACACGCCGTTGTGGGCTACGCTCTGGTCGATGCCGAGCTCGCCGGTGAACGAGCAGGTGAGGGTGAAGTCGAT
>JAFTFC010000211.1 GCA_017449725.1 Prevotella sp. | reverse complement strand
CGTCGGGGAAACGCTCACGCCATCCGTGGGCTATCTCCGACGAGCGGTCCTTGCTGCCATCGTTTATAATGAGAACCTCCAGCCGCTCGCGTCCATTCTCAATCATCAATGATTCAAGGCATCCGTCCAGATACCTCTCCATATTGTACGTAGGGATGATAATCGTCAGTGTCTTCATAGCTCCATGAGTTTTTCTTCGGTGAGTTTCGGGTTCTTCATGCCGAGGAATTTTCGCAGGCGGCGCACTACATCCTTACAGAAGGTGTGCTCACTGCGAATCTCCTTCAGTACCTCTTTATAGGACCGTTCGGTGTCGAATATCATGCCACCGTGGAATGCCGGAGCGCGGCGCGGTGTCATGTAGTCGTCGCCGTAGATAGTGCGCAGCAGTAGGTCGTAGCCCGCGGGTGCCGGTACGGTCATGTCCTCGAACGGCAGCCAGAGGGTCTCGTCGTATATATGCTTGTCCTTAGCCATCGACGGAATAAAGGAAATCGTTCCCACCTTAGCGTTATCCTCGCGGCGGTAGTGGCGGAACAGGTCTTCGAACTCTCGGTAGTAGTCGCGGAAGTCCATTTGGCGGAACAGTCGGCGTGCTTTCAACCACGTGCGCAGGTTTTCCAACACGTCATGCTGTTTGAAGAGATAGAACCGTCCTTTCGCCTCCATCAGCCGTTTCATCTCCATTGACCGACGACCCAGTTCCTTGAACTCCTCTTCGGAGTCGGGAACGGCATCGAGGGGGAAGATGTCGATAAAGATTCCCTGGCAGAAGTCTTTGGTCCACTCCACGGGCGAGATTGCCGCCGTGTTCCGCTCGCGCACCTGTGCATGTCCGTGGGCATAGTCCTTATCGGTGTATGCCGTCTGCAGGAAATACGGGGCGAACTCCTCCTGCGGCAGGTTGATAAACCGGTCATAGTCCTCGCGCATCATCGCCAGGTCTATGTCATCGTCCCAAGGTATGAATCCCTTGTGGCGCACCACTCCAAGCAGCGAGCCGCCGTCCATCCATATTCTCAGACCGTGATGCTGGCAGATGTCGAGCACCCGCCGCAGCATCTCTTTCTCTATGTCCCACAGCTTCCGGCGCTTTGCCGAAACAACAAATTCTTCGTTCATGGGGACAAAGGTACAAAAAAATCTCAATTTTCAATTTTCAATTCTCAATTATTTCGTATCTTTGCAACATGAAACTGGCTTTTCTTATTTCTGCCTTCACCGATGCGCCCCACTTGCGGCGCTTTGTCGATGCCCTGCCCGAGGACGCCGACGTGTTTGTGCATATCGACGCCGGTGTTGATGAAGCCCCGTTTCGCAAGGCGCTTGGCGGCACGCGCGCCCAGTTCATAGAGAACAGGGTGAGGGTGATGTGGGGCAGCTTCCGCCAGGTGGAGTTCCAGATGGAACTTCTTCGTGCCGCTCTGTCAGCGAACATTAAACAATCAGCCAACATTCAACAACCCAATACCTACGACTACCTCTTCATGCTTAGCGGACAGGACTACCCAGTATGGAGCCCCCGCCGCATTGTGCAGTATCTGGAAGAGCACCAAGGCGAGAATTTCCTACAGGCGATGTCTCTGGTAGGGCGACCAGAGGCTGATACCAAGGAATACACCCGCTACCGCTTTCTTAATAACTACCCGTGGTGCTACGGTACGTGGAAGAGTCGCTTTAGGGTTGCCCTGCGCCACCTGTGCGAACTTTTCTTGAAGAAGCCTCTCGCGTTTGATGCTGACGGGCGCCACTGGCAGCTCTATAAGGGTAGCGACTACTTTGCCCTGACGGGCGAATTGGCGCAGTATGTGCTCAGCGTTTACGACAACAGCCCCCAGTTGCGCCGCTATTTCCGCAATAGTTTTGCACCCAGTGAGACCTTCGTACACACCATCGCCTTCAATACTCCCGAGTTCGCCGAGAAGTGCATCCTCAGCAACCCACCTCAGGACGGACGAGTACCTTTAGAGGAACTTACGCCCCTCACGTATATAGAGTACGGGGAGAAGATTCGTGAGCTTACCGCCGAAGACTTCCCGAAGATAAAGGCATCGGGGAAAATGTTCTGCCGTAAGTGCGTCACGGGTGTTAGCGACTCACTTCTGGCGCTTATCGCAGAAGAACAGACCGAGCAGGATTAGTGCCGTTCCCATTAAGAACCACGGGGTAATCTCTTCGTCGAGTATCCACCAGGCGAAGATAATTGTAGATACGGGATTTACGTACACCCAGTTTGTGGCTTCAACCGCCCCAAGCCGACGTATCACCCAGCTCCATACCAGATAGCAGAGCATCGAGGCAATCACACCAAGGAATAATAGATTAAAGTAACCCTGTGCTGAGAGGTTCATGAGAACTGTGCACAGATGCGCCTCCTGCGGCACGAAGAGGTAGTAGGGCAGGATGGTCAGCAGTCCGTAGAAGAATACCTTGCGGGTAATCGTCAGCGAGTCGTAGGTGCCCGATACTTGTTTCATCAGCAGCGAATACACAGCCCAGCACAGGCACGCTCCGAATGCCAGCATGTCACCGAGGGGCGATAGATGGAGCACGAAATGACCATTGAGCACCACCACCGCCATTCCGAGGCACGCCAGCACCGAACCAAGGGCCTGACGTCGCGTTATGCGTTCGCTACGGCGATAGACCGCCGCAATGAGCAGCATGGTGAACAGCGGACACGAGCAGACAATCAGCGACGTGTTAGTGGCGGTGGTATAGAGCAGCGCCGCATTCTCGAGCAGGAAGTAGAGCGAACCGCCGGTAATGCCGAGGAGGAGTAGGCGGAGGTCGGGG
>JAFTFC010000210.1 GCA_017449725.1 Prevotella sp. | reverse complement strand
TCTATTCCCGATTTTATAACTACCTTTGCACTCGGAAATTCAAATCCATTGGCATTTCCGAGTGGAAATGCTATCTTCAATTTTTAATATTCTATACACATTCACAATATGTACAGTAAAGACGAATTATCATCTAAGGACATGTCTCAACTCGCTGAGATAGCAGGCGAAATGGGCGTTAAAATAAGTTCTAATGCCTCGCAGGAAGACATTGTCTATGCCATTCTTGACCAGCAGGCAATAGCCGGAAGCACCGCAACTCCCGCCCCGAAGCGCAAGCGCACAAGAATAGCTAAGAAGGATACCGACCACGTTTACAGCGTGAGCGGAGCAGAAGGTGAGAACCTGGACTCAAAGAAGAACCAGAAGAAAAAGAAGGAAGAGCCCGCACCACTGTTCAATTTTGACGCACAGGGTGACACCAAGAAAAAGAAAACCAAGGACGAGGCTCCCGCTGATGCAGAGCAGAAGGCAGAGGAAGCTTCTGTAGCATCTGAGAATCAGGCTCCTGCAGAAAAGACAGAGGCAAAGACCGAAGATCCGCTGGCAGCATTTCCCAAGCATCGCGGACGTAAGAGCAAGGCAGAACTGGCAGCTATAGAAGCAGCCAAGAAAGCAGCCGAGGAGCAGAAAGCCAGCGAGGAGGAAACGGTTGCAGAAGTGCCTGAGGCTCAGTTTGGTAAGAGTAATGACGAAAGCAGTGAGGACAACAACCTGCTCGAGCAGTTGCAGCAGAAGGTGAACGACCTCAACCGCACTGCTGAGGCTCCTGCCGCCGATAGTGTATGGGAGGGTGATCCGGGCGACGGCACCGACTTCATCACCGTGGTAGACTTGCCCATAGAGGACAGCACTGCCATCCCCACTTTCGACATCTTCGACAATCCTGTCAACGGAGTGACCGAGCGAAGCTATGCAGTTCAGTCGCACAACTCATCGAAAGCCGACAAATACAACTTCGACGATATTATCACCGCCAACGGAGTGCTCGAGATTATGCCCGACGGATACGGATTTCTCCGCTCTTCCGATTACAACTATCTCTCAAGTCCCGACGATATCTATGTCAACAACCAGCAGATAAAGCGCAACGGACTGAAGACGGGCGACGTCATTCAGTGTAAGGTGCGCCCGCCCAGAGACGGAGAGAAATACTTCCCTATGACCTCCATCGTGCGCATCAACGGAAGAGAACCTCAGGAAGTGCGCGACCGCATACCCTTCGAGCACCTCACACCGCTCTTCCCTGATGAGAAGTACACCCTCTGCGGAGATCCTAAAACCACCAACCTCTCTACCCGTGTGGTAGACCTCTTTGCACCTATAGGAAAAGGACAGCGCGCACTCATCGTAGCACAGCCCAAGACAGGTAAGACAATACTTATGAAGGACATCGCCAACGCCATTGCTGCCAACCATCCCGAGGCATACCTCATGATGCTGCTCATCGACGAGCGCCCCGAGGAGGTTACCGATATGGCACGCACCGTCAACGCCGAAGTCATCGCCTCTACGTTCGACGAGCCCGCTGAGCGTCACGTCAAGATTGCCGGTATCGTGCTTGAGAAAGCCAAGCGAATGGTTGAATGCGGACACGACGTAGTCATCTTCCTCGACTCAATCACCCGACTGGCACGTGCATATAATACTGTGGCTCCTGCCAGCGGCAAGGTGCTCACAGGTGGTGTCGACGCCAATGCCCTGCAGAAGCCCAAGCGCTTCTTCGGAGCAGCCCGCAACATCGAGGGCGGCGGTTCGCTCACCATCATCGCCACAGCACTCATCGACACCGGTTCAAAGATGGACGAAGTAATCTTCGAGGAGTTCAAGGGAACAGGAAACATGGAGTTACAACTCGACCGTTCACTCTCCAACAAGCGCATCTTCCCTGCAGTCAACCTGGTATTGTCGAGCACACGTCGCGACGACCTCTTGCAGGACAAGACCACCCTCGACCGCATGTGGATACTCCGCAAGTACATTGCCGACATGAACCCCATCGAGGCGATGAACACTATCCACGGCTCGATGCAGCGTACCAAGGACAACGACGAGTTCCTGATGAGTATGAACAGCTAAAAGCTGAAGTAATTAAGAGAATCGCTAATTTTCAAACGAAAATTTGCATAAACGATAAAAATGTTATACCTTTGCACCCTGAAAATGCAGGGGTATGCATTTTTTTCGATATGATGGTTCCGTAGCTCAGTTGGATTAGAGCAACAGCCTTCTAAGCTGTGGGTCTTGGGTTCGAACCCCAACGGAATCACGAAAGACGGGAGTTTTTGCTCCCGTCTTTTCGTTTACTGTTTGTTTATCTCCTCGATATACGAAAGAATTTCCTCGCGACCCAGTCGTTTCTCGGCGCTGGAGACGAAGTAGGGTGGTAACTCTTCCCACGTGTCGCGCAACTTTTCCATATATGCTTTGGCTGCTGGGCTCACCTTTGTCGGTGCCAGCTTGTCTGCCTTGGTGAAAATGATGCAGAATGGTATCTGGCTCATTCCGAGCCAGTCGATAAACTCGCGGTCTATCTGTTGCGGGTCGTGACGAATATCTATAAGCACGAAAACGTTCATCAGTTGCCGGCGCTGCAAGATATACTGCGATATCATCTGCTCCAGCTTCTGCTGCACCGACTTGGACCTCTTGGCATACCCGTAGCCGGGGAGGTCTACGAGGTACCACTCCTTGTTTATGATGAAGTGGTTTATGAGGAGTGTCTTACCCGGGGTTGCCGAGGTCTTTGCCAATCCCTTGTGGTTGCAGAGCATGTTGATGAGGCTCGACTTGCCTACGTTCGAGCGTCCGATGAAGGCATATTCGGGCTTCGTGTCTTGTGGGCACTGTGAGACAGTGGCACTACTGATGACAAATTCGGAGTTTTTTATTTCCATAGTCCTGTTACCTTGTTATGTTGTCGATTCTGAGTTTCAGCAGTCCTGCCGGCACTTTCACCTCTATCACGTCGCCCACCTTCTTGCTGAGCAAAGCCTGTGCTATGGGTGACTTTATGGAGATTTTCCCCTCGCGGAGGTCTGCCTCGTGTGTACTGGCGATGGTGTAGGTCATCTGTTTCTGGGTTACCATGTTGGTCATAGTGACGCGGCTGAGCAGTCCGATGCTATCGGAGTCCATTCGCGAGGTGTCAATGACTCGTGCGTTTTCGAGTACCCGCTGTTTGAACCTTATTCGGCTCAGTATGCGTCCCTGTTCGCGCTTTGCGGCGTGATATTCGAAGTTCTCGCTCAGGTCTCCCTTGTCACGTGCTTCGGCAATAGCTTCACGCACTCGCGGCAGCTCCACGTTTTCCAATTCCTTTAGTTCGGCAACGATTTTTTCGTAGCCCTCTTGCGACATATATTCCATCTTGTGTCTTCTTTTTCCCGTTGCAAAGGTACGATTAAGCGAGCACAAAACAAAGGAAAAATGAAAAGTTTTTTCTTCGGAGGTTTTTCATTTTGTCTTCTACTGAAATATGTTGCCCTCTTCTCATAACTCTTTTTAACTTTTAAGAGGCATTAGAGGAGTCAACATATTTCAGTACAACGAATAATTTTTTCTGTGATTTCTTTTGCAGGTAGCAATAAAAGTTGTATGTGTGCACTTTTGTTTTTAGGTTCCTCCAAATTCTATTTTTTGAAAAAAGGTTCCGCGTTACGCAAAGCCAGTGTTTATCGGGGTTTTGAATTTAGGTTCCTCGAGAAAAAGGTTTTCAAAAAAAGTGTCAGCCGTCATGTTTTTCCTCTTTCCGAGCATGACGGCTGAC
>JAFTFC010000209.1 GCA_017449725.1 Prevotella sp. | reverse complement strand
CGTTCGTCGTGCCGTTGATGCCAGTCTCGATGCCAATGTCCGCACCCCGGAGATTAAGGTTGAAGGCGGTGCTAAGTACGGAACCAAGGAAGTTGGTGCGTGGATTGTTGAGTACATAAAGAATCATTGAAGAGGGCAGTTCTCTATATAATACTGTTGGCGGCTCTGGGCGTTAATGCTCAGAGCAGTCAGCTTTTGCGCGAACAGTTGAAGACTGCCACCGAGATGTTAGCTTACTTCCCAGATTCCACCGACCTCAGGCTTCGCAAGGCAGCGCTTAATCTTGAACTCAAGGAGTGGGAGTATGCCAAGAACGAGTACGACTATATATTGGATCGTGACCCTCGCAATATTTCGGCACTCTTCTATCGCGCTTATGTCAACGAGCAGCTGAAACGATACGGTTTTGCCCGCCTTGACTATGAGTTCCTCCTCACTATTGTACCTGGGAATATGGAGGCGCAGTTGGGACTGGCGCTGCTGAACCAGAAAGACCGCCGCTATACCGAGGCTATGGACATGATGAACCGGCTCATAGAAGAGCATCCCAAGCGAGCCCTCCTGTATGCGGCACGCGGAAACATGGAGCGCGAACGGAAGCTTTATGCGCTGGCGGAGTACGATTACACCGTGGCTATGGAACTGGAGCCCAAGAACACCGAGCACCTTATAAACCGTGCCGATGTGCGCATACTGCAAGGACTGAAAAAGGAAGCCCTCAGTGACCTACGACAGTTACAGAAAATGGGTATTACCCGCTCGTCGCTCGAGGATTTCTATAAGCGGATAAAGTGATAATTTTTATATTATTATTTTGTTTTCCGCTCACTTATTCGTACCTTTGTCCCCGAAATACGACAGTGCTCCGGTCTGTCGCTGGTATCGCAGTCATAGCTCGTCCGCCCGGCGGAGAGGAATGTTGCGGCACGAGAGGAAAGTCCGGGCAGCGCAGGGCATCCCACTTCCGAAAATAGAAGCTATTGGTGACAGTAGGTGTCGGCAGAAGAAAACAACCGCCCCGCTTCGACTTCAGTCGGAGAACCGGTTCCAGGTAAAGGGGGTAAGGGTGAGAAGGTGGTGTAAGAGACCACCAGCCGTCGGGTGATCGGCGGGCTGTGCCATCTGGGAGCTGCAAGTTCATGTAAACCATCGACTGAGGGTAGCCCGCCCGAAACCAACTGCGGTGCGATGGAGGGTAGAATGCTAGAGTGACGGGGTGACTCGTCAAGTAGATAAATGACAGACGCTGCGCAAGCAGTACAGAACCCGGCTTACAGGGGCACTGGCGTTTTTTTTGTTAAGCAATTAAGAATTGAAGGACCTGATACATTTCCTGAAGGTAGACATATGGCGTATCCAGCGCGGTGACGTCTCATCGGTTCGCTACTTCTTTTATGAAGTAGTGAAGATGTTGTTGCTCGCCGTGGAGTGGTTTACCGAGAAGAGGATGTTCAGTGCTGCCGCCTCGCTTACCTATAGTACGCTTCTTGCCATCGTGCCTATCCTCGCTGTGGTGTTTGCCATTGCCCGCGGCTTCGGTTACAACAAGTACATTGAGGAGTGGTTCCTTGAGGCACTGTCCTCACAGCCCCAGGCGGCAGAGGTTATCGTGGGTTTCGTAAACAGTTACCTCGTTCATACCAAGAGTGGCATCTTCCTCGGCATCGGACTTCTTTTTATGCTGTGGACGGTGATAATGCTGATATCCAACATCGAGCAGGTGTTCAACGATATCTGGCAGGTCAACAAGCAGCGAAGCATTTATCGCACACTGACCGACTATGCCGCCATGTTCTTCCTTGCACCGATATTCATTGTTGTTACTTCTGGACTCTCGCTGGCAATAACTGCTTTTGCCGGCGACCATCTTGCTGAGATGTATGTGCTGGGGTCGTTGCTTAGGTTCCTTATCGACCTTTCGCCTTACCTCCTTATGTCGGTGGTATTTATTGGGCTTTATGTCTTTATGCCCAATACGCAAGTTAAGTTCAGCAGTGCTATTGTGCCGGGCATCCTTGCCGGTTTCGCCATGCAGGGACTCCAGTTTGCCTACATCCATTCGCAGATATGGGTGACCGGCTACAACGCCATCTATGGTTCGTTTGCCGCTCTGCCCCTGTTCATGCTGTGGATACAGATATCATGGACAATATGCCTCTTCGGTGCCGAACTGTGCTATACTAATCAGAACCTGGAGGAGTTCGCCTTCCGCGCTCAGACCTCAGAACTTAGTCACCGTTACAAGTTGATGCTCTCACTGTTGCTCGTCAGCAGCATTTGCAAGAGATTTGCTATTGGTAAGAAACCCATGACCGCCTTGGAACTTAAGTTGGAGACGGGAATACCTATAAGAATAGTACACGACCTGCTCAACGACTTGTCACGACTGAATATCATTAACGAGATAATCCTTGAGGAGAAAGGCGACCAGACCCGTTATCAGCCGGCAATATCACTCGACCAGTTGACCGTTGGGATGGTGGTTGACCGCATGGAGGCTTACGGAAATTGGAAATTAAATCTGGACATGCACCGATTTGAGAGCCCTGAATGGACGCGAGTATTTCAGTTGCGTTCCGAATATCTGAAGAGTTCATCAACGGTGAAAGTAGTGGATTTATAATAAATAAAAATAATAAGAATATGGAATTACCCGAGTTTATGCAATACAGCAACAAATTCACCAAGGGTGAGTTTGTAGAGAAGATTTCAAGAATTGCCAAGAGGGCAGGGGCGAAGCTCGTCTATGCCGCCCTGCTGTTGTTCTATACCCTTCAGAGCGACCAGATATCTCTGAAGGACAAGGCTATCATCATCGGTGCGCTTGGCTATCTTATCAGTCCTCTTGACGTAGTACCCGATGCTATTCCTATCGCTGGTCTTGGCGACGACCTTGCCGTGCTTATCTTCGTGCTTCAGAAGGTTTGGGGCGAGGTGTCTGAGGACATCAAGAAGAAGGCTCAGGACAAACTGAAGGAATGGTTCGATGATGACGAGATTCTCGAAATCAACGGACTCTTCGATAACGAGTAAAACTATGCTTTCCGCTTAAGCCAGTACTTAATGGCGAAATAACCTGCGGCGAGGATTACGAGGGCTATTATGGCTATCTTGATGTACTCGCCGTATTCCTCTATTTTGTCGTTCAGCTGGTCGGCGGGAACGATGGCATGGAGGTACCATCCGAGTGCAGCTAAAATGCAGTTCCACACTCCCGCACCGATGGTTGTGTAGAGCAGGAACTTCCAATAGTTCATCTTCGACAGTCCGGCGGGAATGCTTATCAGATGGCGGATGCCGGGGATAAGCCTGCCCGTAAGTGTTGCCACCACACCGTGGTCGTTGAAATACTCCTCACTCTTCTCCACCTTCTTCTGGTTCAGCAGACACATGCGTCCCAGTTTGCTCTCCGCAAAGCGATAGATTACGGGACGTCCCACGTAGAACGCCACTACATAGTTTATCGTAGCGCCGAGGTCGGCACCGAGAGTGGCAAAGAGAATTATCAGTAGGATATTGAGATGTCCTCCTGCGGCATAATAGGCGGCTGGTGAAACAACGAGTTCGGAAGGCACGGGGATAACGGTACTTTCGAGCATCATCAGGAAGAAGATGGTGCCGTAGTTGAGGTTATTCAGGAGTGAAGTGATGAAGTTCATTGATTGATTTTCTGTAATTCGTATTTGTAATAGTCTTCGGGGCGCAGTTCCTCGGGGAAGTTCTCCTCGAGAACCATCTTTGTCTCCTCCGGCACAAGTTCGCATGCCAATTGCAGGTATTTGAGATAAAGTTCCCTTTCGCCCATATCGTAGCAGCATGCAGCAATGTATGCCAGTCCGTCGTGGCGGTCGCTTACGCGCTGCATTTGCAGGAACATCTTGCACGCCAGCCGCGTATAGCCGTTGTCATATACCGAGACGGCGATGCGGAAGTAAATCTCGTAGGAGTTGCCGCTGCCGGTGACTGCCTGTTCGAAGGCTTGCTGTGCCTCTTCGATGCATCCGTGTTCCAGTAGAATGTGTCCGCGCAGCACCAGCAGGTCGTTTTTGTCGCAGGGCAGGCTCTTGGCTTTGTCGAGGTAGGAGAGCGCCTTGTCGAGGTTTCCCAGCCGGCTGTTCACAAAAGCCTGCTCCTGGTAGATGTCCAGCAGCGACTGTCCGTTTCCGCCGGCGAGTTCCTCCGCCTTGTCAAGAAGTACGGCAGCCTCCTGAAAGCGGTTCTCTCCCAGCATACAGATACCCTGACAGAGGTATGCCCGGCAGTCTGTGGGATTTATCCGTATATACCGCTGATAGTATTCCATAGCATCCTCGTAGTTACCGAGTTTATACAGACAGTTGGCTTTGTTCATCACGGCGTCCGGGTCGTCGTTGTTTATGGCGAGTGCATATTCGCTGCTCTCTATGCTTTCGTAGATGTCGCCGCGCATCATCTGTGTCGATGCTAACAGGTTCCAATAGTAAGATGAGTAGGGGTTTTTGTCGATGAGCCGGTTGAAGATATCCATACCCTCCTTGTAGTTTCCCTTTCCCACCTCAATGCGTCCGAGCAGTTCCAGATAGTCCTCCAGCGTCTGGTCGTCGAAACGACGGAGCCACGTCTCAGCCTCCTCGGGCATGTCGTAGTCGATGTACAGGTTGGCTACGTCGAGGGCTATGTCCTGCCGTGTGTCCTCGTCGCTCTTTTCCCACAGTTCATCTAAGAGGTCTGCCGCCTCGTTGTCCAGGTGCTGTGCGATGTACAGTTCCGCCTGCATATAGTAGTATTCCAGTTCTGAGCGGTCTTCCACCCTGTCGAGCAGTTCCTGCGCCTTTTCTACATCCTCCTCTTCGATGAGTGCCAGGCGCGACTTGAAGATAAGCGGTGCCGAGGCGTCTGGGTAGCAGTCGAGTGCCCGTTCTAATATTTCGAAAGCTTCCTCGCGGCGTCCCTTGCTGTGGTAGTATTCGGCAATGGACGTAAAGTCGTCGCTACCAAGTAGCGGCGACTCTCCGTTTTGTGTACGTTCCTCGTAGTCACGAAGAAGCGTCAGGAATTCTTCACTTTCGAAATAGTTGTCTGTCATTTGTTCTGCTTAGCCCACGTATCTTTCAGTCCCACGGTCTTGTTGAACACGGGTTTCTCGGCAATACTGTCAAGGTCTGCCATGAAGTATCCGATGCGCTGGAACTGCAGGTACTGACCGGGTTTCATGTCGGCAGCGAACTCCTCAACGTAGCACTCGTTGAGCACTGTGAGCGACTCGGGGTTGAGCAACTCGCGGAAGTCGCGCTCGTCTGCACTCGGGTTCTCCACGTTGAACAGTCGGTCGTAGATTCTCACCTCAGCCTTGCGGCAGTGGTCTGCGCTGACCCAGTGGAGTGTTCCCTTCACCTTGCGGTTGGCACCAGCCATTCCGCTCTTGCTTTCGGGGTCGTAGGTTGCCTGAATCTCGGTAATGTTGCCGTCAGCATCCTTGGTACATCCGGTACACATTATTATATATGCGTTCTTCAGGCGTACCTCCTTGCCCGGAGTCATTCGGAAGAACTTGCTCGGAGCGTCCTCCATGAAGTCGTCGCGCTCTATCCACAGGTTGCGGCTGAATGTTATCTCGTGTGTTCCGTCAGCCTCGTTCTCGGGGTTGTTCACGGCAATCATCTGCTCGGTCTTACCCTCCGGATAGTTTGTGATAACCAGTTTCACGGGGTTCAATACCGCACTCACGCGGGTAGCGCGGGCGTTGAGGTCTTCGCGGACTGCAGCCTCGAGCAGCGCCATGTCGTTGAGTGCGTCGAACTTGGTGTAGCCGATAGAGTCGATGAACTTGCGTATGCTCTCGGGAGAGTAGCCGCGGCGACGCATTCCGCATACTGTCGGCATGCGCGGGTCGTCCCAGTTGTTTACCAGGTGTTCGTCTACCAGCGCCTTGAGCTTACGTTTCGACATTACGGTGTAGGTGAGGTTCAGGCGGTTGAACTCAATCTGGCGCGGGCGGTAGCCAGTGGTGTTCTGGGTGTCGTACTCCATCAGCTCGTCCACGAACTTGTCGTACAGCGGACGGTGAGGCACAAACTCCAGCGTACAGATAGAGTGGGTTACACCCTCGAAGTAGTCGCTCTGTCCGTGTGCGAAGTCGTACATGGGGTAGGCGTGCCACTTGGTTCCTGTACGGTGGTGCGGGGTGTGGATGATTCTATAAATAATAGGATCGCGGAAGTGCATGTTGGGGTTGCTCATGTCGAGCTTTGCCCTCAGCACCATGCTTCCCTCCACAGCCTCGGGAGTGTTCATCATCTTGAACAGGCGCAGGTTCTCCTCGATGGGTCGGTCGCGGTAGGGCGACGGCGTGCCCGGTTGGGTAGGGGTGCCCTTCTGCTCGGCAATCTGCTCCGAAGTCTGTTCGTCCACGTATGCCTTGCCCTGCTGAATCATCCAGATGGCGAAATCCCAGAGTTTCTGGAAGTAGTCGGACGCATAGTAGAGGTTGCCCCACTTGAATCCTAACCAGCTGATGTCGTGGAGGATAGAGTCTACATACTCGGTGTCTTCCTTTGACGGGTTAGTGTCGTCGAAGCGCAGGTTGCACACTCCGTTGTAGCGCTCAGCCACTCCGAAGTCCATACATATTGCTTTGGCATGTCCGATGTGGATATATCCGTTGGGCTCTGGCGGGAAACGTGTCTGAATACGTCCGTCGTTCTTGCCTTCGGCGAGGTCGCCTTCTACGAGCTGCTCTACGAAGCTGATGCTCTTTTTCTCCTCCATCGGAGTTTCTGTTGTCTGTGTCATAATGATGTTGTTTTCAAAAATTGAAATCATGGGTGTACGCAGGGTGCACCCATGATATTAGTTTTAGTTCTGACGAAAGGGGATATTACTCACCCTTGTCCATCTTAGCCTTCAGTTCTGCAAGTGCGTCAAGGTCGCCG
>JAFTFC010000208.1 GCA_017449725.1 Prevotella sp. | reverse complement strand
GAATTGAGAATTGAGAATTGAGAATTATGATTTGCTCCTGCCTGTTGCTTTATCTCCTTGAAGTCTACGCCCGTGCGCGTTTCGATACCTTCTAAGAGTCCTTCGATGAGACGGTTATAGCCTCCGATGGGTATTCCCTGAAAGCGGTCGTTGAAGTAGTTATTGTCGAAGACCATTCGGACGGGGAGCCGCTTGATGATAAAGGCAGGCAGTTCCTCGCAGCTTCTGCCCCACTGTTTTTCGGTATATCCCTTGATAAGCCGTTCGTAGATATCATCGCCTATTAGCAGCCGCGCCTGTTCCTCAAGATTCCGCGGTTCCCTGCCCCCCAGTTCGCGAAGCACCATCTGTCGTTGCTGTTCGAGCCGCATTTGAGCCTCATGTGGAGTGAGTACACCCCACATCTGGTAGAAGGTGTTCATATTAAAGGGAAGGTTGTATAGTTTCCCTTTGAAGTTAGCAACGGGACAGTTGGTGTAGCGGTTGAACTCCACGATAGAGTTGACGAACTGCCACACCTCGGGGTTATTGGTATGGAAGATATGCGCACCGTACTTATGCACATGGATGCCGTCAACCTCCTCGCAATAGACGTTTCCACCGAGATGCTCACGACGGTCTATCACCAGACAGCGCTTACCTCGCTGCTTCATGAGGTAGGCAAATGTGGCTCCGAAGAGTCCCGCTCCGACAATTAGGTAATCGTATTTCATTGCTTAACTAACTAAGTAACCGATAAGTAACCGCAGATTCCACACGTAGAGCCACAGAGCGAGCAGGATTATAAGCAGGCGCAGGGCGATATGCAGGCGGCCGCGGATATTCTTGAAGGCGTAGGCAATGGCTATTGGCACTACGAAGAGCCAGCCGCCGCTCATAATATACACCTCGTTGATGCCGAAACCGAGTACCATGTGGATTATGAGGTCGAAGGCGAAGCTCGTCAGTGCCATCCACAGGAAGCGGCTCCTCCGTCCGCACCATATACCGAGGATGAAGAGCACACAGATAATGCCCTCAACGATGTAGTTCCATACGGAGTTGTAGTAAACGAGGACAGGTCTGCCGCGAAGCGTATCACCCATCAGATGATCCTCGTGAAGCTGGAACGACTCGCCGAAGAGGTTCTCCACGAACGACTCGGTGCGTGAGGTTGAGATGTCTGTCCACTGCTCAAACTCGCCCTTACCCATGGGTTTGCCCTTGTGTTTGTTCCAAGGTTTCTCCTGGTCGCGACGGTATTTGTTAAGTGCCTTCTGACGTATTATCTCGTTGAAGGCTGCTTTCTGCTTTGCCTCGTCGCGGATGGAGGTGGTATCAAGGAACTCCTTCCACATCTTGGCACGCAGTTCGCGGTCTTTTTTCATCTTCACCTCGTTGCGGGCATCCACGCGGGGCTGTACCGTGGTGTGGTACTCCAGTCTTGCCGCCCCCCAGATAACGAGTGCGGGAAGGATTACTGCCGGTAGGAAATACGAGGGTCGGAAGAACCTCTTGCCGTTTACGAACAGAGCATCGATAAACACCTTGATACCATTGGTCAGCGTCACTCCAGCCGTGAAGAAGAATAGCAGTATGGTCTGCAGGCGATTAAGATGGCGCCCCTTCTGAATGCACTTACCCGAGAGGTAGAGGGTGGTGACGAGCATGTAGCAGGTAATGGCGAAGTGGTCGGGAACAATAAACGTAACTATGGTGTAGGCGAAGGAGAAGAACAGCGCTG
>JAFTFC010000207.1 GCA_017449725.1 Prevotella sp. | reverse complement strand
TGGCAAACAACGCCAAGATGAACTACACCATCGTTAGTGAGAACGAGGCTAACCTCCGTGAAGGCAAGATTGCCATCACTACCCCGATAGCACAGGGACTGCTGAACCACAAGGTGGGCGACGTAGTGGAAATACAGATTCCGCGCGGAACCATCAAACTGCGCATCGACAAGATTAGCATTTAAGGATTTCAAGTTTCAAGGGTTAAAACAGAAGAAATGGATATTTTTGCAAAGATTGCCGCTGGAGAAATTCCCAGCTATAAGTGTGCCGAGAACGACGAGTTCTACGCATTCCTCGACATAAACCCCCTCGTGAAGGGTCACACATTAGTAATTCCTCGCCGCGAAATCGACTATGTCTTCGACATGGAAAGCGATGAAATCGGCAGATATATGCAGTTTGCCCAGAAGGTAGCCATCGCCATAAAGAAGGCATTCCCCTGCGTAAAGGTGGGAATGGCAGTGCTGGGACTTGAAGTTGCTCACGCCCACATACATCTGGTGCCGATGCAGAGCGAGAAGGACATGAACTTCGCCAACGAGAAACTAAAGCTCAGCGAAGAAGAGTTCCGCGAGGCTGCAGACAAGATATACAAAGAGTTCCAGGCGCTTTAAAGCCCGGAACTCTTTTTTCTGTGTGAATAGTTTGTGAACAGGTCTGTTTACTTCTTGTTCACAATTTTCTTTCCGTTATGTATTAAGATACCCTCATAATCCTTGCCTGTCTTCTGACCTGCGAGGTTATAGTAATCACCATTTCTCACTGTTCCATTCTCAATTCCCACGATGCCGTCTGGCTCGGGTTCTGGCTCGGGCTCGGGAACGACAGCTGAACCGTCGGCATATCCGGTGACTCCCTTACCTACCTCTACCATCAGGTTAGCGCCTGCACCGGTCTTCTCATCACCAACAACTGCCGGCACGAGGTCAACGGCGAAACCTGCATAGTCGTAATATTCGGAGGGGGTATAGTAAGTTCCATCGCCGACAGCCTCTTTCACATCGGCAGCATTATGGCAGTCTACAATCTGGAAATTGTAGTCGAGGTAGCCTTTCTTGGTTGCCATGTTCTTAGACACCTTCACGCCGTCTGCAAACCAGCAGCGGTCGGCATAGATGTTGCTCTGGTAGCCGTAGCCTAGGCAGTAGCCGTTACCTGTATTGGTGAAGTAGCAGTTCACGACGTGCACCTTACCGAAGCGTACGCGGGGACAGCGCTCGATGCATCCCTCTCCCCACCAGCAGTTGGCGAAGGTGGTGTTGAGGTGTCCGCCGCTGACGTTACCCTTCGAGTCGCTGGCTCCCCAGGTGCAGCAGTAGCGGTGCTCTCCGTCCTTGCTGTCGCCGGTGTAGCCCTCACGGAGGGGTTCCTTCAGGTAGCGGAAGCGTGTCCATGTGACGCTGATATTGTCAGAACCGTTGTTGCAGTCGAAACTGCTGTCCATGCCGTCGAGGAAGTCGCAGTGGTCTATCCAGACGCGCTTACAGCCCTGAAGCAGAAGGGCGTCCTCTCCGTCGACATCAAAGGCACCGGGACCTTCGAAGGTGACGTTACGGATGATGATATTCTCAGTTTCGGTAGTGAACTTCAGCACACCACCGTTCTTCGCAGTACGGGTCTTGCTGTAGAGTTTGGAGCCAGGCAGACCGAGGATGGTCTTGTTCTGCACGTGATAGGCGTTCTTCTCTACCGGCTGGGTAATCTCAATCGCACCTTTAATATATATAATGCGCTTGAAACCTGTTTCTTTCTTACCCGACTCGTTATTTAGCAGAGCGTTCTGGAGTTCGGCTTCTGTAGTTACTACGGTCTCAACTCCGCCTTCTCCACCAGTAATAGTGCCGTCTACCATCGCCCATCCGAAAGGTTTATTCATGTCGTAAGCCGACAGCGGCTCCTGTGCGTTGGCTGCTGCTGCGCATGCCAGCCAAGCAACGGTAAAAATTAGTTTTTTCATAGGTTGTTTGTTTTATTTTTTGATTTTCTGATTGCGTGTTGTTCCGTCACTCATCTGGTATGAGATAATGTTCAGTCCCTTCTGCGGTGTCTCAAGTTGTGCTCCCTTCAGGTCGTAGTAGTGGATACCGATAACCTGCGGTTCCATCGTTGCCACACCTTCGATAACTGTTGGCTGCGGCTCATAGTTTCCGTAGTTGTCGTTGCCGCGGGTTGTCAGCAGATTCTCGTTGAGCGTTGCTCCTGCACCGTTCTCGGCATTCCTAAGTATATCGGCAACGAGCGTTGCGTCGTAAACGCGGCACTTGTAATTTGCATCCTTATAAGGATCATAGACATCACCCGTATAGCCTGTACCGATTTCAACAGCGTCGTCTTCTCCCAGACAGCCGGTCATTGTGAAGTGGTACTTGTTGTCGCTCTGCAGGAAGTATTTGTTATGCCCGCGCATTTTCGTCTGTCCCGACTTGATGACGGTCTTTGTGAAGTCGCCATTCTCGATATACATCTTCGAACTGTGTCCTATACCGATACAGTACTGGGCGGGGTCTTCATTCGTTCCATTCTCCCACAGGCAGTTGGCGATATGCACCTTACCGAAACGGATTCGAGGACAGCGCTGTCCGCAGCCGTGATACCACCAGTTATTCACGAAAGTGGCGTTGAGGTATCCCTCGTCGTCTCCGCGGTTGTCACTACTTCCCCACATCGATGAGCAGCGATGGTCGTCGCTCTCGCCCGACTTCGGCCAGGGGGCGATGAGATAGGAGAACTTACACCAAGAGATGGTCATGTAGTCCGACTTCGTCTTGGCATCGAGGTTTCCGTCCACACCGTCCTGTATGTCACAGTGGTCTATCCAGATATGGTCGCTCTCCACCAGTTGGATATTGTCGCATGCGCTGATGTCGTAGGCTCCTGCTCCCAGTAGGGTGAGGTTGCGCATTATGACATTGTGCCAGTTCTGGCAGAAGAAGAATCCCGCGTAGTCGGCATTGTCGTTGTGACTGCGGTTATAGAGCGACGAACCGGGAAGTCCGTAGATAGTGCAATTGCTCAGTTTGTCGTAGCGCAGTTTTTCCGGCACCTCGATGTTGCCGCTGATAAAGATTGTCTTCGACACTTTTCCACCCTTACACTCCTGCAGTTCACTCTTCAGTTCCTCGTAGGTAGTAACCGTAACGGGGTTAGCATCATTGCTGCCCGTCGTTTCACCATTGATATTACACCATCCCACGGGAGCATTCTCGTCAAAGGGCGACAATTGAGCCCAGGAAGCGGTGTAGCTTCCCAGCGCCACACATAGAGCAAGTAAAATCTTTCTCATTGTAATTTGTTTTAGCAGTTAGTAGTATTATTGTTTTCGGTTGCAAAGATACTATTTATAAAGTAAAATTTTTGTCAGTTACAGCATAAGAAAAACGCAAACGTTTTCGTAGTTTTTCGTAAGAAAATAGGCAAAAAATTGATTTACATCAAGAGATTTCCCTTACCTTTGCAGCGCATAATACAATAAGAGTAAGGTTTTCAAAGTACATGCTACATGATACTAGACTAAAACAAATTGAACAGAAACGCTTCGACGTGAGTCGAGGCTTTTTTGTTTTTATAGGTATAAAAAAATAACAAAAGTTGTATCGTGTTTCCATGATTTTTTATATTTTTGCAGCCGAAAAGACACATATATTAATATATAGTATACTATGAGAGTAATTATTGAACAGAACTACGACCGCATGTCAGAGTGGGCAGCGGAACATGTAATCGAGCGTATCAACGCTTTCAAACCAACAGCCGAAAAGCCTTTTGTATTGGGTCTTCCAACTGGTTCTTCGCCGGAGGGTATGTATGCCTGTCTGGTTAAGGCGAACAAAGAAGGACGAGTAAGTTTCAAGAACGTCATCACTTTCAACATGGACGAATATGTAGGACTTCCTGAGGAACATCCTGAGAGCTACCACTCTTTCATGGCGCGTAACCTTTTCGACCATATTGACATTCCGCGCGAGAACATCCACATCCTTAACGGTAACGCTAAGGACCTTGAGGCAGAATGTGCTCACTACGAGGAGATGATTCGTGAGGCAGGCGGCATCGACCTCTTTATCGGAGGTATCGGTCCTGACGGTCATATTGCTTTCAACGAACCGGGTTCGTCACTCACCAGCCGCACACGCCAGAAGACTCTTACTACAGACACCATCATTGCTAATGCCCGCTTCTTCGAGGGTGACGTGAACAAGGTGCCCAAGTCGGCACTCACTGTTGGTGTAGGTACGGTAATGGATGCACGCGAGGTGATGATTCTCGTAAACGGTCACCACAAGGCTCGCGCCCTGCAGGCAGCCGTAGAGGGAGCTGTAACCCACATGTGGACCATCAGCGTGCTGCAGATGCACCAGCACGGCATCATCGTTGCCGACGAGCCTGCTGCCGACGAGTTGAAGGTCAGCACATACAAATACTTCAAGGATATCGAGAAGAAGTAAAATAAGAAAGGGAAGCGATTGCTTCCCATTCTTATTTAGTTCCTAAATACCAATCCGTCGCCGAACTCATCGATTATTATCGGCTTCTCGCGATTTACGTCACCGGCAAGCAACTTCCTCGAAAGGTCGTTGAGCACCAAGTGCTGGATGGCACGCTTCACGGGTCGTGCTCCAAACTCAGGGTCGTAGCCCTCCTGTGCCAGATAGTTTATTGCCTGGGGTGTTGCCTCGAGACGGATATCCTGTTCGGCAAGCATCTTCTGTACTCCAGCCAGTTGCAAGCGTACGACATCAGCGATCTGCTCCTGAGTTAGCGACTTGAAGGTGATTATCTCGTCGATACGGTTCAAGAGTTCCGGGCGCATTACCATCCGCAACTGTTCGCGGGTAGCATTAGAGGTCATAATGACGATAGTGTTCTTGAAGTTCACCACCCTGCCCTTGTTGTCTGTCAGTCGCCCGTCGTCGAGCAACTGAAGCAGGATGTTGAAAACATCAGGGTGAGCCTTTTCTATCTCGTCGAACAGCACAACAGAATAGGGTTTTCTGCGCACCGCCTCAGTCAATTGTCCGCCCTCGTCATATCCGACATATCCCGGAGGCGCTCCGATGAGACGGCTTACGGTATGCTTCTCCTGATATTCGGACATATCGATACGCGTCATCATCTGCTCGTCGTTGAAGAGGAAATCGGCAAGGGTCTTGGCAAGTTCCGTCTTTCCCACACCCGTAGGACCGAGGAAAATGAACGAAGCGATAGGACGCTTGGGGTCTTGAAGACCGGCACGCGAACGACGTACGGCATCTGCAACAGCCGTAATTCCCTCGTCCTGTCCTACAACACGCTTATGCAGTTCCTCTTCGAGGTGTAGCAACTTTTCTTTCTCGCTCTGCAGCATACGGCTTACAGGTATTCCCGTCCAGCGGCTAACAACTTCGGCAATATCGTCGGCGGTCACCTCTTCGCGAACGAGGCGCGAGCCTGACGTATTGCTATTTCCGGTTTCCCCTGAATTTCCTCCGTTCAATTGCTGTTGAACCGAGGCGATATGATCCTCGAGAGCCTTCAGTTTAGAGTAGCGTATCTCTGCCACACGTCCGTAGTCACCTTCGCGCTCTGCACGTTCTGCCTCAAAGCGCAGTTGTTCCATTTGTTCCTTGTCCTGCTGAATACTGTTCACCAGTTCGCGCTCACTTTCCCAACGGGCACGGAACTCGCGTTCCTTGTCGCGGAGTTCGGCAATCTCCTTGTCGAGCTGAGTAATCTTCTGCTCATCATTCTCGCGCTTTATTGCCTCGCGCTCAATTTCGAGCTGCTTCAGCTGACGGGTTATATCATCGAGTTCCTCGGGGACAGAATCGCGCTCCATACGCAGTTTCGCTGCAGCCTCATCCATCAAGTCGATAGCTTTGTCGGGCAGGAAACGGTCGCTGATATACCGTTCCGAGAGTTTCACTGCTGCTATGCAGGCATCATCTTGAATACGCACCTTGTGGTGGTTCTCGTAACGTTCCTTAAGTCCTCGCAGTATGGATATTGCCGACATCTCGTCCGGCTCGTCTACCATAACCGTCTGGAAACGGCGCTCCAGTGCCTTGTCTTTCTCGAAGTATTTCTGGTATTCGTTGAGGGTCGTGGCACCTATGGCACGAAGTTCTCCTCGTGCAAGTGCCGGTTTCAGGATATTGGCTGCATCCATAGCACCCTCGCCACCTCCTGCTCCTACAAGTGTGTGTATCTCGTCGATGAACAGGATGATACGTCCTTCGCTTCGAGTTACCTCACCGATAACACTCTTCAGTCGTTCCTCGAACTCTCCCTTGTACTTCGCTCCGGCGATGAGGGCACCCATATCAAGGGAGTATAGTTGTTTCTGCTTCAGGTTCTCAGGCACGTCTCCGCGGACGATTCGCTGTGCCAGTCCCTCTACGATAGCCGTCTTACCCGTTCCCGGCTCACCGATGAGCACTGGGTTGTTCTTGGTACGGCGCGACAATATCTGCAGAACCCTACGAATCTCGTCATCACGTCCGATTACCGGGTCGAGTTTTCCCGCGCGGGCATCCTCAACAAGGTTCTTGGCGTATTTCTCCAACGACTGGTAATTGTCGTCTGCCGACTGCGACTTCACTTTCTGACCCTGGCGCAACTCTGCAATTGCAGCATTCATGTCTTTTTCAGTGCATCCTGCATCCTTCAAGATGCGACTCGCCGTAGAATTTACTGTCAGCAGCGCCAACAGCAACGGTTCCACGCTGACGAACTCATCACCCATCTTTTTGGCAAGGTCTTCTGCCTTCACCAGTACTTGATTGGCATCGCCCGAGAGATACGGCTGTCCTCCCTGCACCCTCGGCAGATGCTGCAGTTCCTGCGTTGCCAGCGTCTCTATCTGCTGCGCATTGACTCCAAGTTTCTGGAAGATGAACGCCGTCACGTCCTTAGCCTTTTCCAATATTCCTACCAGCAGATGAACAGGCTCAATCGTCTGCTGTCCGTTACGCTGTGCTGTGTTTACAGCCTCCTGAACGGTTTCTTGTGCTTTGATTGTAAATTTGTCTAATGTCATATTCAAATCTCCCTTCTTTTTTAATTGATTATCTACAAGCCTCCACTCAAAGGTTATGCCCGAAGAAAGGTCTCTGCCAAACAGTCATTTCCGACTGCCGTTTTGTCATAATGATAAAAAAACAATAATTTGTCGTCTTTTTTACATTTTATTTTATACCTTTGCAGGGTGATTGAGATTTTATAGAGCAAAATGATAGAAAAAACCATCGACATCGAGAAGATTTTACGAGGAAAGTTGGGCGACGGGCGTATGAAGTTCGTTCCCTCTTGTATGGTGAACTGGCTCAAGAAGATAGTTCATCAGGACGAAGTGAACGCTTTCCTCTGGGAATCGCGCGAACTGACGGGAACTCCTTGGCTTGAAGCCTGCGTCAGATATCTCAAGATGGATTTGCAAATTGAAGGGTTGGACAACCTTCCAAAGAAGGATGACGGACGTCTCTACACCTTTGTTTCCAATCACCCTCTGGGGGGTATCGACGGTGTGGCGCTCGGCTCTATCATCGGTCGACACTACGACGGCAACTTCCGATATCTCGTAAACGACCTGCTGATGAACCTCCCCGGACTGGCACCCGTGTGCATTCCTATCAACAAGACAGGTCGCCAGGGACGCGACTTCCCCGCTATGGTCGAGGCAGGTTTCCAGAGCGACAACCACATGCTGATGTTCCCTGCCGGCATCTGCTCGAGGAAACGTAACGGCGTAATAAGAGACATTCCCTGGAAGAAGACCTTCATTACCAAGAGCATACAATATCAGCGCGACGTAGTCCCCATCCACTTCGAAGGAGAGAACTCCAAGTTCTTCTACCGATTGGCGAACTTCAGCGACACATATATTAAAAAGGTGAATATCGCAATGATATTCCTCGTTGACGAAATGTACAAGAACGTGAACAAATCGTTCCGTATCACCATTGGCAAACCTATACCCTGGCAGACATTCGACAAGTCAAAGAATCACAACGAGTGGGCGCAGTGGGTACAAGACAAAGCTTATTCATTATAAAAAACTATGGATCAACCGATTATCGCACCTATCTCAAAGGAGTTGCTACTTAGCGAACTGACTCCCGACAAGCAGTTGAGAATGACCAACAAGAGTCATAATGAGATTTACATTGTCACCGCCCACAATGCTCCTAACGTAATGAGGGAGATTGGAAGACTGAGAGAAGAAGCCATCCGCGAGGCTGGCGGCGGAACGGGTCTCGACTGCGACATCGACGAGTTCGACACTTGCGAGAACTGCTACAAGCAGCTTATTGTGTGGAACCCTGAGACAAGCGAGATAATCGGCGGTTACAGATACCTGATGGGTACCGACTGGCAGATGGACGACAAGGGGCAGCCCATACTCGCCACCAGCCACATGTTCCGTTTCTCCGAGAAATTCCTTCGTGAGTATATGCCCTACACTGTTGAGCTTGGTCGTTCGTTCGTTTCGCTGGAGTACCAGAACGTTCAAAAGAACACCAAGAGCATCTTCGCCCTCGATAACCTGTGGGACGGACTCGGAGCGCTATACGTCATAAAGCCCGAACTGAAGTACTTCTTCGGCAAGGTTACGATGTACCCGTCATACATACGCAAGGGAAGAGACATGATTCTCTATTTCCTCAAGAAGCATTTCGGCGACAAGGAGGGATTGATAACACCGATGAAACCGTTGATTATTGAAACACCCGAGGAGGGATTAGCAGCCATCTTCACAGCCGATAACTTCCGCGACAACTACAAGATTCTGAATCAGGAAATCCGTAAGATGGGATATAATATCCCACCGCTGGTAAATGCCTACATGAACCTGTCGCCCACAATGAAGCTCTTCGGAACAGCCATCAACTACGGCTTCGGTGATGTGGAAGAAACGGGAATACTTATAGCAATGGACGAAATTCTCGAAGAGAAGCGCGTACGCCATATCGACAGCTATATCAAGGACCACCCCGAACACCTCAAGATTACCAGTGGTGCCAACAAGGTGATTTACAAAAGCGACATTTAGTCCTTAGACTACAGGCAGGCTGATACCGTTTATCTTCTGATAGACATCCAATGCATAGACGTCGGTCATTCCGCTGACATAGTCTATCACTGACATTATGCGCGTTTCCAGATTCTCGCTGCGAATGTCGTACTGACTGCTGACGCGGTCGAGCAATTGTTTTGAATAGAAGCGGTCGGGGTGCATCACGGCATCCATCATTGCTTCCATCAGCGTCGCAAGAATCTTGTAACCGCTAAGTTCAACGTCCAGCACGGGCTTGCTCTTGTATATCTTCTGTACCGACATAATGGTGCAACGCTTGTAAGCCTCGCGCTGAAGGGGTGCGATATGGTCTATCAGACTGCCCTCGAATGTGCCGTCGAGAATTTCCTGCTCGTGCTCCATAAAAGCCTCAACACAGCAATTCTCAAGTTTTCCTATGGCACAGGCACGCATATACACCACCTTCTCGCTCTCGTCTGTGATACCCTCATCCACGATTCTTTTCAGTATATGCTCCTTCATCTCTTCATCGAAGAAGCCGAGCAGCATCTCCTGCGTTTCGTCAAATGACAATATCATCAGTTTGTGGGCGTCTTCAATATCCATTATCTCGTAACAGATATCATCGGCTGCCTCTACAAGATATACCAGCGGATGACGGGCATAACGGAGCGGTTCTCCTGGCTTGGACTTACAAATTATTCCCATTTCATCGGCAATTCTCTTATATATTTCCTCTTCTGAACAGAAGAAACCGAACTTCCCTTTCTTGCTTGCCGCAGATGATGCGAAGGGATATTTCACAATGCTGGCAAGAGTAGAGTAAGTCATAGCGAAACCGCCTTCACGACGCCCTAAGAAGCGGTGGCTCAACAGGCGGAAAGCATTTGCATTTCCCTCGAAGTGGGTGATGTCATCCCAAAAACGAGCGCTCACCTCCTTTTGCAGGAACTGTCCCCCACCCTCGGTGAAGAACGACTGAATGGCTTTCTCCCCGCTGTGCCCGAACGGCGGATTACCCATGTCGTGGGCAAGACAAGCGGCACTGACGATAGTTCCCATCTGAGGAATCAGCGTGTCGGCATAGTCTGGGTTATCCTTTAGAAGCCTGTGGGCAACGTCAGAACCGAGCGACATTCCTACACTTGCCACCTCGAGGGAATGCGTCAGGCGGTTATGCACGAAGATACTTCCCGGAAGCGGAAAGACCTGAGTCTTGTTCTGCATTCGGCGGAAAGGTGCGGAGAATATCAGACGGTCGTAATCACGCTTGAACTCCGAGCGTTCATCGTGGCGCTCTATATGGCGGTTCTCCTGTCCCAACCGCTTACATGTGATGAGTTGTTCCCAATTCATAAATCCTAATTTTTTGCAAAAGTACACAAAATTATGAATTATGAATTATGAATTAGAAATTATTTTATTACCTTTGCACATTATTTTTAAATATATGATAAAGGTAAAGGTAATTAACAAGGGACATCAGCCCCTGCCGGCTTACGCCACTCCCCAGAGTGCGGGTCTTGATCTGCGTGCCAACATCGCCGAACCGATAACACTCCGTCCGCTGGAGCGCCGACTAATCCCCACAGGTCTGCACATAGCCCTGCCTGCCGGTTACGAAGCCCAGGTGCGCCCGCGCAGCGGACTGGCACTGAAGCATGGAATCACGGTGCTCAACACCCCCGGAACCATCGACGCCGACTACCGTGGAGAGATAGGAGTAGTGCTGGTGAACCTCTCACAGGACGAGTTCGTTGTCAACGACGGAGAACGCATAGCACAGATGGTGATAGCACGTCATGAGACTGTAGACTTTGAATTAGTCGATGTCCTCGATGAGACTGAACGCGGCGAAGGCGGCTACGGACATACGGGAAAGTTGTAGGGTGTTGGTTGTAAGCTATTAGAAGTAAGAAGATTGTGCATATAGTCAAAAACATATTTCTATTGTTTTTCTGCATCCTTTTGACGGGCTGCGGTAAGAACGCTGTCAAGGAGAATACGGTCGCTCAGAAGGTCGACCACAATACCTCACAGCGTTTCAAGTACTTCTATGCCGAGGCAACCAACCAGATGCAGAAAGGCAACTACGCTGCAGCGGTAGACCTTCTCACACACTGCATCGAACTGAACCCCAAGGCAGCAGAGGCTTATTTCAATATGACCGCCTTCTATGCCGAGATGGAAAAAGACTCGCTTGCCCTCGACTGCATGGAGAAAGCCGTAAGCCTTAGTCCAGGGAATGTCACCTATCAGGAACGACTGGCACAGACATACATCGGCACCAAGAAATGGGATAAAGCCATCGATGCCTACGAACGGCTCATGACTTCGTCGCCCAACAGAACCGACGTGCTTGGAATACTCATCCAACTTTACGGGCAGAGCAAGAACTACGACAAGATTATAGACTGTCTTGACCGCATTGAGAACATCGAGGGAGCCAACGAACAGACGGCTCTTTCCAAGATGCACGTCTACTCACTGAAGGGTGAGAAAGACAAGGAGTTGCAGGTACTTAAAGACCTTTCGGCAAAGCATCCCAACGACATGAACTACCACGTGATGATGGGTAACTGGCTGATGCAGAACGGTGAACACATGGAGGCATACGACGAATACAAGTATGCCTTGCAGCAGGAACCGTCAAACACCGCTGCCAAGATGTCACTGCTCGACTACTATCGCACAATGGACAACGACTCACTCGTGGAGGTGCTTCAGGAAGAACTTCTCATCAACCCCGAGACATCTACCGCCGACAAGGTGACACTAATAAGGAAAGTGGTATCAGAAAACGAACAGAACGGCGCTGACAGTTCTCAGGTGATAGCACTTTTCAAGCGCATTCTCAGTCATCCGCAGAAGTCTTCGGACCTCACAGAGATGTACGCCGCCTACCTCCAACTGAAGAACTTCCCCCAAGACTCCATTAACACTCTCTACCGACAGGCTCTTAGAATAGAACCCGACAATGCGTCGGTGCGGCTTTCGCTCATACAGGCTCTTTGGCAAGACGATAGCGAGCGGGACGAAGTGATACGCCTTTCGAAAGAGGCGACTCAGTATAATCCCGATGAAATGGTGTTTTATTACTTCCTCGCCATCGGACAATTCCAGAACGGAGACAAGGAAGCAGCCCTGGACGCCCTGCGCAGGGGAGTAAACCAGATAAACCATAAAAGCAACAAGGACATAGTGAGCGACTTCTATGCCCTAATGGGTGACATCCTTCACGAAAAAGGACAGGTGACGGAGGCATACGCTGCCTACGACAGTTGCCTGCAATGGAAGCCCGACAATGTTCCGTGCCTTAACAACTACGCATATTACCTCAGCGAGCAAGATACCGATCTCGAAAAGGCGGAGCGGATGAGCAAAAAGACCGTTGAGGCGGAGCCCGAGAACCCCACTTTTCTCGACACCTACGCATGGATTATGTTCAAGCAGGGACGCTACGAAGAGGCTAAGGAGTATATCGACCGCACGCTGGAGCACAGCGATGACGCCGATGCGGTACTTCTGGAGCACGCAGGCGACATCTACTGCAAGCATGGCGACCTTCAGGAGGCAGTAGACTTCTGGAAGGAGGCATTGTCCAAGGAGAGTAAGAACGCCAAGACACTTAAACGAAAGATAAAGCTAAGGAGGTATATTGAATGAAGAAGCAAATAATAAAGACACTAATATTCTGCACATTGTGCGCTTTCACCGCCTGTGGCACCCAGAAACAGGTTGTCAACGACGGGAAATCTAGTGCCGGCACTACTGAAGCATCGATGGAAAAGCAGAAAATGGAGTTTGTACGCAAGGTTTACGACAATGCCACGTTCAGCAAGAATATCGTGTCAAAGATAGACTTCACCCTGAACACCGGTTCGCAGAACATTTCTGTCGGCGGTTCGCTCCACATGCGCAAGGACGACGTTATCCGCATACAACTCTTCGTGCCCATTATCGGCATCGAGGCAGGACGGCTGGAGTTCACTAAGGACTATGTCATGATTGTCGACCGCATTCACTCGGAATACATCAAGGCAGACTACAACCAAGTGGACTTCCTCAAGAACAACGGACTGAATTTCTACTCCCTTCAGGCACTGTTCTGGAACGAACTCTTCATCCCGGGAAAAGAGAAGGTGACGGAGTCAGCCCTCAAGACTTTCGACGTAGACCTCAGAGAGTCTGCCACAACATCGGTGGTGTCGCTCAAGAAAGACCACATGAATTATCAATGGCTTGCCGACAACAAAACTGCCCTCATCAGCGAAGCCAACGTCAGTTACAGCCATCCGCAGAACGGCACCACTTCGGTACAGTGCCGCTATGACAAATTCAAACCGCTGGGGTCCAAGAAGTTCCCGTCGGACATAGCTATCAACATGAACACCAACGCCACCCAGAAGGCGCGCAAAGTCAGCGTGCGCCTTGGTCTTAACTCCATTACTACCGACAGCGACTGGGCCCCGCGAACCACCGTGTCGTCGAAATACAAAGAGGTGAGCGTTGAGGATGTATTACGTAAAATAATGAGTCTGTAAGATGAAGAAATTCCTTGTCATACTACTCGCCGCGATGTTTGTTCTTCCCTTGGAGGCACAGACCAAAAAAGTCGTTTCCAAAACGAACAAGACGACTACGACAAAGAAGACTACACCAACCAAGAAGGCAACTGGAACAAAGAAGAACACCACAAAGAAGAACACTAGCACAAAGAAGGGCAAGGAACCCGTTTTCACCAATTCATCGATAAAAGGACTGCAAAAAGAGCGGGCTCAGGTGCAGCAGAAAATCCGTGAGCAGGAACAACTCCTAAGAGCCAACAAGGCTGACGTGAAGAAGCGCCTCAACAACCTCATCGAACTAAACGGAGAGATAACTCAGCGCAAGAAAACCATCGAGGAGATACAGAACGATATCGTCAAACTCGACGGTAACATCGAACTGCTTACCACCCAACTCGAAACCCTTGAAGAGCAGCTGAAAGACCGAAAACAGAAGTACATCAAGTCGATGCGCTACATGGCTCGCAACCGCAACATCCAAGACCAGATGATGTTCGTTTTCTCCGCCAAGAACCTAACTCAGATGTACCGCCGTCTGCGCTTCGTGCGCGACTATGCCGCCTACCAGCGCACTCAGGGCGAGATGGTAAAGGCTAAACAGGAGCAGATTGCCGCCAAGCACAAAGAACTGGAAAAGGTGAAAGGCGACAAGAGCAACATGCTCTATAAGGGAAAGATGGAGAAGGCAGCCCTCGAAGGCAAGCAGGCAGAACAGCAGAACATGGTGAACTCCCTGCAGAAACAGCAGAAAACCATTCAGGGAATCATTGACGACCAGAAAAAGAAGGATGCCGCACTGAATGCACAGATAGACCGTCTCATAGCCGAAGAAGTGGCTAAGGCAAAGGCTCGTGCCGAGGCGGAGGCAAAGGCAAAAGCCGAGGCAGAGCGCAAGCGCAAGGCTGAAGAACTGGCACGAAAGAAGGCAGAGGCTGAACGCATAGAACGTGAGAATGCGCGACGCATTGCCGAAGCCAAGGAACGAGAGGCAAAGGCACGCGCACGTGCCGAGGAAGCATCGGCAAAAGACAAGGAGCGCGCCCTGCAGGAGGCTCGTCAGGCAGCAGCCGACCTTGAGGCAGCCGAGCGCAAGGCAAAGGTAGACAATCAGCGCAACACCCGTGAGGTGGCACGCGCCGCCGAAGAGTCTAAGGAAGTTCTTACATTCAGCAGCGCAGACCGTGCACTTAGCAGTAACTTCGAAAGCAACCGCGGTCGTCTGCCAATCCCAATAACTGGCGGCTACCGCATTGTGAGCCATTTCGGACAGTATAACGTAGAAGGCTTGAAGGGCGTAACCCTCGACAACAAGGGCATCAACATCCTCGGCAGTGCCGGTGCTCAGGCACGCTCAATCTTCAATGGTGAAGTGAGTGCAGTCTTCAGTTTCGGCGGTCAGATGATTGTTATGGTGCGTCACGGCAAGTACATCTCCGTCTACTGTAACCTGAAATCAGTCAGCGTTCATAAGGGGCAGAAGGTCAGTACCCGTCAGGTGCTCGGTTCACTGGGTTCCGACCATATCCTCCAGTTCCAGCTCCGCAAGGAGACGGCGAAACTCAATCCCGAGGCGTGGCTTGGGCGATAGAAAGTCCGTCAAGAAGCCGAACGTAAGTATCTATAGCCCCCTCTATCTCATCGATACGTATGTACTCGTCGGCAGTATGCGAGCGTGCGCTCTCTCCGGGACCGAGTTTTATCGACGGGAACGACATCTGCGACTGGTCCGATAGTGTCGGCGATCCGTAGGGTTTCATTCCCATCTTGACGCACCGTTTCACTATCGGGTGTTCTGGGTCTATATACGAAGAGTTCAGGCGGAACGAGCGTGCCGTCACCTCACTCTTCAGATGCTTCTTAACATACTCATAGACGTACTCGTTACGATAGTACTCATTAGTTCTCACGTCGACAACCATCTCGCAGAGATCGGGCACCACGTTATGCTGCGTACCGCTGTGAATCATTGTCAGTTTCATCTGCGTGGGTCCTAACAGCGGACTCTCCTTGCGGAACTTATGCGACACAATCCAATGGATGTCGTCCAGGGCTTCCTCTATGGCATTGATACCCTCGTTGCGGGCGGCATGTCCCGAGCGTCCGTACGACTTTATGTCAAGCACCATCAGTCCGCGCTCGGCAATTGCCGGCTGCATACCCGTAGGCTCGCCCACCACGGCTACCGCAATCTCGGGCAGCAGCGGCAGCACACTGGCAATACCGTCCTTCCCGGCAACCTCCTCCTCGGCAGAAGCGAGATAGACGAGGTTGTACGCCTGCTTCGTTTCCTGAAGTATTCTGAACACCTGGAGCAGCGACACCAGTCCGCCTCCGCAGTCGTTGCTCCCCAGTCCGTAGAGACATCCGTCTTCTTCCGTCGGTTCGAAGGGGTTACGCGTCCACGATGCCACCGGTTTCACTGTGTCTATATGGGCATTGAGCAGTATTGTCGGCTTCGTCTTGTCAAAGTCCTTCCCCACTACCCACAGGTTATTACCTTGGCGCTGTGGCGACAGTCCCATCTGCCTCATCGCATTCTCCATCTTGTCGGCAGCCTGCTGTTCCTCCCGGCTCACCGACGGTGTGCTGATCAGAACCTTCAGCAGTTCTATCGCACAGTCCTTATACTCCTTATATTTCTCCATCTGACTGCAAAGATAAGCAATAACGTGAATGTTGTCGAAATTCTTACCGGTTTTAACTATTTTTTGAATTTGCACACCGGGACGGTTCTACTGCACAATATAGCCCCCCCCGAACCTCCCCAGAAATTTTTGCGAAAATAATGCCACTTTTGCAACTAATGCCACTAAGTCCCTGTTCATCGGGGTTTCGGAAGTGGCAAAATAGTGGCAAAGTGGCAACAAACTCTCGTATTTAACAAAATTTTACGCCAAATGGCGGTCGTTTAGTAAAAGACAACTCAGACAACATTTTCACTATGTGCTGGTTTCGAGTTGCGAAAGTGGTTCTTTCGTAATTCGAAAGAGTCACTTTCCCGTAACGAAAGAGACTCTTTCGCGCTACGAAAACTTCTTGAAAATGGCGAAGGGCAAGATCGGATTAAAAATATGTTAAAATCGGGAGTATTTTGTCACTTTGCCACTATTTTGCAACTCGCGAAGTGCCGACAAACAGGCGGTTTGTGGCATCCATTGCAAAAGTTGCAACAAAAAACAACATTTCTCGTGCGCGCGCGTGAGAAGAGCCCTCTAAATAATACTTCCAAATATTTTCCCTATTATTTTAAGCTTTATCCCGCTTTTGATTTAAATTCCAAAAATTCTTTGTACTTTTGCACTTATGGAAGAGAACAAGGAGTTTATCCAAGACGAGATATACGGTGAACGGTTGCTGATAAGCATTCGGGCTGACCATACAGAGCTGGATGATAACATCCGTGTGGCAAGGGTGCTGCTCAGTTGCTTTGACGATATGTTTATCATTATCAACGAGCATTTACTAACAATTGGCCACAAGAATCCCGAATACACCATCAACGGAAAGTTGGGTGACCGT